>NZ_JBEPDH010000051.1:0-1137 GCF_040300245.1 Nocardioides sp. NPDC000445 | reverse complement strand
AGTACCCCAGTGAGTTCGAGGCGATCCGCACGATCGCGGGCAAGTTGGGGATCGGGTCGGCTGAGACGCTGCGTAAGTGGATCCGTCAGGCAGAGGTCGATGGTGGCACCCGGCCGGGGAAGAGCACCGAGGAGCTGGCTGAGATCCGGGCGTTGAAGAAGGAAGTCGCTGAGCTGCGACGGGCCAATGAGATCCTCAAGTCAGCGTCGGCTTTCTTCGCGGCGGAGCTCGACCGCCCACACAGGTACTGATCGCGTTCATCGACGAACACCGCGAGGAGTTCGGGGTCGAGTCGATCTGTCGCGTGCTGAAAGAGCATGGTGTCCAGATCGCCCCGTCTACCTACTACGAGGCACGTGATCGGGCCCCATCGAAGCGGGCGCTGCGTGATGCCGAGATCGTCGAGCTGGTCAGGGCAGCACGCGAGCAGCGGTTCATCGCCCGGTTCGGTGCCCGCAAGATGTGGCTGCACCTGCGCCGGCAAGGTCACGACGTTGCCCGGTGCACCATCGAGCGACTGATGACAGCAAACGGCTGGCAGGGCGCGCTGCGGGGCAAACGTGTGCGAACCACGAATCCGGATCCACGTGATGCCCGGGCAGCTGATCTGGTCGATCGTGACTTCACCGCCACCGCGCCCAACCAGCTGTGGGTGGCCGACTTCACCTACGTGCCGACCTGGTCCGGCACCGTGTACGTGGCCTTCATCTTCGACGTCTTCTCCCGCCGGATCGTGGGCTGGCGAGCCGCCACGTCTATGACCACCGAACTCGTCTTGGACACCCTCGAGCATGCCATCTGGACCCGGCAACAAGCCGGTGTGAGCGACCTATCCGGGTTGGTCCACCACAACGACGCCGGCAGCCAGTACACCTCCTTCGCGTTCACCTCACGCTTGATCGAGGCAGGCGTGGACGGCTCGGTGGGTTCGGTGGGCGATGCCTACGACAACGCCGTGGCCGAGTCCCAGATCGGTGTCTACAAGACCGAACTCATCCGCCCTGAAGGGCCCTGGCGCGACGTCGAGCACGTCGAGATCGAGACCCTGCACTGGGTCCACTGGTTCAACCACGAGCGCACCCACGGATCAATCGATGACCTCACACCCATCGAGATCGAGAACGCGCACTACGCTGC
>NZ_JBEPDH010000050.1:0-1283 GCF_040300245.1 Nocardioides sp. NPDC000445 | reverse complement strand
ACCACCCTGGCCAACCCCTACATCGCCGCCGAACGTGGCTACATCGACGCGGTCATCCCACCCCACGAGACCCGCGCCGAAGTCACCCGCGCCCTGCGCCTGCTGCGCACCAAGCGCGAGACCCTGCCCGCGAAGAAGCACGGAAACATCCCGCTGTGACCGCGCCCGAGGAGCAAAAGCCACTGCTCAAGGTCATCGACCACAACGCCACCCCCGAAGAAGTGGCCGCGATCGTGGCCGTCTTCGCCGCCCTCGGCTCAGCCGGCGAGGCCCCCAAGAAGAAGCCCCGCTCTCTGTGGGCCACCCCGCAGCTGCGTACCCCCATCCACCCCGGCCCCGGCGCCTGGCGCGCCAGCGCTCTTCCGAACTGAACACCGTAGAAAGCAGAACACCGTGCCTGAACTGACAAAGGTTTTGATCGCCAACCGCGGTGAGATCGCGGTTCGAGTGATCCGTGCATGCAAGGACGCCGGGATCGGGTCGGTCGCGATCTATGCCGAGCCCGACCGTGACGCGCTGTTCGTGCGGCTGGCCGATGAGTCCTACGCCCTGGGTGGCGCGACCCCGGCGGAGTCGTACCTCTCGATCGAGAAGATCCTCGACGTCGCCAAGCAGTCGGGGGCGGACTCGGTCCACCCCGGCTACGGGTTCCTGGCCGAGAACGCCGACTTCGCCACCGCGGTGATCGAGGCTGGGTTGACTTGGATCGGTCCCTCCCCTGAGGCGATCGATGCGCTGGGTGACAAGGCCAAGGCCAAGCAGATCGCTTTGAAGGCCGGGGCGCCGTTGGCGCCGGGGCTCAAGGACCCGGTCAAGGACGCCTCCGAGATCGTCGACTTCGCCCAGGAGTACGGCCTGCCGGTCGCGATCAAGGCCGTCTTCGGGGGCGGTGGCCGCGGCCTGAAGGTCGCCCGGACCCTGGAGGAGATCCCCGACCTGTACGAGTCCGCGGTCCGTGAGGCCGTGGGTGCGTTCGGGCGGGGTGAGTGTCTGGTGGAGAAGTTCCTCGACAAGCCCCGCCACGTCGAGACCCAGTGCCTGGCCGATACCCACGGCAACGTGGTCGTGGTCTCCACCCGGGACTGCTCCCTGCAGCGCCGCCACCAGAAACTGGTCGAGGAGGCCCCCGCACCGTTCCTGACCGAGGAACAGAACAAGCGGCTCTATGAGTCCTCCAAGGCCATCCTGCGCGAGGCCGGCTACGTCGGCGCCGGGACCTGTGAGTTCCTGGTCGCCGCCGACGGCACCATCTCCTTCCTCGAGGTCAACACCCGCCTCCAGGT
>NZ_JBEPDH010000049.1:0-1442 GCF_040300245.1 Nocardioides sp. NPDC000445 | reverse complement strand
GTCCCGTAGTGCCTCATGTCAAGATGCCCGCGAAAGGTGGTCGGTGCCTCAGTTAGGAATGCCCGCGAGGATCTAGCCGACGGCATCGACGCCCTGGATCCAGATGCCACCTTTGCGGCGGTGGGCCAAGACGCTGGTGGCTCGGGTGTGGAGTGTGTCCGTCTTCTCGGCAGCCAGGTCTCGAAGACGGGCCTGGACCGCGGCGATCTGGCGGCCGATCCCGGCAGGGTTGAGGCTGTCGCGATAGGCAAGCAGCTCGGCCTGCTGACCCTGGGCGAGAACCCCTGCCTTCAAGAGCCGAGCCAGTGGCGTGGCGGGCTTGTCATAGATCCGTTTACGTCGACCGTTACGGTCACTGCCCCACTCCACCGGCTTCTTCGTCGGAGTCAGAAAGTTGAGCCGGTCATCGACCAGTCGCCACAGCCGGTTCAGCTCCCGCACCTCCTCAGGAGTGTCATAGCGGTAGTAGAAGCCATACCTCCGCACCAGGTGGTTGTTCTTCGACTCGATGGTGGCCTGGTCGTTCTTCTTGTACGGCCGCGAACGAGTGAAGTAGATCCCCAACTCCCCAGCCCACTTGATCACGGCGTGGTTGAGGAACTCGGTGCCGTTGTCGAAGTCGAGCCCGGTCACCGCGAACGGGATCTCGGCTACCGCTGCCTGCAACCCGCTCAAGATGTTGGCGTGAGCGTTGTTGGGCACCGAGCGTGTCCATACCCACCCCGTGCGGACATCGGTCAGATTCAACGACCGCGCGAACTCCCCACGCAACGTCGGCCCGCAGTGCGCCACGGTGTCCCCCTCGAAGAACCCCGGCTCATCCTCGACCTCATCGCCGGCCTTGCGGATCTTGATCGAGGACCTCAACAACGGCGACGGCGTTGTCGTCGCGATCCCCCGCATCGGGTCCGTCTCACGCACCGGTTTCAGATACCGATCAATGGTCGCTGCCGACATCGCCACCAGTTCCTCACGAACCTCACGGCTGTACCGGTCCCGGCCGAAAACCAGCTCGCGGTGCCGCTCAAGCCCATCGAGCTGAAGCGACATCGACTCGGCCAAATACTTCCCACACTGACCGCCACTGGCCGCCCAGACCCGCTGGAGAACCATCAACGCGTCATAGGAGTACTTCGAGGACCGGCGCTTCCGTACCCGCGGCACGACCTCCCGGCCCCTGCCCGGCCGCGTCTTCGACGCCGCCACCAACCGCCGCCGCGCGTTGTCACGCGACCAGCCCGTCACCGAGACCACCTCATCGAGCAACTCACCCTTGACCTTCTTTGAAGCACCCACATACAGCCGCGCATAACGACTGGTGATCTCAACCCGCGCCGCCAACGACAACCCACTCCTCATACCCGCCGAGAATCACCGGTTCACGGGCACTCCTAGATGAGGCACCGAGGGCGTTTCGCGGGCATTTTTCGTGAGTCTCGTCG
>NZ_JBEPDH010000048.1:0-2155 GCF_040300245.1 Nocardioides sp. NPDC000445 | reverse complement strand
CCGCACCGACGACCGGGGTATCACCCCGGCCTTCCACGACCATGTCGCCGCGACCGTACGTCGTGCGCTCGTCGAGCACGAGGGTGACGTCCTGGTCTTCGTTCCGGGTGTCGCGGAGGTCGAGGCGACCGTACGCCGCCTTGCCGGGGTGGACGCGTCCGTCCACGCCCTGCACGGACGTCTGTCCGGCGCCGAGCAGGATCGTGCGCTCAGCGAAGGCCCGCGTCGACGAGTGATCGTCTCGACCGCGGTCGCCGAGTCCTCGCTGACGGTACCTGGGGTACGTGTCGTGGTCGATGCCGGATTCTCGCGCGAGCCGCGCACTGACCACCGTCGCGGACTGGCTTCTCTGGTCACCGTCGCGGTGAGCCGGGCAGCGGCCGAGCAGCGGGCTGGTCGGGCCGGACGGCTGGGGCCGGGCGCCGTGCTGCGTTGTTGGTCCGAGGCGGAGCACGCGCATCTGGCCGCTCACCCGGAGCCCGAGATCGCGACCGCCGATCTGACGGCCTTCGCCCTGGAGGTGGCGTGCTGGGGCAGTGACGATGTGCACGACCTGGCGCTCCTCGACCAGCCACCGGCGCATGCGATGTCGGCAGCCAAGGAGGTGCTGGTGGATCTGGGGGCGATGACCGAGGACGGGAGAGCCACCCCGCGGGGCCGGGTGATCGCCGGCGTACCGGCCGATCCCAGGCTGGCGCGTGCCCTCATCGACGGGGCTGGTCTCGTCGGGGCCAGGCGCGCCTCAGAGGTGGTCGCGATGTTGAGCGAGGACGTGCGCGCTCCCGGCGGGGACCTGGTTGCCGCGCTCCGGTCGCTGCGCGCCGGACAGGGGGCAGGCTCGTGGCGCGGCCAGGTCGCCCGGTTGGAGAAGGTCGTCGGGAAGCAGGGCACCGACGGCCGAGCACTCACCGATGACGTGGCGGTGGGGCTGGTGGTGGCCCTGGCGCATCCGGGCCGGATTGCGCGCAAGCGCTCGAGTTCCGCGAGCTACCTGATGGCGTCCGGGACGGGCGCGGCGCTCGATCCGCGTGCTTCGGGGCCCTTGGTCGGACTGGAGTGGCTCGCGGTCGGCGACGCGGAGCGGCGGCCCGGGCAACGTGAAGCACGGATCCGGGCGGCGGCCCCGCTCACCGAGGACCTCGCGCTGGAGGCGGCCGGGTCCCTGTGGACCGAGGTGGACGAGGTCACCTGGACCGGAGGGCGGGTGCTGGCTCGCCGACGTACGCTGCTGGGTGCGATCGAGGTCCGCTCCGTCCCGCTCAGCGATCCACCGGCCCACGCCGTGACCGACGCCATCCGAGAGGCGGTGGCGAGGGAGGGAATCGCTCTCTTCGCCTGGTCGGAGGCGGCCACGGCGCTGCGCGCCCGCCTCGACTTCCTGCACCGTGCGCTCGGTGACCCGTGGCCCGATGTGAGCGACGTGGCACTGACGCAGAACCTCCAATCGTGGCTCGGGCCCCAGCTGGCGCGGGTTCGCTCGGCCCAGGATCTTCGTCGCGTCGACGTGGCTGCCGCGCTGCGGGCGATGGTGCCGTGGCCGCAGGCAGGCAGGCTCGACGATCTGGCTCCCGAGCGAGTGCAGGTCCCCAGTGGGTCGAGCGTGCGGATCGACTACTCCGCCGAACAACCGGTGCTCGCTGTGCGAATCCAAGAGGTCTTCGGCTGGACCGCAGCGCCGGTCCTCGCGGACGGCCAGGTCCCGCTCCTGCTGCATCTGCTCTCCCCCGCGCGACGCCCAGCAGCCGTCACCGCAGACCTGGAGTCCTTCTGGGACAACGGCTACCCCGGCGTTCGTGCTGATCTGCGCGGGCGCTATCCCAAGCACGCCTGGCCGGAGGATCCCCGCAGCGCACCAGCCACCGCGCGTACGAACAGTCCCCGCCGCCGAAGATGAGCGGCGGGTCGGCTCGCCTGGAGGATAGCGTCTGGGTGTGCCCAGTCCTCGCCGATCCAGTGCTCGTCGCCGCGGCGGGCGTCCGCGCCGGAGCGGGACGCGACATCCGAAGCGGCCGTTGCCGGCCGTCGGCCCGGGCGAGCGGCTGTGGGTGCTCGACGTCCCCTACGGCACCCAGGTCGAGGGCGCCACGTGGCACCCGGGAGTCAAGACCCACCTGTACGTCGGGCACGCTGTGCCGGCGCACCTCGCGCCCTACGC
>NZ_JBEPDH010000047.1:0-2717 GCF_040300245.1 Nocardioides sp. NPDC000445 | reverse complement strand
TCCAGCACGATCCCGAGCTGGTCGGCGTCGGGGCCGTCGTGCTCGACGAAGTGCACGAGCGCCACCTCGACGCCGACCTGACCTTGGCGCTGCTCGTCGACGTCCGGGCCCACCTGCGTGAGGACCTGTCCCTGGTGGCGATGTCGGCCACCATCGAGGCCGAACGGACCGCCGCCCTGCTCGGTGGGGTCGACACCGCTCCGGTGATCCGCGTCCCGGGTGCTCTGCACCCGGTTCAAGCGGTCTGGTGCCCGCTGCCTGCGGGGGTGCGCCGCACCGACGACCGGGGTATCACCCCGGCCTTCCACGACCATGTCGCCGCGACCGTACGTCGTGCGCTCGTCGAGCACGAGGGTGACGTCCTGGCCTTCGTGCCGGGTGTCGCGGAGGTCGAGGCGACCGTACGCCGCCTTGCCGACGTGAACGCGTCCGTGCACGCCCTGCACGGACGTCTGTCCGGCGCCGAGCAGGATCGTGCGCTCAGCGAAGGCCGGCGTCGGCGAGTGATCGTCTCGACCGCGGTCGCCGAGTCCTCGCTGACGGTGCCTGGAGTACGTGTCGTGGTGGATGCTGGATTCTCGCGCGAGCCACGCACCGACCACCGTCGCGGACTGGCTTCTCTGGTCACCGTCGCGGTGAGCCGGGCAGCGGCCGAGCAGCGGGCGGGTCGGGCCGGACGGCTGGGGCCGGGCGCCGTGCTGCGTTGCTGGTCCGAGGCGGAGCACGCACATCTGGCCGCTCACCCGGAGCCCGAGATCGCGACCGCCGACCTGACGGCCTTTGCCCTGGAGGTGGCGTGCTGGGGCAGTGACGACCTGCACGACCTGGCGCTCCTCGACCAGCCACCTGCGCATGCGATGTCGGCAGCCAAGGACGTACTGGTGGATCTGGGGGCGCTGACCGAGGACGGGAGAGCCACCTCGCGGGGCCGGGTGATCGCTGGCGTACCGGCCGATCCCAGGCTGGCGCGTGCCCTCATCGACGGGGCTGGCCTCGTCGGGGCCAGGCGGGCCGCAGAGGTGGTCGCGATGTTGAGCGAGGACGTGCGCGCTCCCGGCGGGGACCTGGTTGCTGCGCTCCGGTCGCTGCGCGCTGACCGGCGGGCAGGCTCGTGGCGCAGCCAGGTCACCCGGCTGGAGAAGGTCGTCGAGAAGCAAGGCTCCGCGGGCGACCGGACAGGGTCGTCGGACGCCCGCGCACTCACTGATGACGTGGCGGTGGGGCTGGTGGTGGCCCTGGCGCATCCGGACCGGATCGCGCGCAAACGTTCGAGCTCCGCGAGCTACCTGATGGCGTCCGGGACGGGCGCGGCGCTCGATCCGCGTGCTTCGGGGCCCCTGGGCGGACTCGAGTGGCTCGCGGTCGGAGACGCGGAGCGGCGGCCCGGGCAACGTGAAGCCCGGATCCGAGCGGCGGCCCCGCTCACCGAGGACCTCGCGCTGGAGGCGGCCGGGTCCCTGTGGACCGAGGTGGACGAGGTCACCTGGACCGGAGGGCGGGTACTGGCTCGCCGACGTACGCTGCTGGGCGCGATCGAGCTCCGCTCCGTCCCGCTCAGCGATCCACCGGCCGACGCCGTGACCGACGCGATCCGAGAGGCGGTGGCGAGGGAGGGAATCGCTCTCTTCGCCTGGTCGGAGGCGGCCACGGCGCTGCGCGCCCGCCTCGACTTCCTGCACCGTGCGCTCGGTGACCCGTGGCCCGATGTGAGCGACGCGGCACTGACGCAGAACCTCCAGTCGTGGCTCGGGCCCCAGCTGGCGCGGGTTCGCTCGGCCCAGGATCTTCGCCGCATCGACGTGGCTGCCGCACTGCGGGCGATGGTGCCGTGGCCGCAGGCAGGCAGGCTCGACGATCTGGCTCCCGAGCGAGTGCAGGTCCCCAGTGGGTCGAGCGTGCGGATCGACTACTCCGCCGAACAACCGGTGCTCGCTGTGCGAATCCAAGAGGTTTTCGGCTGGACCGCAGCGCCGGTCCTCGCGGACGGCCAGGTCCCGCTCCTGCTGCATCTGCTCTCCCCCGCGCGACGCCCAGCAGCCGTCACGGCAGACCTGGAGTCCTTCTGGGACAACGGCTACCCCGGCGTTCGTGCTGATTTGCGCGGGCGCTATCCCAAGCACGCCTGGCCGCAGGATCCCCGCAGCGCACCAGCCACCGCGCGCACGAACAATCCCCGCCGCCGAAGGTGAGCGGCGCGCCCCGCCCATCGATAGGAGCTGGCGCATCCAGCTCGCCGACAGGCGATAGCGTCTCGGGGTGGCCAGTTCTCGCCGATCCAGTGCTCGTCGCCGCGGCGGGCGTCCGCGCCGGAGCGGGACGCGACAACCGACGCAGCCGTTGCCGGCCGTCGGTCCGGGCGAGCGGCTGTGGGTGCTCGACGTCCCTTACGGCACCCAGGTCGAGGGCGCCACGTGGCACCCGGGAGTCAAGACCCACCTGTACGTCGGGCACGCTGTGCCGGCGCACCTCGCGCCCTACGCTCCGGGTCCGTACACGCTCGGTCGGTTCATCGAGAGCACCCTCAATCCCGACCTTCCGACGCAGAGCCTCGAGGCGACCGACGCGCTCGAGCCGCGGCGGGTCCAGTACGAGGCTGCTGACGCTATCGCGGCGCGCGCTGCAGCGGGCGGGCGGCAGTTCCTGCTGGCCGATGAGCCCGGCGTGGGCAAGACGATCTCCGCGGTCCTCGGGGCGACAGCGGTGGGCGACCTCCGCGG
>NZ_JBEPDH010000046.1:0-3945 GCF_040300245.1 Nocardioides sp. NPDC000445 | reverse complement strand
ATCGCCGACCGGCTGCGTGACTCCGGCCTCGAAGTCGCCACGATCTACGGCCGCGACCGGTTCGATGCAGAGGCCGAGCGGCTCCGGTTCCAGACTGGGCAGGCGAAGGTCTGCGTCTTCACCACGGTCGCCTCGATCAGCCTGCACGCCGGCGAAATCCTCGCCGACGGTCGCCGGGCTAGCAGCGAGCCGCGGGTCGGCGTGTTCCACCAGGCCCGCTTCTCGGGTATCGCGGGACGGCAGGTGACCGGCCGCACCCACCGCGACCACCAGCTCTCGCCGTGGCACATCGCGTACGCGGAGGGCACCGTCGAGGAGCAGGTCGGCAGGTTGATGGTCGAGCGGATCGCTGCGGCCTCTGCCACGGTGGGAAGCGACATCACCGGCCTCACTGCCCTCGCCCAGCTCCTCGGCGCCGACTGGCTTCCCTCCACCGCCCTGACCGAGGTCGGCGCCTGACCTCTCCGCTCATGCAAGGCACACCGGCACCGTGGAGAAACCCATGCAGAGAGGTGGCGCGGCATTCCGCCGCCTGTCTTCGAGTTCGATGCGCCGGCTCCTATTGATGGGCAGGCGCGTTGCATTGACGTGGTAAGACGGCTGAGCGCTAGGAGTAGCGGTGGCTCTTTGCCTCGTGGCCCTGCTCGCGTGTGCAGGTGCGTCCACTCATCGAACGGTGGCCACACAGCGCCTCGGCGGGCGAAGGCGGAGCAGCCGTCTTGGCGGCCTGGGCCTTCGCAGGTCGAACCGCCGATCTGGTCGGCGTCGAGTCGGCGGTCGACGCACCTTGCCTTTCGCGATACCGGGCCTCGCGCATCGCCCGCATTGCGGCGTCCTTGCTCATTGTGTGATCACCTGACGAACTCTAGGCGTGCGTACCGACAGTTTCGTTCAGGCGCGGCGCCGACAACCGCCGCCGCTTCCCATCCCGGCAGCGCAAGATCCATGAAGGCGACCTACGCGGCCAACCTCGCCGCATCATTTCGCCGCGAGCGGACGTCCGAGGAGATCTCCATCCAGCACAGGCAAATGTCGGACCCAGCCCCGACGGGGGCCGAGAACCGCAGAGCTTGGCTATGGCGTCCCCGCGCCCAGAGGAGTAGACAGGGAACTACCGGCGGTGCCGGTCCGGGCACTGCCCTGCCCTAGAAAGGAGCGGGCCGTGTACGCACGTTCCAGTACGTTCCACGGGAACCCCGGCAACATCGACGCGGGCATAGCATTCGTCAAGGACGAGGTCGGGCCCTTGCTCGACAGCATCGAGGGCTGTCGCGGCCTCTCGATGCTGGTCGACCGCGAGACCGGGCAGTGCATCGCAACAAGTTCGTGGGAAGACGAGGCGGCCATGCGCGCCAGCGATGAGCAGCTTCGCCCGGTACGCGATCGAGGGAAGGACATCCTCGGCGGCTCCATGCAGGTCGACGAGTGGGAGATCGTCGTCATGCACCGTAGCCATCACGGCGAGTGCGCCCGCGTCAGCTGGCTGCAGGGTGACCTCGACGCCATGGCCGAGACCTTCCGGGTAGGGATCCTTCCCCAGCTCGAGCAGACCGCTGGGTTCTGCAGCGCCAGCCTGCTGATGAACCGGTCGTCCGGCCTGGGTTGCGCCACCACGGCCTGGGAGTCCCGCGCCGCGATGGAAGCCAGCCGCTCGGCGGCCGACGACATGCGCAGCCGGGCCGCGAGCGACGCGGGCGGCGAGATCGTCGACGTGCACGAGTTCGACCTCGCGTACGCGCACCTGCATGTCCCTGAGATGGCCTGACGTCCACGTCTTCGCCGAGCCCGCCCTGGCCGGGCTCGGCCACCGTGTCGGTGAATCCGCTGACGAGCCCCCGGTCTGGGAGGACACTGACCGTAAGGGAGTCCTTTGAAGCGAGGAGCCGAGGATGAGTCGCCAGATGACCATCACGATCCACGATCCTGATGTGGAGCGTCTCGATGAGCTCAGTTCGGTCTTACGCCGGGAGCTGCTGGACCTCGGCGTCGATGATGTCGAACGCGCGAGCGCGGGCGAGGCGCCTGCTGGCACCCGTGGCATCGACGTCGCGGAGATCGGGGTTCTGCTCGTGGGCTTCAAGGAGTCGCTGGTCGCCGTGACCGCCATCGTGGGGGTGATACGGGGGTGGATGTCCTCTACTCGCGGGGCCAACGCGGTCGAGCTCACCATCGGCGACCAGACACTCAAGATCGACTCGGCGTCGCGAGAGCAGCAGGATCGACTCATCGATGAGTTCGTCGCAGCCCTGCACGGGTCAGGGAAGCCGGAACCACCTACGTCCTCACCGGTGCCATGACCGCGGGTCGGCGCAGCGCACTGGTGGTGGCGAACGACACTTACGACGACCAGCGGTTGAGCAGGCTTCGCGCGCCCGCCACCGACGCCGAGCAACTGGCACGCGTGCTCCGGAACGCTGAGATCGGGGGCTTTGAAGTCGAGGTGTCACTCAACGAGCCGGAGCATGTGGTCCGGCGCAAGGTCTCTCGCTTCTTCGATGACCGCGGACCTGACGATCTCCTCCTGCTGCATCTTTCGTGCCACGGGGTGAAGGATGAGGACGGGAGGCTCTACTTCGCTACGCCGGACACCGAGATCGACCACCTGGACGCCACGTCCCTGCCTGCCGACTATGTGAACAGGCAGATGACGAGGAGTCGATCCCGGCGCATCGTGCTGTTCCTGGACTGCTGCTACAGCGGCGCGTTCGCGCGCGGGATGATGAATCGCGGCGACGAGCGCATGGACATCATGGAGCGTTTCGATGGCCGCGGGCGGATCGTGCTGACGGCGTCGAGCGCGATGGAGTACTCATTTGAGGGCGACCAACTTGCCGGCCAGGGCAAGCCGTCGGTGTTCACCTCGGCTCTGGTCGAGGGTCTGGCCACCGGCGAGGCGGACCGGGATCGTGACGGTTTCGTGTCAGTCGACGAGTTGTACGACTTCGCCTTCGACCGGGTGCGGACCGTCACGCCGTCGCAGACTCCGGGCAAGTGGGTCTTCGACGTGCAGGGGGACTTCTACATCGCCCGCAGCAACCGCCCACCTGAACCCGTGGACCTGTTGGCCGACCTGCGTGGGGCCATCTCGAGTCCATTCACCAATGTGCGTCTCGGTGCTGTGGAGGAGCTGGCCGCGTTGCTGGACGACACGGACTCCGCTCGCGCCGCTGCGGCCCGCATGGCGCTGGACGACATGGCTGAGCATGACACACAGCGTGTCGTGCGAGCGTCGGCCGAACGAGCTCGCCGGCCCGCCGAGGCCTCGCCCGAACCGACACCGGCCGCCCCGGAGCAGCCGACAGTCGTACCGCCCTTGCCAGACACACCCGCACCGGCAGCCGAAGCCGCTGTCGCGCGCGAGCCCGAGCACAGCCCGCGGCCGGTGGCAGCTACCGAGCCCAGGCCACCTGCGTGGGTGCCGGCCGTCGCGTCAATAGCTGCCGTGGTGCTCCTGGCTGCGATTCCGTTGCCGATGCTGGCCGAGGCCCCGACTTCCTGGGACTCGTTCGCGGTCGTCACGCCGTTCGAGGCAGGGCTTGCCGCCCTTGCTCTCCTCTTCGCTGCAGGCCAGCTCCGCCGTGAGCAGCTGGCTACAGCCGACGCAGCAGGACTGTTCATCGTGGTCGGGATCCTCATGGGCGCCGCCGGCATCGGACTGGTGAAGTTCTCCCTCGAGGAGATCGGTGCCATCGGTGTTGTTCTGGGTCTTCTTGTCGTGTGCGGCGGAGTGGGGGCCGTCGTGGCAGGCCGGGCGTGCTTGAGCGTGTCGCCGAGGGATCGCGACCTTGGTCCGGTCGAGCCCGTCTGGGTTGTATCAGCCATGGCGGGCGCTGGACTGGCCACCCTCGCACTGTTCATCCCCTACGACGGCTTCAGCTCGTACTGGACCGAGGTCGAGGAAGGCGCAAGCGCCGAGTTCATCTTCGAGCCGGCGGCAGTGGTCGG
>NZ_JBEPDH010000045.1:0-3439 GCF_040300245.1 Nocardioides sp. NPDC000445 | reverse complement strand
CCGGTTGGTCTTGACACACTGTTGGGCCCTGAGGAATCACACACGTGACTTTCTCTCGCCCCCTTCGCCTGAAGGCGCTCGTGAGTGCTGGATGGGGTTGTGCGGGCTGGCCGGCCAGGGTGACCTGGTTGGATGTTGATAGTTGGATAGTGGACGCGAGCATCTTGTTTAATAAGAATGCACACACCTTGTAGGCGCTTTGATCTGTGATCGGGGTGTTGGTGTGTGTTGGTCTTCGTAGCGCAGACAAGCTCGATGATTGCAGGCATGCGTGATGCGTGTGTGTGGTTGTTGGTTTGTTGTTTTTGTTGAGTGTTTGTGAGAGATAAGCTATGAAGGGCACATGGTGGATGCCTTGGCATCAAGAGCCGAAGAAGGACGTTGGAGCCTGCGATAAGCCCTGGGGAGTTGGCAACCGAGCGTTGATCCGGGGGTGTCCGAATGGGGAAACCCAGCACGAGTCATGTCGTGTTACCTGCGCCTGAATCTATAGGGCGTGTGGAGGGAACGCGGGGAAGTGAAACATCTCAGTACCCGTAGGAAGAGAAAACAATAGTGATTCCGAGAGTAGTGGCGAGCGAAATCGGATGAGGCCAAACCGGTTACCTGTGATAGACGGCAGTTGTTGGGTAGTCGGGGTTGTGGGATATGTCTTTCATCGTCTGCCGGCGGTGAGCTCAGTAAGAAACCAAGCATGAAGGTGAACCAGTTGGGAAGCTGGGCCGTAGCGGGTGATAGCCCCGTAGTCGTATGTGTTTGGCTGGGTTGATGTACTTCCCAAGTAGGACGGCACTCGTGGAATGTCGTGTGAATCTGGCGGGACCACCCGCTAAGCCTAAATACTTCTTGATGACCGATAGCGGACCAGTACCGTGAGGGAAAGGTGAAAAGTACCCCTGGCGGGGAGTGAAATAGTACCTGAAACCGTGTGCCTACAATCCGTCAGAGCCCGGCCGGCCTTTGGGCAGTGGGGGTGATGGCGTGCCTTTTGAAGAATGAGCCTGCGAGTTAGCGGTGTGTGGCAAGGTTAACCCGTGTGGGGAAGCCGTAGCGAAAGCGAGTCCTAATAGGGCGATTGAGTCGCGCGCTCTAGACCCGAAGCGAAGTGATCTAGCCATGGGCAGGTTGAAGCGCCGGTAAGACGGCGTGGAGGACCGAACCCACTTCAGTTGAAAATGGAGGGGATGACCTGTGGTTAGGGGTGAAAGGCCAATCAAACTTCGTGATAGCTGGTTCTCCCCGAAATGCATTTAGGTGCAGCGTTGCGTGTTTCTTGCCGGAGGTAGAGCACTGGATAGCCGATGGGCCCGACCAGGTTACTGACGTTAGCCAAACTCCGAATGCCGGTAAGTGAGAGCGCAGCAGTGAGACAGTGGGGGATAAGCTCCATTGTCGAGAGGGAAACAGCCCAGACCATCAGCTAAGGCCCCTAAGCGATAACTAAGTGGAAAAGGATGTGGAGTCGCAGTGACAACCAGGAGGTTGGCTTGGAAGCAGCCACCCTTGAAAGAGTGCGTAATAGCTCACTGGTCAAGTGATTCCGCGCCGACAATGTAGCGGGGCTCAAGTTATCCGCCGAAGCTATGGCACTCCGGTTTTCCGGGGTGGGTAGGGGAGCGTCGTGTATCGAGTGAAGCAGCGGAGTGATCCAGCGGTGGACGGTACGCGAGTGAGAATGCAGGCATGAGTAGCGAATGATGTGTGAGAAACACATCCGCCGATTGATCAAGGGTTCCAGGGTCAAGCTAATCTGCCCTGGGTAAGTCGGGACCTAAGGCGAGGCCGACAGGCGTAGTCGATGGACAACGGGTTGATATTCCCGTACCGGCGAAGTGACGCCCATGATGAGGCGCATGATGCTAACCATCTGAAGCATGCGTGACCGATCCCTTCGGGGTGAGGCGTGTGTGTGGAACATGGGACCCAAGTGTGTAGTAGTCAAGTGATGGGGTGACGCAGGAAGGTAGTCGAACCGTAGCGATGGTTGTCTACGGGTAAGCGTGTAGGGCTGTGTGTAGGCAAATCCGCACACTGTATGCCTGAGACGTGATACGGACCCGTTTGGGGAAGTCGATGATCCTATGCTGTCGAGAAAAACCTCTAGCGAGTCATGAGCCGCCCGTACCCCAAACCGACTCAGGTGATCAGGTAGAGAATACCGAGGCGATCGAGCGAACCATGGTTAAGGAACTCGGCAAAATGCCCCCGTAACTTCGGGAGAAGGGGGGCCCGGATCGTGAACCCACTAGCTGGGGGAAGCGTGAAGGGCCGCAGAGACCAGGCCCAAGCGACTGTTTACTAAAAACACAGGTCCGTGCGAAGTTGTAAGACGATGTATACGGACTGACTCCTGCCCGGTGCTGGAAGGTTAAGAGGACGGGTTAGCCTCACGGCGAAGCTCAGAATTTAAGCCCCAGTAAACGGCGGTGGTAACTATAACCATCCTAAGGTAGCGAAATTCCTTGTCGGGTAAGTTCCGACCTGCACGAATGGAGTAACGACTTGGGCGCTGTCTCAACCGTGGACTCGGCGAAATTGCACTACGAGTAAAGATGCTCGTTACGCGCGGCAGGACGGAAAGACCCCGGGACCTTTACTATAGTTTGGTATTGGTGTTTGGTTCGGCTTGTGTAGGATAGGTGGGAGACTGTGAAGCGCACACGCCAGTGTGTGTGGAGTCATCGTTGAAATACCACTCTGGTCGTACTAGATGTCTAACTTCGGACCATGATCTGGTTCAGGGACAGTGCCTGATGGGTAGTTTAACTGGGGCGGTTGCCTCCTAAAGTGTAACGGAGGCGCTCAAAGGTTCCCTCAGCCTGGTTGGCAATCAGGTGGCGAGTGTAAGTGCACAAGGGAGCTTGACTGTGAGACAGACATGTCGAGCAGGGACGAAAGTCGGAACTAGTGATCTGGCCACGGCATGTGGAAGCGTGGTCACTCAACGGATAAAAGGTACCCCGGGGATAACAGGCTGATCTTCCCCAAGAGTCCATATCGACGGGATGGTTTGGCACCTCGATGTCGGCTCGTCGCATCCTGGGGCTGGAGTAGGTCCCAAGGGTTGGGCTGTTCGCCCATTAAAGCGGCACGCGAGCTGGGTTTAGAACGTCGTGAGACAGTTCGGTCCCTATCCGCCGCGCGCGTAGGAAACTTGAGAAAGGCTGTCCCTAGTACGAGAGGACCGGGATGGACGAACCTCTGGTGTGCCAGTTGTACCGCCAGGTGCATGGCTGGTTGGCTACGTTCGGAAGTGATAACCGCTGAACGCATCTAAGCGGGAAGCACGTTTCAAGATGAGGTTTCCCACCCTTTATGGGTTAAGGCCCCCTACAGACTATGGGGTTGATAGGCCGGAGGTGTACAGCAGTGATGCCCAGCCGACCGGTACTAATAGGCCGAGGGCTTATCTTTCATAAACCCTCAACAAAAACAACAA
>NZ_JBEPDH010000044.1:0-5519 GCF_040300245.1 Nocardioides sp. NPDC000445 | reverse complement strand
GGGCGGGCAGCGCTGCTGCGCTTCCGGCAGAAGGCCGGGCTGATACGCGTCGACTCCACGGTCGCCTGGATCGTCCAGCAGGTCGAGGCCGAGCGACAGGTGGCGTGCTCGGTCGAGTTCGTCGCGACCGCCGCCGACCCGATCGCCGACCGGCTGCGTGACTCCGGCCTCGAAGTCGCCACGATCTACGGCCGCGACCGGTTCGATGCAGAGGCCGAGCGGCTCCGGTTCCAGACCGGGCAGGCGAAGGCCTGCGTCTTCACCACGGTCGCCTCGATCAGCCTGCACGCCGGCGAAATCCTCGCCGACGGTCGCCGGGCTAGCAGCGAGCCGCGGGTCGGCGTCTTCCACCAGGCCCGCTTCTCGGGTATCGCAGGACGGCAGGTGACCGGCCGCACCCACCGCGACCACCAGCTCTCGCCGTGGCACATCGCGTACGCCGAGGGCACCGTCGAGGAGCAGGTCGGCAGGTTGATGGTCGAGCGGATCGCTGCGGCCTCTGCCACGGTGGGAAGCGACATCACCGGCCTCACTGCCCTCGCCCAGCTCCTCGGCGCCGACTGGCTTCCCTCCACCACCCTGACCGAGGACGGCGCCTGACCTCTCGTCTCATGCAAGGCACACCGGCACCGTGGAGAAACCCATGCAGAGGTGGCGCGGCATTCCGCCGCGAGCGCGCTACATCGCCGCGATGGGTCACTCACCGAAGGGGCGGGCTGTCGAGGTCTCCCTTCCTATGGCGTCGTCGTGGCGAGGAGGCGTCGCGCACGACGACCCAGATCGCTCAGATCCACCCGACCCTCCTCAGCCGCGGCCGCCAGACGCGCGGCAAGGTCCATTGCCTCGTCGAGCTCGGGTGCGGCGACCGCGGACTCCTGGCCCATATCGCGAAGGATTGTGATCTCGGTCCTGGACGCGATCAAGGGGTCGGTGACCCCGTCGATCCAGACTCGAGTGCGGCGGCCATCGCCGCGTTCCTCCCCGGTGATGCGCTCCAGGGCGAAGATACGGTCGGCGCGCGCGAACTTTCCGAAACCCAATGCCACCATCCGGGAGTCCGATGCCATGTAGTCATCTTGCCATTACGCATCGAACTTTGATCTGGCGTGCAACCCCGGCTGACAGAAAGGGTCCCGCGTCATGCCGCCGCGACGAGCGCGTCAGTAGATGAAGATCGAGATGTCCGATTCGGCTTCCTCGATCGCGCCACGCAAGCCCGGCTCGTCGCGCATGCGCTGCAGCTCAGACTGCACAAGCGCCACATCCAGTTGCGTACAGGGCGGCACCAGGATGCGTCACACCGCCGCTATTTGCCCGGTCTTTGCATAATCACCTGGTTGGCACACGTTGCAGCTGGTCCTTCTTCCCCTTGACCTGATGGAACTTCTTCATCAACTTGTGCGCTTCGTCTTGACTCAGGGTCGGGTAACCCTCGACCGCGTCCATGAAGACCCCCTTCAACGGGCCGTACGAGGTGGTAAGTTCCCGAGCCCGTCCAGCCATCTCTGAGTAGTTGCGCACATTCGGGAATACGGCACAGATGGCTGCGACAAGTGCCGGGAGTGCCAGTACGAGGCTCAGCCAGGCTGGACCGTCACTCTGCGCGACAGGATAGATCGAAGCACCGGTAACTGCTGCCAGGACTCCTGCTGTAATCGCGAATCTGTCCGCCTTACCCTGCTCGCGACTCGCGTACCGAGGCAACTCGTCGGTCCAGTGCGTGACGCTGCGCAAGCACTCCTCAAGGTTCTGAAGCGTGATGGCAATGTTCAGGTCATCGACGTCAATCGCGTCGACACTGACGTGCTCGTTTCCGGTGGAAGCCTTTGTCGTCATATCGTCCTCCGTCGCGATCGATTCGGCTCTTACTTCAGAGCACCTCATCTCGGTCGGGAAGGCAGGAGTCGGAGGTCATCCGCAGTCCGGTCGGAGGTCCTCCGTAGTCCGGTCAAGATGCCCATTCCAGTGGCCCTGATTGCAGGGCCAATTCCAGCGAGGGGTTGAAGTGCGATCTTCACAGAACTCATTGACAGCGTGACCAGTACGTTCAGCGGATCGCGCGCTCAGCGGTGCAGCCATTCTGCCAATGAAGGACGAGGCCTACGGAGCATCGGCCGCGATGCCATAGCGCAACCACACCAGTGAACCGCGACCACTTTCGACCAATGACCCGCGTCGCGCAGCGACTTCCAAGCGCCGACACGGCCGCGGCCGTCGACGACCGCCAAGATCGGCCCGGCGGGCGCTGGGCCGGGCAACTCCATGTCGGCGAGCGCCAACTCCTGAGCGAGGATTGTGTCTGCCCCTGCCAGGGTGACATCCTCGCGCCACACTGCGGCCAGTTCATAGAAGCGACCCACGTCAGGTTCGAAGCCCGCAGTGGATCCATCAACTGACACGGCCACGTGCACCACGACGTACGGCCGAGTGCGAGCAGCGCCCTCCTCCGGGTTGTTCATCCTGGAACGGTACATCGAGCGAGACCGGCCACACCGCCGCGCCAGATGCGTCATTGCGCCGGTTTCAGTGCGATAGCGCCCTACCGTCGCGAGCGGACATCCGAGGAGATCTCCGTCCAGCACAGACAAATGTCGGACCCGGCCCGACGAGGCCCGAGAACCCCAAAGGTTGGCGATGGCGTCGCCGTACCCAGAGGAGTAGACAGGGAACTACCGGCGGTGCCGGTCGGGCACTGCCCTGTTCTAGAAAGGAGCGGGCCGTGTACGCACGTTCCAGTACGTTCCACGGAAACCCCGGCAACATCGACGCGGGCATCGCATTCGTCAAGGACGAGGTCGGGCCCATGCTCGACAGCATCGAGGGCTGTCGCGGCCTCTCGATGCTGGTCGACCGCGAGACCGGGCAGTGCATCGCAACAAGTTCGTGGGAAGACGAGGCGGCCATGCGCGCCAGCGATGAGCAGCTTCGCCCGCTGCGCGATCGAGGGAAGGACATCCTCGGCGGCTCCATGCAGGTCGACGAGTGGGAGATCGTCGTCATGCACCGTAGCCATCACGGCGAGTGTGCCCGAGTCAGCTGGCTGCAGGGTGACCTCGACGCCATGGCCGAGACCTTCCGGGTAGGGATCCTTCCCGAGCTCGAGGAGACCGATGGATTCTGCAGCGCCAGCCTGCTGATGAACCGGTCGTCCGGCCTGGGTTGCGCCACCACAGCCTGGGAGTCCCGCGCCGCGATGGAAGCCAGCCGCTCGGCGGCCGACAACATGCGCAGCCGGGCCGCGAGCGACGCGGGCGGCGAGATCGTCGACGTGCACGAGTTCGACCTCGCGTACGCGCACCTGCATGTCCCTGAGATGGCCTGACGTCCACGTCTTCGCCGAGCCCGCCCTGGCCGGGCTCGGCCACCGTGTCGGTGAATCCGCTGACGAGCCCCGGGTCTGGGAGGACACTGACCGTAGGGGGAGTTTTGATGAAGCGAGGAGCCGCGGATGAGTCGCCAGATGACCATCACGATCCACGATCCTGATGTGGAGCGTCTCGATGAGCTCAGCTCGGTCTTGCGGCGGGAGTTGCTGGACCTCGGCGTCGATGATGTCGAACGCGCGAGCGCGGGCGAGGCGCCTGCTGGCACCCGTGGCATCGACGTCACGGAGATCGGGGTTCTGCTCGTTGCGTTCCGGGAGTCACTGGTCGCCGTGACCGCCATCGCGGGGGTGATACGGGGGTGGATGTCCTCTACTCGCGGGGCCAACGCGGTCGAGCTCACTATCGGCGACCAGACACTCAAGATCGACTCGGCGTCGCGGGAGCAGCAGGATCGACTCATCGATGAGTTCGTCGCATCCCTGCACGGGTCAGGGAAGCCGGATCCACCTACTTCCGCACCGGTGCCATGACCTCGGGTCGGCGCAGCGCGCTGGTGGTGGCGAACGATACGTACGACGACCAGCGGTTGAGCAGGCTTCGCGCGCCCGCCACCGACGCCGAGCAACTGGCAGGCGTGCTCCGGAACGCCGAGATCGGGGGCTTTGAGGTCGAGGTGTCACTCAACGAGCCGGAGCATGTGGTCCGGCGCAAGGTCTCGAGCTTCTTCGATGACCGCGGGCCGGACGATCTCCTCCTGCTGCATCTTTCGTGCCACGGGGTGAAGGATGAGGACGGGAGGCTCTACTTCGCTACGCCGGACACCGAGATCGACCACCTGGACGCCACGTCCCTGCCCGCCGACTACGTGAACAGGCAGATGACGAAGAGTCGATCCCGGCGCATCGTGCTGTTCCTGGACTGCTGTTACAGCGGCGCATTCGCGCGCGGGATGATGAATCGCGGCGATGAGCGCATGGACATCATGGAGCGTTTCGATGGCCACGGGCGGATTGTGCTGACGGCTTCGAGCGCGATGGAGTACTCATTTGAGGGCGACCAACTTGCCGGCCAGGGCAAGCCGTCGGTGTTCACCTCGGCTCTGGTGGAGGGTCTGGCCACCGGCGAGGCGGACCGGGATCGTGACGGTTATGTGTCGGTCGATGAGTTGTACGACTTCGCCTTCGACCGAGTGCGGACCGTCACGCCGTCGCAGACTCCGGGCAAGTGGGTCTTCGACGTGCAGGGGGACTTCCACATCGCCCGCAGCAACCGCCCGCCTGAACCGGTGGACCTGTTGGCCGACTTGCGTGGCGCCGTCTCGAGTCCGTTCACCAATGTGCGTCTCGGTGCAGTGGAGGAGCTGGCGGCGTTGCTGGACGACGCGGACTCCGCACGCGCCGCCGCGGCCCGCATGGCGCTGGACGACATGGCTGAGCACGACACACAGCGTGTCGTGCGAGGGTCGGCCGACCGAGCTCGTACGCCCGCCGAGGCCTCGCCCCAACCGTCACCGGCCCCACCGGCCGCCCCGGAGCAGCCGACAGTCGTGCCGCCCCCACCAGATACACCCGCACCGGCGGCCGAAGCCGAAGCCGCTGTCGCGCGCGAGCCCGAGCACAGGCCGCGGCCGGTGGCAGCTACCGAGCCCCAGCCGCCCGCGTGGGTGCCGGCCGCCGCGTCAATAGCTGCCGTGGCGCTCCTGGCCGCGATTCCGTTGCCGATGCTGGCCGAGGCCCCGACGTCGTGGAACTCGTTCGCGGTCGTCACGCCGTTCGAGGCAGGGCTTGCCGCCCTTGCTCTCCTCTTCGCTGCAGGCCAGCTCCGCCGTGAGCAGCTGGCTACAGCCGACGCAGCAGGACTGTTCATCGTGGTCGGGATCCTCATGGGCGCCGCCGGCATCGGACTGGTGAAGTTCTCCCTCGAGGACATCGGCGCCATCGGTGTTGTTCTGGGTCTTCTTGTCGTGTGCGGCGGAGTGGGGGCTGTCGTGGCAGGCCGGGCGTGCTTGAGCGTGTCGCCGAGGGATCGCGACCTTGGTCCGGTCGAGCCCGTCTGGGTTGTATCGGCCATGGCGGGCGCTGGACTGGCCACCCTCGCGCTGTTCATCCCCTACGACGGCTTCAGCTCGTACTGGACCGAGGTCGAGGAAGGCGCAAGCGCCGAGTTCATCTTCGAGCCGGCGGCAGTGGTCGG
>NZ_JBEPDH010000043.1:0-6325 GCF_040300245.1 Nocardioides sp. NPDC000445 | reverse complement strand
ACTACCACCATTCACCACACAACCGCCCCCCGGGGGGGGCCGCCCGGCCAACCTCCCCCCACCCCCCCCGCGCGCTTCCTCCCCGCCCGCCCCCCCCCCGCGTCCGGCCGGCGCAAGCGCCGGGCGAGGATCAGAAGTCGATGGCGCTGTACGCCTGGAGCTTGGCGAGCTGGTGCTCCGAGGTGACCTTGCGGATCGTGCCCGAGCGGCTGCGCATCACCAGGGAGTCGGTGACGATGGCGCCGTGGGGGAGGTACTGCACGCCCCGCATCAGGTCGCCGTCGGTGATGCCGGTGGCGACGAAGAAGCAGTCGTCGCCGGTGACCAGGTCGTCGGTGTGGAGCACGAAGTCGGGGTCGAGGTTGTGGCCGGCGTCGAGGGCGCGCTGGCGCTCCTCGTCGTCCTTGGGCCACAGCCGGCCCTGGATGGTGCCGCCGAGCGCCTTCATCGCGCACGCGGCGACGATGCCCTCGGGAGTGCCGCCGATGCCCATCAGCAGGTCGGCGCCGGACCCGGCGCGGGCGGCCGAGATCGCGCCGGCGACGTCGCCGTCGACGATGAACTTGATCCGGGCGCCGGTCTCGCGGATCTCCTCGACCAGCTTGTCGTGGCGCGGCCGGTCGAGCACGATCACGGTGATGTCGGAGGCCTTGGTGTCCTTCGCCTTGGCCACCGCGGCGATGTTCTCGGCCACGGGCAGGCGGATGTCGACGACGTCGGCGGCCTCGGGGCCGGTGACCAGCTTCTCCATGTAGAAGACGGCGCTGGGGTCGTACATGCTGCCGCGGGGGGCGACCGCCATCACCGCGACGGCGTTGCTCATGCCCTTGGCGCACAGGGTGGTGCCGTCGATCGGGTCGACCGCGACGTCGCACTCGGGGCCGGTGCCGTCGCCGACGTCCTCGCCGTTGTAGAGCATCGGGGCGTTGTCCTTCTCGCCCTCGCCGATCACGACGGTGCCGTTCATGGCGACGGTGGAGATCATCGTGCGCATCGCGTTGACCGCGACGCCGTCGGCGCCGTTCTTGTCGCCGCGACCCACCCAGCGGCCGGCGGCCATCGCAGCCGCCTCCGTCACGCGCACGAGCTCCAGGGCCAGGTTGCGGTCAGGAGCGGTGGGGGCGACGCCGAGCGGCTGGGTGTCGTTCATAGGGGTCAATCTATCCGCCGGGCGCGGTGGAGCGGCCACGGTGTCACTTGATCGATCCAGAGACAAGCCTCACAGCAAAACCCGACTGCGGGTCGTTCAGAACCTGCTCGGTGGGGCCGTCCTCGACGATGTGACCATGCTCGATCACCACCACCCGGTCGGCGAGCGCACGGGCGTCGGCCGCGTCGTGGGTGACGATGATGGCGGTCCTGTCCTCGAGGGCGGTACGCAGGGTCTGCCGCAGCGCGGGACGTACGTCGACGTCGAGCGAGGCCATCGGCTCGTCGAGCAGGAGCAGCTCTGGGTCGGCCGCGAGGGCCCGGGCCACCGCCACGCGCTGGGCCTGACCGCCGGAGATCTGCGTGGGTCTGCGCCCGGCGAGCATCTCGGCGCCGACCTCGGTGAGGTGGCGGGTGGCGAGCTCGTTGGCCTGGCGGCGGCGTACGCCTCGGGCGCGGGGCGCGAAGGCGACGTTGGCCAGCACCGACAGGTGCGGGAAGAGCAGCGGGTCCTGAGCGAGGAGCGCGATCCCGCGGGCGTGCGGGGGAGTGCCGTCCAGGACGCGGTCGCCGAGGCGTACCTCTCCTTGGTCGGGACGCAGGAGTCCGGCGATCACGCCGAGGATGCTCGACTTGCCGGCGCCGTTGGGCCCGGTGAGCGCGACGGTCTCGCCCGCGGCCACGTCGAGGGTGACGTCGATGCCGCGCTGGGGGATCACCGCCCGCAGATGAAGTCCACTCATAGAGCCCTCCCATGGCGGGCGAAGCCGATCACAGCGACCGCGACCACGACCAGCACCAGCGAGAGCGCGACCGCAGCGTCCGGGTCGTCGACACGGAGCAGGTAGACCTGCAGCGGCATCGTGCTGGTCACCCCGGGAAGGTTGCCGGCGAAGGTGATCGTGGCGCCGAACTCGCCCAGGCAACGGGCGAAGGCCAGGACCGACCCGGAGAGCAGGCCGGGGCCCACCAGCGGGAGGGTGACGCGGCGGAAGACGGTGGTCGGGCGGGCGCCGAGGGTGGCCGCGACCGCCTCGTAGCGAGTGCCGCTGGTGCGCAGCGCGCCCTCGAGGCTGATCACCAGGAACGGCAGCGCGACGAACGTCTGCGCCATCACCACGGCGAGCGTGGTGAACGGGATCTGGATGCCGATCAGGTCAAGCGACTGTCCCAGCAGCCCCCGTCGGCCAAAGGTGTAGAGCAGCGCCAGGCCGCTGACGACCGGGGGCAGCACGAGCGGAAGGAGCACCAGCGAGCGCATCAGCCCCTGGCCCCGGAAGCTGGTGCGGGCGAGGACGGTGGAGAGAGGTACGCCGAGGAGGATGCACAGCGCGGTGCTCGCCACCGCGGTGCGCAGGCTCAGCCAGAGCGCCTCCAGCGCGGACGGCGAGGTGATCAGCGCCGGGAAGCTCGCCAGATCGACGCGGAGGATGATCGCGGCGAGCGGAACGATGATGAACGCCGCCGCGAGGGCCGCCGGGAACCAGAGCCAGCGTGGCATACCGACGGACGGACCGGCCCCCCTCTGCCGGTCCGTCCGCCTGGCGGTCCCGAGAAGATCAGGGCTGGCTGAAGCCGGCATCGGTCAGGACCTTCTGTCCGGTCTCGCTCAGCACCAGGTCGACGAACTCCTGGGCGAGGTCGGCGTCGTCGGAGCCGTCGATGGCGCTGATCGGGTAGGTGTTCACGACCTGGTCGGCCTCGTCGAACTCGACGCCCGTCACGGTGTCGCCGGCGGCTGAGACGTCGGTGACGTACACCAGGCCGGCGTCCGCGTCGCCGGAGGTGACCTTGGCGAGCACGTCGCTGACCGACTGCTCCTCGCTGACCGGCTCGATGTCGACGCCGGTCTCCTCCTCCATCTGCGCGGTCGCGTTGCCGCACGGGACCTCGGCCGCGCAGACGACGACCTTGGTCCCGGCCTTGGTGAGATCCCGGAAGCCGGTGATGTCGGCCGGGTTGCCCGGCGGCGTGGCGATCTCGAGGGTGTTGGCCGCGAAGTCCTCCGGGTCGGCGGCCAGGTCGCCGAGCTTGTCCATGTTCTTGGTGTCTGCCGAGGCGAAGACGTCAGCCGGGGCGCCGTCCTCGATCTGGGCCACCAGGTCGGACGAGCCGCCGAAGCTGGTGGTCACCTTCACGCCGGGGTGGTCCTTCTCGAACTCCTCGGCCAGCTCGGTGAACGTGTCGGTCAGCGAGGCCGCCGCGAAGACGGTCAGCTCCCGGTCCTCCGACCCCTCGCTCGCGCTCCCGCAGCCGGCGAGCGCGAGGGTGGCCGCCATCGCGACGGCGGCACCGATTCCGGGGCTCTTGATCATGGGCGCTCCACGACGACGTTGGTTGACTTGATGGATGCGACCGCGCTGACGCCGGGCTCGAGGCCCAGCTCGACAGCGGCCTCGGCGCTCATCAGGGAGACGATCCGGTAGGGCCCGCAGACCATCTCCACCTGGGCCATCACGGTGTCCAGGGTGGTCTTGGTGACGATCCCGAGCATCCGGTTGCGGGCGCTGACCGCCTTCGCTCGATCCGGGGAGGGGGCGTCGGCCAGCTCGGAGGCCAGGTCGGCCAGGGCGATGCCGTCGATGACAGCCCGGCCGTTCTCCGTGCTCGCCTCGATCCGTCCCGCGTCGATCCAGCGGCGCACGGTGTCGTCGCTGACGCCGAGGAGTCCGGCGGCTTCGGCGATACGGTAGGTGGTCACCGGAGAAGTATCGCATCTGCGGAGCGATCATGGGCAGATTGTCCTCATCTGCGGAACGCTTGGACTCGTCGGTCGAGCTCGCCGTGACCACGATTCGAGGGAACATCGACCGAGTGGGACCATGGAGGGCGTGAGCGACACCGATCAGCAGCAGCCCGCCCAGCCGTCGAGTGAGCCGGCGAGCGAGCAGCCGGAGACCCCGGCGCGCAGCTACCCACGCACGTTCGGTGCCCTGATCGGGTCGATGATCTTCCTGCTCGTCCTCGTCGTCCCGATCGTGCTGATCGTGCAGTGGCGCGGCAACCTCGAGCGCGAGGTCAGCGGTGCCAACGAGACCTACAAGGCCGACTGGGCCGAGGCCGTACGCAGCGCCCAGGTCGCCGACCTCGACGTCGTCTACCCGCGCGACCTGCCCTCGGGCTGGTACGCCAACACCGACCCGTCCTACCAGAGCGGTGAGGAGCCGGCCTGGACCATGTCGTTCGTCAAGGGCGAGACCTCCTACGTGGGCTTGGAGCTCTCCTCCCGCTCGGCGCAGTCGCTGGCCCAGAAGAACGTCGACACCCAGGCCAAGAAGGGCGACGAGGTCAGCATCGACACCGACGTCGCCGACACCTGGACCGAATGGTCCGACTCCGGCGGCGACACCGCCTACTCTGCCGAGGTCGACGGCCAGACGCTGATGCTCTGGGGTCCCAAGGACGGCGACGTCCGCGACTACCTCGACCTCATCACCACCGAGCCCCTGAAGTAGCGAGACGTCACCCGCGTCGGCCGAGGCGTCACCTACGTCGGCCGATGTGGCAGCGCGGTGACCTCTCGGCCGACCTAGGTGACGCCTCGGGCGGCGGGAGTGACGTCTCGTCAGTCTTGGATGGCGGCGTCGATCTTCTTCCGGGCGCCGTCGAGCCACTCCTGGCACAGGGTGGCCAGCTTCTCGCCGCGCTCCCAGAGGGCGAGGGACTCCTCGAGGGTGATGCCGCCGGCCTCGAGCTTGCGGACGACCTCGACCAGCTCTTCGCGGGCCTGTTCGTAGGACAGGTCGCTGTTGTTGTCGTCAGTCATCGGCAGGATCTTTCTCAATCGAGGTGATGGTCGTTGTCAGGCGGCCGTCGGCGAGACGGATGCTGACCGTCTCGCCCTCGGCGGCGTCGGCGACGCTGGTGAGGACGTGTCCGTCGGCATCCTGGGCGACGGCGTACCCCCGTCTCAGCGTCTCCAGGGGTGAGAGCGCGCGAGCGCGGGCGCGATGGTGGCCGATGTCGTCGGCGGCCCGGTCGAGAGCGTGCCCGACGGTGCGGCGGGCACGGTCGCGCAGCGAGGTCACCTCGTCGCGCCGGGCGTCGATCAGGGAGCGCGGGTCGGCCAGCACCGGCCGGGAGCGCAACGCGTCCAGGAGCGTCTGCTCGCGGTGGATCAGCGCGGCGATCCCGCCGCGGAGCCGGTCGCGCCCGGTCGCGACGATCCGCTGCTCCTCGACCACGTCGGGTACGACGAGCTTGGCGGCGTCGGTCGGCGTCGAGGCACGTACGTCGGCGGCCAGGTCCAGCAGCGGCGAGTCGGGCTCGTGGCCGATCGCGGAGACGACCGGGGTGCGCGCGGCATGCACCGCACGGATCAGGTGCTCGTCGGAGAACGGCAGCAGGTCCTCGACCGAACCGCCGCCACGGGCGATGACGATCACGTCGACCTCGGGGTCACGGTCGAGCCGCTGCAGCTTCTCGACGACGTCGGCAGCGCTGCGCGCCCCCTGCATCGCGGCGTACGCCACCTCGAACCGCACCTGCGGCCACCGCCGCTTCGCGTTCTCGAGCACGTCCCGCTCGGCCGCGGAGTTGGCCGCGGTGAGCAGCCCGACCTTGGTCGGCAGGAAGGGGAGCGGGCGCTTGAGCTCGGCAGCGAACAGGCCCTCGGCAGCCAGCAGCTGCCGGCGCTGCTCCAGCCGGGCGAGCAGCTCGCCGAGCCCGACCGGACGGATGTCGCGGGCCTGCAGCGAGAGGGTGCCGCGGTTGGCGTAGTAGGACGGCTTCGCATGGATGATCACCGAGGCGCCCTCGACCAGCGGCGGATTCAGGCTGTCGAGCAGGAACCGCGTGCACGTCACCGGCACCGAGATGTCGGCCACCGAGTCGCGCAGCGTCAGGAAGACGGTCTGCATCCCCGGCCGCCGGCTCATCTGGGCCACCTGCCCCTCCACCCAGACCGCACCGAGCTTGTCGATCCAGCCACCGATCGCGTTCGCGATCTGCCGCACCGGGGCGGGCGACTCGGGGGAGGTCTCGAGGGCCATGCCGCCACCCTAATGCCCGCCGAGTCGGCGTGTTTGCCCCATCTGAGCGCGTCGAGTCGGCGCGTCTGTCCCAGGTCGGCGTCAGCAGGTGGGTTATATGCGCCGTCTAGGCCCCGTTTGGTGGGGCAGGAAATGCGAGGGGGGGTGGTGGGGGGGGGCGGGTGGGGGGGCGGGGGGGCTGGGGA
>NZ_JBEPDH010000042.1:0-18411 GCF_040300245.1 Nocardioides sp. NPDC000445 | reverse complement strand
GACCGGCTGGCCACCACCTTGGAGGCCTTCGCCTCACCCCGACGCGAGGACGGCACCCGCACCGAGACCGGTGAGTACCTGCCCTATGACCGCCGGCTGGGACGCGCGTTCTGTCAGCTCCTCGAGACGATTGACCCGGCCCGGCTGCCGATCCATGGCGGGGATGCGACCACGGTGATTGTGACCATCGACCTCGACCAACTCCGCAAAGAGGCCGGCATCGCCCAGATCATCGGTGGCAGCCCGATCACCGCCGCCGAAGCCCGCCGGCTGGCCTGCACCGCAGGCATCCTCCCCGCCGTCCTCGGCGGCGCCTCCGAGGTTCTCGACCTCGGTCGTAAGGAACGCTTCTTCACCGCTGCCCAGCGCCGTGCGCTGTTGCTCAGGTCAGCGACCTGTGAGGCCGAAGGGTGCGACATCCCGGGGACCTGGGCTGAAGCCCATCACTGGCTCGCTTGGGCCCAAGGTGGGGCGACCGACCTCGACAACGCTGCCCTGCTCTGCGCCCATCACCACCACCGCGCCCACGACGCCGCGTACCTGCACGAGCGCCTCCCCAACGGCGACATCCGCTTCACGCGACGCACGTAGAGCTCCCAGGATCAGCAAGGCCACATCACCGCCTGCCAACGGATGCGCGCATGGACGCGATTCCGCTCCGTTGTCGTGGCCGTTTGTGCTGTATCGCGCCAAACCCACAACGTGTGCGATAGCGCTACGGCCTATCAGCCGATTGCCGGAAGCCCGCCAATCGGTCTCGGACGAATGCCGATCAAATCGCGTGCGGTGCGCGTCGATGCGTGTCATCATCGCTCACAATTGAGAGCACTGCTCTCGCGCACCCACCGAGGAGTTCTGCAGTGACCGTCCCCCGCACCTACCCTGGCCGTCGCATCCGGATGGGCGCCATCGCGTTCGCGATCGCCGGCATCCTCTTTGCTGTCTACGAGATCGTTGCTCCACGCGCCGACGAGAGCACGCTCGACGGAGCGGCGGCGTGGGCCTCCGCCGGCTGGAGCATCGCGCACATCAGTGCCATCGTCGGCCTCATTCTCATCCCGCTCGGCTATGGCGCGATCCGTGGCTTTCTCGACGGGATGCCGCAGGAGGGGACCGCGCACCTCGCCACTGTCATCGGCTCCATCGGCTCCGGCCTGACCATCTCCTACTACGGCGCCGAGGTCTACGGGCTCAAGGCCATCGGCGAGCGCGCCGTGGCCGACGGCGACGCCAGCTTGACCGACGTGGGCAACGACTTCCGCCTCGATCCGACCGCGATGACCATCTTCTTGATCGGACTGGTGCTCGTCGCCGGCGCTGCCGTGCTCATCGCGATCGCGGTCTGGCGCTCGGGATCCCTGCCCCGCTGGAGCGCCGTCCCGCTGGCCGCTCTCCTGGTCACGATGCTCCCCCAGTTCTTCCTCCCGCACGCGGGGCGGATCGTCTGGGGCGTACTCGTCGCCTTCGCGGCCCTCTGGCTTGCCGCCGCGCTCTGGCGGGCTTCAAGCGTCCGGCCATAGGCTCCGAAGTTGCAGATCAGTCAGGCGCCGTCACCACTATCACGTAGGGCGTGGATCATGCCCTGCAGGATCCGGAACGCGTCGGACTGATCTGCCGGACTCATGCCGGTCAGCATTCTGACCTCGACAGTACGAACCGCGACGGTGGCCTCCTCGAGCTTCCGCCTTCCTTGACGCGTGAGCCGCGTGGGGAGGACTTTCCCGACGGGGGCCTCCGCCGGCCTGGTCACGTCGCCGTCTCGCTCCAAGGCGCGGAGCAGGACGTTCATCGTCTGGCGCGTCACGAATGCCCCTCGAGCGAGCTCGGAGTTCGACAGACCGGGCCGCTGCGCCAGCAGTTCGAGGCATGCGTAGTGGGTGACGCTCATGCCGAGGGGGCGCAGCACCTCCTCCATCGCGGCGCGCAAAGCGCTCGACGCCTCCTTCAGCAGGTAGCCCAGCGACTTGTCCAGGTCGACGGCGTCTTGACTCATGTCAGTATTCTGACATAGCCTTCTCGTGTCAGATAACTGACACACACTGAAGGAGCATCACCATTCCCGTCACCGGCCCCGACTTCATCTCCCTGCAGGCGCGCGACCTCGACGCGTCGCAGGCGTTCTACGAGCACTACCTCGGCCTCGTACGCTCGCCGACCGGGCCTCCGCATGCCGTCGTCTTCGAGACCAAGCCGATCGCGTTCGCGCTTCGCGAAGTCGTGCCGGGCACCGATCTCGCGTCCGTCGCTCAGCCTGGTATCGGTGCTGCGATCTGGCTCCATGCCACCGACGTCCAGGCCATCCACGATGCTCTCGTCGCCGATGGGCACACCATCGCCTCCCCGGCGATCGACGGCCCCTTCGGGCGTACGTTCACCTTCGCCGACCTCGACGGTTACCACATCACGCTTCACGACCGCGGCTGACGGCAGTTCAACGGACGGCCTGCCGTGTCAGCCACCGACGCACTCGTCGTTGTCGCCGCCGGAGTAGCAGGGTGGGGCGCGATAACCGTCGTCCTCTCGCTCCGGTGCCGGTAGGTCCACCGAGCCAGGGATGTAGCAGATCAGGACCATCGCCGTGCCGACGATGACCAGCAGAACCTGCCAGAACGTCCCGAGCAGGCGGCGCCCACGGTTGAGCAGGTGAGCGAGCGCGCCGCAGAGAAGCGCGGCGAGCGCGATCGTGGCCCAGACGCGGTACGTGGCGATGTTCGCCGGGTCGATCTCGGGCTGGTCCCCGAAGAAGACGAGATAGACGTCCAGCCAGTTCGTGGCCAGCCTGCCGAGGGCGAGAACGACCACGACGGACGCCAAGGACGTGGTGATGGGAAGCCAGGGAAGGCGCGTGATACGCCAACGGGTGCCGGACGGGCGGTCGAGAGCGAGCATGCGACGAGTCTCGCGGTGCCGCCGCGTGGCGTGATGAGTTCGCGTACTCAAGTCCTTGACCTTCAGGTCGGTCGAAGCCCCAGCATCGAGGCATGACCGCGACCCCTGCAGCTGATCCCACGATGGACGCCATCACCATCGCCGTGACCCGTGGCCACGAAGGCGAGACCGCCAGAGCACGACAGGAGTTGCTCGCCATCTGGCGTGACCTCGGAGTGCTGGGCGATCCGCTTCACCGGTGCACACTCGCTCACTACCTCGCCGATCTGAATCCCGATCCGGCCGAGGCACTCATCTGGGACGTACGCGCCCTCGACGCCGCCCGCGCACTCACCGACGATCGGGCCGGTGAGCACCATGCGGGCCTCGAGGTCGCCGGCTTCTACCCGAGCCTGCACCTCAACATCGCCGACAATCTGCGTCGCCTCGGCTCCTTCGAGGCGGCCGCCGTGCAGATCGGCGAGGCGGAGGATCGTGTGGCGGCGCTGCCGCCAGGGTCGTACGGCGACATGATCCGCACAGCGATCCGCGGTGTCCGGGACGCGATCACAGCTCGTGACACCACGCCCCGGTCGAGCTCTCCGACCGTCGGCGGGACCGAGGACGACTGAGCCAGCGCGCCCGACGCTCCGCCTAGGCCTCGACTCAGGACTGACCCGCCCTGGCGATGGTCGAGAGGATCGCGTCGGCGGCCGCACACGGCGCCTTCGTAGGGATCCAGTGGCTGACCCCGGTCAGCTCGATGAACTCGTAGGGACCGGTGACGGAGTCCTCGTTGCCTTCCAGGGCAGTCCGGCCGATCGCGACGTCGCCGTCGCTCCAGAGCATCGTCGTCGGTACCGAGACGCGGCCGACGCGCGGGGCCAGGGGCAGGGCGCGATACCAGCCCAGGCCACCGGGCAGCGCGCCGTAGTCGACGATCTCCTCGCGGAAGCGCTCGACGTCTTCGTCGTTCCAGCCACTCCCCCGCATCATCCGCTCCATCCGGCCCTCTCGCCCGGAGACGAGCTCGGGAAGCAGCGGGATGTTGAAGAGTGCCATGTAGACCGACTTGCGCCGCTGCGGCCCCTTCATCGACCGGGCGAACGGGACCGGGTGCGGCACCGACATCGCGGTCCAGCTCCGGACCAGGTCGGGCCGCTTGGCCGCCACTCCCCAACCGACCGCACTCCCCCAGTCGTGACCGGCCAGGTGCACCGGCCGGCCGATCTCATCGATGAGCGCCACCACGTCCTCGACCAGCTGGCCGGCGCCGTAGCCGAGGCGCGTACGCGGCCGGGCACCCGGCGAGTAGCCGCGCTGGTCCGGGGCGATGGTGCGGAAGCCGGCCTCGTGCAGGATCGGTGACACCTCGCGCCAGCAGGTCGCCCGCTCCGGGAAACCGTGCAGGAGCACGACCGGGTCGCCGTCGGCCGGGCCCGAGTCGATCACGTCGAAGGTGAGTCCGTCACGTACGTAGCTCGAGATCGTCACGCGTCCATCCTGTCAGCGCCCCGCCCGTCTGTGCGGCGGGGTCATGGTGTGCGGTAGCGGCGCCGGCGACCATTGTGTGCGATAGTGCGCCGAGGTAAGGCGCGACGAGTCGCGGCATGAGAAAGGCGCCGGCTCGTTCGACGAGCCGGCGCCTTCGTGGTGCTTCGGACTATCCCTCGGCGATCGCGTCCAGGCGCTTTACCGTGGCCTCGAACTCGGCGATGAGGTCGGCCATGACCGCGGCGACGGGGCGTACCTCGTTCATCCGGCCGACGATCTGCCCGACCGGCATCGCGACGACGTCGGGATCCCCGGCGGCGTTGATCCGGTTGTGGGCGTCGGAGACGAGCAGGTTCTGCAGCGGCATCGGGAGCGGCGCCGGCGAGCCCTCGGCCTCCCAGGCATCGGTCCACTTCGACTTCAGCAACCGGGCGGGCTTGCCGGTGTAGATCCGCATCCGGCGGGTGTCGGCGGACGTGGCGCGGGTGAAGGCGGTCTCCCAGCCGGCGTGGGTGTTGAGGTTGCGATATTCGCTCGTCCCGAGCCAGATGGAGCCGGTCCAGACGCCCTGCGCACCGAGCGCCAGCGAGGCGGCGATCTGACGGCCCGAGCCGATCCCGCCGGCACCCAGCACCGGTACGTCCGGCCCGACCGCGTCGACGATGTCGGGCTGGAGCACCATCGAGGCGATCTCCCCGGTGTGCCCGCCGGCCTCGTAGCCCTGGGCGACGATGATGTCGACGCCGTTCGAGACGTGCGAGACCGCGTGCTTCGGGGCTCCCGCGAGGGCGGCCACCTTGACGCCGTGCTCGTGGGCCTTCTCGATCACGTCGTTGGGCGGGGTGCCGAGCGCGTTGGCGATCAGCACCGGCCGGTGCTGCAGCGCGACGTCGACGTGCGAGCGCGCGGTCGAGTGCAGCCAGCCGAGCACACCCTCGCGCCCCTCCCCCTCCGGCAGCGGCGGTACGCCCAGGGAGAGCAGCGTCTTGTCGACCCACTCGGTGTGCTCCGCCGGGATGTAGGCCGACAGGTCCGTCGAGGTGCCTTCGGTCGGCACCTTCATCGGCATGACCACGTCGACGCCGTAGGGCTTTCCATCGGTGTTCTCGTCCATCCACGTCAGGGTGCGGTCGAGCTCCTCGGCGTCGTTGAAGCGTACGCAGCCCAGCACGCCCAGCCCGCCGGCCTTGGAGACCTCCGCGGCCACGTGCTCCGAAGGGGTGAAGGCGAAGATCGGGTAGTCGATCCCGAACGCCTCGCACAGTGCCGTACGGATCATGCCTTTGCTCCTTCGGGGTCCTGCTCTGCTGCGGTCGCTTGGGTGGCCAGGGCGATCTCCTTGGCCTTGGGGTACTGGGCCTTGCCCGTGGCGTTGCGGGGCACCGCGTCGACGATGGTCAGCGCACGCGGCAGCTTGTAGCCGGACAGGTGAGCCCGCAGGAACGTACGCAGCCCCTCCAGCTCGATGGTGGCACCCGGTCGCGGCTGGACGACCGCGGCGACGGCCTGGCCGTAGCGCTCGTCCGGGATCCCGACGACGAGGGTGTCGTAGACGTCGGGGTGGGCCTTGATGGCGGCCTCGACCTCCTCGGGGTAGACCTTCTCGCCGCCGGTGTTGATGCAGTTGGAGCCCCGCCCGAGGAGAGTGAGGCGGTTGTCGGTCTCGATCCGGGCGTAGTCGCCGGGGATCGCGTAGCGGGTGCCGTCGATCTCGACGAAGGTCTTTGCCGACTTCTCGGGGTCCTTGTAGTAGCCGACCGGCACGTGGCCCTTGCGGGCGGTGCGGCCGATCTGGCCGACGTCGGCGGCGAGGTCGAGGGGGTGGCCGTCGTCGCCGATCACGGCGGTGTGGGCACCCGCGGTCACCACGGGGCCGTCGGTCGAGAGCGCCGAGGCGTCCTGGAGCCCGGTGCCCTGGAAGCCGGTCTCGGTCGAGCCGATCGAGTCGGTGAAGACCGCGTTCGGGAAGGCCCGCATCCAGCGTTCCTTGACCGACTTGGAGAAGATCGCGGCCGAGGAGGCGATGGCGAACAGCGACTGGCCGTCGAAGCTCTGCCCGTTGCCGGGACCGGCCTCGTACGCGTCGATGAGCGGCACCGCCATCGCGTCACCGGTCATGAACATCATCTGGACCTTCTCGCGGTCGACGATCTCCCAGGTGCGTACCGGGTCGAACTTGGGCTCGAGGATCGTCACCTGGCCGGCGAAGAGGTGCATCAGCAGGCTCGCCTGGGCGCCGCCGTGCATCAGCGGGCTGAGCGGCAGGGTGATGAGTCCGCCGCCGGCGGCCTGCTTGGACTGGTCGTACTCCTCCAGCGGCACGCCCGTCATGAAGTCGATGCCGCCGCCGAGCACGCGCCAGAAGTCCTCGTGACGCCACATCACGCCCTTGGGGAAGCCGGTGGTGCCGCCGGTGTAGATGACGTGGATGTCGTCGGGGCTGCGCTCGCCGAAGTCGCGCGCGTCGGACTGCCCGGTCTGGGCCTCCTCGAGCGTGACGCCGCCGAACGGGCTCAGGTCGGACTCGTCGTGGGGCTCGAGCGGGTTGGGGACGGCGACGAACGTCTTCAGTCCCTCCAGCTTCGGGGAGACCTCGGCGACCAGCGGCGCGTAGACGCGGTCGTGCACCAGGGCCTTGAGGTCGGCATTGTCGAAGAGGTACTCCAGCTCGCCGGCGACGTAGCGGTAGTTCACGTTGATCGCGACGGCTCGGATCTTGAGGATCGCGAGCAGGGCGATGACGTGCTCGACGGAGTTCTTGGAGTAGAGCCCGACGTGATCGCCCTTCCCGATCCCCTGGCCGGCCAGGTAGTGGGCCAGCTTGTTGGACTCACGCTCGAGCTCTGCGTAAGTCACTTTGCGGTCGCCGACTTGGACCGACACCTTCTCGGGCGCGGCGTCGACGGCGTGTTCGAAGAGGTCAGCAAGGTTCAGCGCCATGACTGCGAGACTAGAACACGTTTCAGTTTTCCGCTAGGGTCTGATGTTATGCCGATCACAGAATCTTCTGCTGAGACCCACTCCGGGCCCCACGCGATCGTCGAGCAGGACGGCCACAAGCTCATCGTCACGATGAACCGTCCCGAGCGCCGCAACGCCCTCTCCTCCGAGATGCTGCGGATCATGGAGGACGCCTGGGACCGGGTGAACTCGGACCCCGAGATCCGGGTCTGCATCCTGACCGGCGCGGGTGGCTACTTCTGTGCCGGGATGGATCTGAAGAAGGCGGACGAGAAGCCGCCCTCGGAGTCGTTCGAGGAGGGCTTCGACCCGTCGGTGATCAAGGGTCTGCTCAAGGGCTTCCGGCTCACCAAGCCGCTCATCGCGGCCGTCGAGGGCCCCGCCATCGCCGGCGGCACCGAGATCCTGCAGGGCACCGACATCCGCGTCGCCGGCGAGTCGGCCAAGTTCGGCGTCGCCGAGGCCCGCTGGTCGCTCTACCCGATGGGCGGCTCCGCGGTCCGTCTCCCCCGCCAGATCCCCTACACCGTCGCCGCCGAGCTGCTCCTGACCGGACGTACGCTGCTCGCCCCCGAGGCCAAGGAGCTCGGCCTCATCGGCCACGTCGTTCCCGACGGCACCGCGCTCGAGAAGGCCCACGAGCTCGCCGACATGATCGCCGCCAACGGCCCCCTCGCCGTCCAGGCGATCCTTCGCACCATGCGCGAGTCCGAGGGCAAGCACGAGGAGGAGGCCTGGGCCGACGACGCGAAGGTCGGCGCCGCGGTCTTCGCCTCCGAGGACGCCAAAGAGGGGCCCAAGGCCTTCCTGGAGAAGCGCAAGCCCGAGTTCAAGGGACGCTGAGACCCCGTCAGGCCCGGCCCTTCCTGACGTACGCAGCCCCGGGCAGCATCCGCGGCAGCAGCCCACTCCGCAGCACCAGCAGCAGATGTGCGCCGAGCGCGACGAAGAACGCGATGTGGGCAGCGATGTGCAGCGCGACCAGATCGCCGGAGACGGCCACCAGCGCGAGCCCGGTGAGCGGGACGACGAACATCAGTGAGAGCAGCGCGCGCTCGGTGACATGGGCCAGCCGCCGGTCGGACGCGGTGAGCCACGGGGGCAGCGGTGCGATCATGCGCCAGGCGACCCGGAGGCCGCCAAGGAGCAGGATGGCCAGGCCGAGCAGGATGTGCAGCTCGGGGAGGCTGATGCCGTCCACACCGATGCCGCCACCCCACAGGTCGGACCACGCAGTCTCGAGCGTGCCCTCGTCGCCGAGTCGAGCCTCGCAGGCCTCCTCGATGCGGTCGATCCGCTCGTCCTCCGCGTCGGAGGTGTCACCGCCGCTGCGGTCCTCCCCCGGCGGGTCGCAGTCGGCCTCCGGCGACATGGCATAGCCGACCACGAACTGCAGCACGAAGGCGGCGACGGTCAGCCAGTGCAGGGTCTTGGTGACGACCCCATAGCCCGTTGCCGTCGCGCCTGACATCGGAGCCAGCGTAGTGGGACCTCCGAGCCCATCGTGTCGGATCGGCCGGATTCCGATCGTGGTCCTGGTGAGCGTCGCCCTCCGCGGCGCACCACCAACAGGAGGAACCATGTCCGACACCTCACGTACCTCTCGCACCCCCGTCCGCCTGTCCATGTCCATGACCCTGGACGGCTTCGTCACCGGCCCGGACGACCGCCGTGGCCAAGGGCTCGGTCGGGGAGGTGGGCGGATCTTCGACTGGCTCGACGACCGTCACGGCGCCGGCGTGAACGGCGACGTCTACCGCGAGTACCTCGCCACGGGAGCGCTGATCTCCGGGCGGCGTACGTATGAGCTGGCCGACCGCTGGGGTGGCGACCACCACGACGGCGTCCCGATCCATGTGCTCACCCACCACCCCGACGACGTCCCGCCAGGCAGTGCCCGCTACTTCACGGACGTCGATCGGTGCGCCGACGAGGCCCGGCAGGTGTCCGGCGACAAGGTCGTCATGGCACACGGCGCCGGCCTCGGTCAGGCGCTTCTGGCCGCGCGCCAGCTCGACGAGATCGAGATCCACCTCGTGCCCGTTCTCCTCGGTGCCGGGAGACGACTCTTCCCCGACGATGGCGTCGGGCCCGTCGAGCTCGATCTCACCCGGCGCCTCGAGGGGCGCGGGGTGACCCACCTTCGCTACGTGGTCCGCTACCCCTGACGTACGTCACTGCGAGAAGCGGGCGCGGAGGGCCTTCTTGTCGGGCTTGCCGAGGGCGGTCATCGGGATCGCGTCGATCTCGATGACCGACTTGGGCGCGTGAACGGAGCCCTTCCGCTCCTTGACCAGGGCCTGGATCTCGGCGACGACCTCGTCGGAGAGCACCGCGTCGGGGCGAGGGACGACCACGGCAGTGACGGCCTCGCCGAACTTCTCGTGCGGGGTGCCGATGACGGCGACCTGGGCGACCGCGGCATGGGTCGCGATGACGTCCTCGACCTCACGGGGGAAGACGTTGAAGCCGCCGGTGACGATCATGTCCTTGGTGCGGTCGACGATGTACCAGAAGCCGTCCTCGTCCTCCCGCGCGACGTCGCCGGTGCGCATCCAGCCGTCGCGGAAGGTCTCGGCGGTGACCTCGGGCAGCTGCCAGTAGCCACCGGAGAGAAGCGGTCCGGCGACGCAGATCTCGCCGGGCTCGCCAGGCGCGACCGGCTGGCCGTCGGCACCGATCAGGGCGGTACGGACCAGCGCGGACGGCCGGCCGCACGAGGTGAGCCGATGAGTGAGCGGCTTCCCGTCGGCGTCGACGTGGTCGCCCTTGGCGAAGTAGGTGATCGCCATCGGCGCCTCGGACTGGCCGTAGTACTGCGCGAAGATCGGCCCGAACCGCTCGATCGCCTCGGCCAGGCGCACCGGGTTGATCGCGGAGGCGCCGTAGTAGACGGTCTCGAGCGACGACAGGTCGCGGGTGCGGGAGTCCGGGTGGTCGAGAAGTGCGTAGAGCATCGTCGGGACCACCATCAGCGAGGAGATCCGCTCGCGCTCGATGGCCTCCAGGACGGCGGCCGGGTCGAACCTCGGCATCACGAACAGGGTGCCGCCCTTGATCACGACGGGCACGAAGAAGGCCGCGCCGGCGTGCGAGAGCGGTGTGCACATCAGGAACCGGGGCGCCTCGGGCCACTCCCACTCCGAGAGCTGCACCTGGGTCATCGTCGCGAACGACCCGGACAGCCCGATCACTCCCTTGGGCTTCCCGGTCGTCCCGCCGGTGTAGGTGATCGAGGTGACGTGGTCGGGCGGGAGCAGCCTGGCGGTGAGCGGCTCGACCGGATAGGTCTCCGCGGCGGCGACGAGATCGACGCCGACATCGGCCAGCGGCGGCGGCACCGGTCCGATGGTCAGCACCCGCTTCAGCCCAGGACACATCTCCAGCAGCTCGACGGCACGATCGGCGAAGTAGGGATCGATGATCAGACCGGTGATGCCGGCATCGTTGATGACGTACGCCTGGTCCTCCGCGCTACCCAGCGGGTGCAGCGCCGTGCGCTGGAACCCCTGGGTCTGGCCGGCGCCGAGGATGAAGAGCACCTCGGGGCGGTTGAGCGCGAGCAGCGCGGTCGCAGAGCCGGTGCCGGCGCCGAGCGCCTCGAAGGCCTGGACGTACTGACTGATCCGCGCCGCCACCTCCGCCCCGGTGAGACTCACGTCTCCGAGATGAATGATCGGACGGTTCTTGTGGCGCTCCAGCGCCGAGACCATCAGATGACCGTTGTGGGGACCGATGCGGCTGGTATCCATGCCCGCACCTTACCGTGAAACTAGAACGTGTTCTAGCCCTGGCGAAGAGGGCTGAGCGGGAGCCGGTTCAGGCGTCGCCGACGTGGTCCCGGTCGGCGGCGGCCATCGCCTCGCGTGCCCACCGCGGCAGGATGAAGATGCCCTCGGCCTCGACGCACAACACCGGTTCGGAGCCGTCGGTCGGCCGGGTCAGCAGCCGGCCGCGTACGACCGCCTTCACACCTTCCGTCGACGCGATCCGCGCCTCACCGCGCAGCGGCCCGAGCGGGGTCCCCTGCTTGTAGACGATCGTCAGGGTGCCGGTCATCCCGGGGCGACCACCGGCCGAGGCGGCCTCGCCGAGCAGCTGGTCGAGAATCAGCGCCGAGACACCGCCGTGGACCAGCCCCGGCGGGCCCTCATAGGCCGGCCCGAGCGAGAAGTCGGCCCAGACGTACTCACCGTCGCGCTGCACCGCCAGCGGCGGGGCGAAGGCGTTCCCCTTCCCCACCACCGGGTTGCCGTAGTTGCGGAAGCCGCCGTCCGCCCCGAACCGGACCCCGTGCGGACCGGGCAGCGCCTCGGCGAGCAGCTCGTCGGTCAGTGCCTCGACCCGGCCGCGTACGTCATCGAGGACCGAGTCCGAGACCTGGGTGCGCACGACGGCGTCGACGAGCCGGCGCACCGAATCGGTCAGCGGCACCAGGCTGGCCTCCCGCTCCTTGATCTCGGCGTCGGTCATGTCGTCGTGGACGTATCCGGCAGGAGCCTTCGGGTGGTGCGCACGTCCGTAGTGCATGGAGGACATCTAGCTTCTCGTCTCAGGTCTGTCGGCCGAGGAGGATTCGGCCAAGATCGGGTGAGCCTCACCGTAGACGTGCTCGTCGTCGAGATGGCAATGGGTCCCCGGGTAGATCGTCGACATGCACAGGTTGCAGTGGGTGCATCGCGACACCGTCGAGGGGTCCGCCCGGAGGCGGTTGACCAGGTCCGGCTCGCGAAGCAGCGCGCGGGCCATCGCGACGTACTCGAAGCCCTCGTCCATCGCGGTCCGCATCCCAGCCAGGTCGGTGACCCCGCCGAGGAGCACGAGCGGCATCGTGAGCGCACGACGGAACTCGCGGGCGTTGTCGAGGAAGTAGAGCGGCTTGTAGGGGTACTCCTTGAAGAAGCCCTTCCCCACCATCCGCATGCCCATCCGGATCACCGGGTGCAGCGGCATGTTGGCGGCCATCTCGCGGTAGGGAGCGTCGCCGCGGAACAGATACATCGGGTTCATGAACGAGGAGCCGCCGGTGAGCTCGAGCGCGTCGAGGTGACCGTCGGACTCGAGCAGGCGCGCGAACTCGACCGACTCGGGCAGGTCGAACCCACCGCGATAGCCGTCGCGCATGTTCATCTTGGCGAGCACGGCGACCTGGCCGCCACCCACATCAGCAACCGCCTCCCGGACGGCCGCCAGGATCCGGCGCGGGAAGGAGGCACGGTTGGCCAGCGACCCGCCGAACTCGTCGGTACGCGAGTTGAGGCGCGGACTGAGGAACGAGCTGGGCAGGTAGTTGTGGCCCAGATGCACCTCGATCGCGTCGAATCCGGTCTCGACCGCCATCCGGGCCGCGGCGCCGTGCTGCTCGACGACCCGGGCGAGGTCCGCCGCGGTCGCGGCGCGGTTGAACGCCATCCCCAGCGCGTTGAACGAACGCGTCGGCGCCAGCGACGGCACCCCGTTGGACTTGGCGTTGGCCACCGGGCCGGCGTGACCGATCTGGGCCGAGATCTTGGCGCCGGTCGCGTGGACCTCATCGGTCAGCCGCCGCAGCCCCGCCAGGGCCTCCGGGCGCCAGTAGATGCAGTCGGCGTGCGTACGTCCCTCCGGGGCCACGGCGAGATAGGCGACCGTGGTCATCCCGACGCCGCCCTCGGCGACGGCGAGGTGGTAGTCGATCAGCCGGTCCGAGACGAGCGCCCCGGGTGAGGCGCCCTCGAAGGTCGCCGCCTTGATCACCCGGTTGCGCAGGGTCACCGGACCCAGCGTCGCCGGCGCGAGCGGGTCGGTCGTGGAGTCGGTCACGCGCGTACCTTCCTGAACTCACGCATCCTGCGCAGATAGCCCCGCAACCGCCGGCCCGGCACCGGCCGCGGCCAGTCGTCGGCCCGGAACCAGGCGTCGGTGCCACCGTCGACCACGACGACGCTGCCGACCATGAAGTCCGCGGCGGGGCCGAGCATGTGGATCACCCAGTCGGCGAGCAACCCGGGGTCTCCGTAGCCTCCGGCCGGGACCGGGAAGGACCGGATCGCCTTCGCCTCCCCCGGCGTCGCGAGCTGCCTCTCCAGCAGCGGCGTCAGCACCGCGCCCGGCGCGATCGCGTTGAGCCGGATCCCCGCCTGCACCCATTCCGGCTCGACCGCCCGCCGCCGCACCCAGCGAGTGACCGCGACCTTCGAGGCACCGTAGGCCATCGCCGGCGCCCGCTTCCCGAAGATCCGGTACGCCTTCAGCGCCCGCTCCGCGTCACCCTCGAGCAGCGCCGCGACCGCCCGTGCCGGGATCAGCGGCATGGTGGTGGTCGAGTTGCTGGAGAAGACCACCACCTTGGCGTTCCCGGTCGCGGCGAGCGCCTCGCGCCAACCCTCGAGGAGCTCGACGACACCGAGGTAGTTGACCTGCGTGATCAGGGCGGGCCGCTCGCGCCCCGGCGCCGGCCCGAGCCCGGCCGCGAGGACCGCGCCGTCGAGCCGGCCGCCACAGGCGGCGAGCACCTTCTCGGTCGCGTCGCGGCGACCCTGCGGCGTCGACAGGTCGGCGACCACATCGGCCTCGGCGATGTCCACGGTCACGACCCGGTGCCCGGCGGCGAGGAGTCGCTCGACCACCGCAGCTCCCATGCCCGAGGCCGAGCCGGTGACGGCGTAGACAGCCGTCACCCGAGCACCTCGGCGATGCGGTGGACGTCGGCGGCCGAGCCGAGGCTCAGCAGCAGCGTGGTCACACCGGTCTCCTCCCACTGGGCCACCTTGTCGCGTACCTCCGCCTCGGTGCCGATGATGTGCAGGTCGTCGACGAGCTCGTCGGGGATGAGCGCGGTGGCCTTCTCCTTCTCACCGGTCAGGTAGAGCGCCTGGACCTGCCCGGCGAGCTCGGCATAGCCCATCCGCTCGAAGACCTGGTTGTGGAAGTTCTGCTCCTTGGCACCCATCCCGCCCATGTAGAGGGCCGCGAACGGCTTCATCGCATCGAGCGCCGCCTGCTTCTCCTCCGCGTCCGCGACGACCTGGAGATGGCAGGTCGCGGCGATCTCGAAGTCGTCGGCAGTACGCCGCGCCCCGGGTCGCGCGAAGCCCTCGGCCAGCCAGTCGGCGTACATCGGTGCGGACCTGGGGGTGTAGAAGATCGGGATCCAGCCGTCGGCGATCTCGGCGGTCTGGGCGACGTTCTTGGGGCCTTCGGCACCGAGCCAGATCGGGATGTCGGCCCGCAGCGGGTGCACGATCGGCTTGAGCGGCTTGCCAAGCCCGACCGAGCCCTCGCCCGTGAAGGGCAGCGGGTAGTGCGGCCCGTCGTTGGTCACCGGCGCCTCCCTCGCGAGCACCTTGCGGATGATCGAGACGACCTCGCGGGTGCGGGCCAGCGGCTTGCCGAACGGCTGGCCGTACCACCCCTCGACCACCTGCGGACCGCTCACGCCGAGCCCGAGGATGAACCGGCCTCCGGAGAGACGGTCGAGGGTCAGCGCGTGCATCGCGATCGAGGTCGGCGTACGCCCGGACATCTGCACGATCGAGGTGCCGAGACGGACCCGAGAGGTCTCCCGGCCCCACCAGGCCAGCGGCGTCAGGGCATCACTCCCCCACGCCTCGGCGGTGAAGATCGCGTCGAACCCGGCCTCCTCCGCGGCGGCGACGAGCTCGCCGACGCCCGTCGGTGGCTGTGCTCCCCAGTAGCCAAGCTGTAGCCCCAACTTCACTCTCATCGACTCCTTCGTCGCCTCTTACGGGTTGTGGCCAATACTAGAACGTGTTTCACTTTCTGTCATGAGTCGCACCCTTCAGGCACCCGTGACGGTCGCCTTCGACTACACCAGATCCACAGGCCCGGTGATCGGCCGCTTCCTCACCGGACTGCGAGACACCACCATCGTCGGCGGCCGGCTCGGCGACGGTCGAGTCGCCGTCCCACCCCCTGAGTACGACCCGGTCACGCACCAGGCCGTAACCGAGTTCGTCGAGCTGCCCGACACCGGCACGGTCACCTCGTGGACCTGGGTCAGCGAGCCCGTCGCCGGCCAGCCGTTCGAGAGGCCGTTCGCGTACGCACTGATCACCATCGACGGCGCCGACACCCCGTGGCTGCACGCCGTCGACGTCGCCTCCCCCGACGACATCGAGACCGGGATGAAGGTCCGAGCACGATGGGCCGAGGAGCGCACCGGCTCGGTCAACGACCTCGTCTTCGAGGCCGACGGCGGCGACCCAGCAGGCAACCCAGCAGGCGCTCCAACGCAGGCCGGAGGCGAGGACGTCAGCCTGATCGTGACCCCGGTCAGCCTCGACTACCACTACGCGGCCTCGCCGGAGGAGTCCTCGTTCTTCCGCGGCCTGGCCGAGGGCCGGATCCTGGGACAGCGCTGCCCGAAGTGCCGGAAGGTCTATGTCCCACCGCGCGGCGCCTGCCCGACCGACGGCGTGCCGACCGCGGAGGAGATCGAGCTCTCCCACGTCGGCACGGTGACCACCTTCTGCATCGTCAACGTCCCGTTCCTGGGACAGAAGATCAAGCCGCCGTACGTCTCCGCGTACGTCCTCCTCGACGGCGCCGACATCGCGCTGCAGCACCTGATCCTGGACATCCCGGCAGAAGAGGTCCGGATGGGGATGCGGGTCAAGGCGGTCTGGAAGCCGCGTGACGAGTGGGGCACCAGCATCGAGAACATCAGCCACTTCGCGCCGACCGGTGAGCCGGACGCGGACTTCGACAGCTACAAGCACCACCTGTGAGGAGCGCTCAGTGAGAGACGTTGCCGTCGTCGGGTTCGCCCAGCGACAGATGAAGGACTTCGACGGGTCGCCGAGCATGGCCGAGCTGCTCGTGCCGATCCTGGCCGAGTGCTACGAGCAGACCGGATGGGCCAAGAAGGACATCGGGTTCTGGTGCTCGGGCTCGTCCGACTACCTGGCCGGCCGGTCGTTCTCGTTCGTGAGCGCGATCGACGCGATCGGGGTGCTGCCTCCGGTCAACGAGTCGCACGTCGAGATGGACGCCGCCTGGGCCCTCTACGAGGCCTGGATCAAGATCCAGACCGGCGAGGTGGACACCGCGCTGGTCTTCGGTTTCGGCAAGGCGTCTGCGGGCGTCCTGCGCCGCACACTGTCGCTGCAGCTCGACCCCTACACGATGACGCCACTGTGGCCCGACACCGTCTCCCTGGCCGCGCTCCAGGCGCGCCTCGGGCTCGACGCCGGGCTCTGGGACGAGGCCGCACTGGCCGAGGTCGTCAACCGGTCGCTGACCGATGCGGAGAAGAACGAGTACGCCGTCCGTGCCGGCGGCTCCTCGGTGAGCGAGCTGCTGGCCCGGCCGATGTTCGCCGACCCGCTGCGCAAGCACGACTGTGCCCCGGTGACCGACGGAGCGGCCGCGATCGTGCTCGCCGCCGGCGACCGCGCGTACGACGCCAACCAGCGTCCGGCCTGGATCACCGGCATCGCGCACAGCTCCGACGGTCTCCACCTCGGCACGCGCGACCTGACGCTCTCCGGCTCGGCCCAGCGGGCAGCAGCCGCCGTGGGCGGCACCGCGGGCGTCCAGGTCGCCGAGCTGCACGCGCCGTTCAGCCACCAGGAACTCGTCCTGCGCTCCGCGCTCGGACTGGGTGATGACGTGCAGATCAGTCCCTCGGGCGGGGCGCTCGCCGCCAACCCGATGTTCAGCGCCGGCGCCATCCGGATCGGCGAGGCCGCCAAGCGGATCTGGGACGGGTCGGCCGACAAGGTGCTCGGCCACGCGACCAGCGGCCCGGGACTGCAGCAGAACCTCGTGTGCGTGATGGAAGGACGAAACTGATGGGCAAGACCCCAGCCGCCGTGATCGGGATCGGCCAGACCCACCACCGCGCCAAGCGCGAGGACGTCTCGATGGCCGGGCTGTGCCGCGAGGCGATGGACCGGGCGCTCGAGGACGCCGGCCTGACCCTCGACGAGGTCGACGCCATCGTCATCGGCAAGGCACCGGACCTGTTCGAGGGCGTGATGATGCCCGAGCTCTACCTCGCCGAGGCGCTGGGCGCAGCCGGAAAGCCGCTGCTGCGCGTGCACACCGCCGGCTCGGTGGGCGGCTCGACCGCGATCGTCGCCTCCTCGCTGGTGCAGGCCGGCGTCCACAGACGCGTCCTCACCGTCGCCTTCGAGAAGCAGTCGGAGTCCAACGCGATGTGGGCGCTCTCGGTGCCGATCCCGTTCGTGATGCCCGTGCACGCCGGCGCGGGTGGCTACTTCGCCCCGCACGTACGCTCCTACATCCGCCGCGCCAACGCGCCCTCGCACGTCGGCGCGATCGTCGCGGCCAAGGACCGCAACAACGCGCTGAAGAACCCCTTCGCCCACCTCCACAACGAGGGCACCACGGTCGAGTCCGTGCTGGCCTCGCAGATGCTCTGGGACCCGATCCACTACGACGAGACCTGCCCCTCCTCAGACGGCGCCTGCGCGATGGTGATCGCCGCCGAGGACGTCGCCAAGACGTACGAGGCACCCGCCTGGATCCACGGCACCGTGATGCGCTCCGAGCCCACCTCCGCCGCCGAGCGCGACCAGGTCAACCCGCAGGCGGGCCGCGAGGCCGCGGCGGCGCTGTGGAAGGCGACCGGGATCACCGACCCGGCCCGCGAGATCGACTGTGCCGAGATCTACGTGCCGTTCGCCTGGTTCGAGCCGATGTGGCTCGAGAACCTCGGCTTCGCCGCCGAGGGCTCGGGCTGGAAGCTCACCGAGGCCGGCGAGACCGCCCTCGGTGGCAGCCTGCCGGTCAACATGAGCGGCGGCGTACTCTCCTCCAACCCCATCGGCGCCTCCGGCATGCTCCGATTCGCCGAGGCCGCCCTGCAGGTCCGGGGCCGCGCCGGCGAGCACCAGGTCGACGGCGCCCGCCGGGCGCTCGGGCACGCCTACGGCGGTGGCTCGCAGTTCTTCGCGATGTGGGTCGTCGGCTCCCAGCCGCCGACCAACTGACCTCGTCGAGTCGGCTCGTCATGACGAGCCGACGCGACGGGGATCGACGAAAAACCCAGAGGGCCACCCACCCCGGCCCGGGCGGTTACACAAAGGAACAGAACACGAGAGAAAAAAAGACACACACACA
>NZ_JBEPDH010000041.1:0-21366 GCF_040300245.1 Nocardioides sp. NPDC000445 | reverse complement strand
ACCCGCCGAGAATCACCGGTTCACGGGCACTCCTAGATGAGGCACCGAGGGCGTTTCGCGGGCATTTTTCGTGAGTCTCGTCGCGTCCTTGACGCCGGTCCAGATCGAGAACACCCTCCAAGAACGGGTCGGCGGCCCACCCAACCCCGAAGAACGATCACCCCTGCCAAGCCCTCCAGACAGCATCGAGCAAAGGCCGAACCTCCTCGCGCCGCCCGGATTCCGACACCTCGATCTCGTCCCCGGCGCTGCGAAAAGTGACGACCCGCCCCTGGTCGTCACGGACAGTGACCACCCTCCCGAACCCAGCGAGAGGCTTGATCACTTCCACCATGTCCGAAACCTCGTCGATGGTCACGTGCACCGAGAGATCGTCATCGGTAAAACTGAACGGCGCATACGCAGCCAGCCGCGGTGCCGCACCAACTCGCTCAGCGACCACGTCCGGAGCTCCGGCAACCTGGTATCTCTCATCCTTGGCGGTGCCAGAGATCGAGATCCGCCTGAGACCGGCAGCCTCGGGCTCCCGTGCGACCTGCTGATAGACCGCCACGACGTCGTTCGCGTCGACGCCACTGATCTGGAGGCCGCGATCATCGCTGCTGACCGACCCGACCGATGAGAGCGCAGCGAGATCGAGGACGACCTGAGCAGCGGGGACGTCCTGGCTCCAGGCACTGATCTTGCCGCCGGTGACGCTGACCTGTTGACCGGACGTCTTACGCGCGAGCTCGGCGGCCGCAACCACGTCCTCGCCGCGACTCATCTCCAGCGTCAGCGCGCCCGGCCTGATCGCGTACCCCACGACCTCGAGCCGATCCCGGATCTCGCGGAGGCCGGCGATCGGCTCGGTCATCGAAACCGCTTCAGGCAGGGTGTCGGCGTGCTCCCAGTGGTCGGCCGCATCGGTGACGCTCTGACCTTCTCCGTAGGTCACCAGCACGCCGGCGCGCTCACACCCCGGCGTCGCGGCCCGGAGCGCGACCAAGCCGTCATAGACCGCCACCGGATCCGCGCTCGCCTCCGCCTCGACGACACAGGCCTGTGACCCGGCACCGTAGGCGATGGTCGCGCTGTCCAGATCGGTGCGCTGCCGCACTTCGTCGAGCAATCGCAACCCGCTCGCGTTGCTCTCCTCGGATGGGCTCACCTGGAGATCGACGCGGTCCATCTCGAGAGTGAGCTCGTAGTCGGGACTCTCTCCGGACACGTAGGACGCCAGGATCGCGGTGATCTCAGCGGCCCGCGCCGTGCTGATCCCGTCCTCCAGGACGATGGTTCCGCTGGCGTCACCCGCAAACGGCAGGACGTTGTTGCCACCGACCTCGATCCGCTCGATGCCATCGACGCCCTCGAGCCGCTCGCTCAGCTCATCGGCCAGCTGGTCGCCCCGGTTGGCCGCACACGACGACGCGATCAGCACGATCGCGAGCGCCATGACGACAGCGCGAGTGCTCACAATGCTTCCTTCGGTCCCGAGAGATGGGTCATCGCTGCTCAGCGCTCGCTCTCGAACCACGTACGCAACCGAGCGACGATCGCGTCGATGGACCCGTCCTGCAGCGCCCGCCCGAAGACCCCGTCGTTGAAGCGTTCACCCCGAACGTAGACCGTGGCGAGCCGAGCAGCGTCCGCGACCGGCGCAGCGACAAGCGCCGAAGGGTCGGAGAGAAGCGGGTTGCCGCGCATCCACTTCATCCAGTCGATGGACGCCCCCGGAAGCGTGCGATAGAGCTGCCGGACCCGAGGGCTGTAGGCGGGATACGGCATCTGGATCGCGCCGCTCTCGGTCTTCTGACCGCCACCCCAGGTGAAGTCACGGTCCTCAGCCGTCAGCGCATCTGCGGCCGAGAAGGCCTCGAGCCACGTCGCGTCCGGCACGCTCCGCAGATCGGCCTCGACCTGGGAATCGGAGGGATCGAGGGCCTCGCGGGCGCGGTCGAAGGTGTCGTACGCCTTCTGGTCGAAGAGCACGACACGCACCTCGTCGACCGAGGTCGGGATCCGGGCGAGGGTCCACGCGGAGACGTACGCGGCCTCGTCGAGCGGGTAGCGGTAGACGCCGGTCGAGATCGCCGGGAACGCCACCGTGCGCGCCCCGAGCTCGTCGGCCACCCGGAGCGACTCACGGAAACACGATGCCAGCAGGCCGACGTTGTCCTGGCCGTCGGTGTAGACCGGCCCGACCGTGTGGATCACCCATCTCGCCAGAAGATCGCCACCGGTGGTCGCGACCGCCTGCCCGGCCGGCAGGCCGCCGCTGAGACGGCCTGCCCGCAGCCCCCGGCACTCCTCGAGGATCGCCGGGCCGCCGCGCCGGTGGATCGCTCCGTCCACCCCTCCCCCGCCCAGCAGCGAGGAGTTGGCGGCGTTCACCACGGCGTCGACGTGCTGCTCGGTGATGTCCCCGCGTACGACCGTGATCCTCACGCCGTCAATCTAGCCACCCGGGCGCGGGCCGCCCAGGCCGCCGGGCCGAGGGCGGCGGCCACACCGGCCGCGAGGGAGGCGAGGACGCCCAGCCAGCCGAGCCCGGCGGCCTCGAGGCCCGGATAGATCTGCCAGTGGACGAGGTAGATCCACAGCGACGACGCGGCGAGCACGGCGGCCAGCCGCGCCAGCGGCCAGGGCATCAGCGTCGGCCACGGGACCAGCAGGACGAGGATGCCGAGGGCGACCGTGGCCTCGCGGAGAGGGTCACCGAAGAAGCCGTACGTCGCGACCACGACCGTGACCGCGACGAGCACCCGCTGCCACGGCCGCTGTGCCTCCGCTGCCGCCCAGCCCAGGGCGAGGCACCACAGCACGCAGCCGATCGTGTAGCGCTCGGTCGGACCGGCCTCGAGCCCGACCCACAGGTACCGCACCGCGAGGGTCGCACCCACCACCACGGCGGCCGCCCCGAACCGATGGCGCCGCTGCCACCGGTCGAGGACGGGCACCAGCAGCAGGAGGGCGAGCCCGGCGAACGACCAGGTGATGACCTCCAGGAACCACAGCTGCCAGTCGCGGGTCCACTCGTCGCTGCCGAGCGCCTGGTTGAGCCCGAGAGCGGTCGGCCAGTGGTAGCGATCGCTGACCAGGGCCACGGCACAGACCCAGAGGGCCGCCGGGAGCGCGACCGCGGCAGCTCCGCGGAGCAGGCGACGCGCGCGCAGGGTCCGGGTGGGAGCGGTGAGCCCGAAGCGGGCGAGGTTGAAGCCGGCCACCGCGAGCAGGATGTGCGCGCCGCCGAGGAGGGTCCACACGTCCGCGTGGCTGCCGACGATGGCGACGATGGCCACCGCGCGCAGCAGCACCGGGATCTCGACGGGCCGCAGCCACCGCCGCGGGCTCCGCGCGCTCGCGGCGAGCTCGGCGATGCTCCGGTGCTGCCAGCCGGAGGGCAGGGTGCCGAGCCGTTCGCCGAGCTGGGTGGCGATCTCGACGAAGGAGAGCGAGTCGCCGCCGAGCGAGACGAAGCTGTCGGCCACCGTCGCGTCGGGGCGCCGCAGCACCGTGGCATAGACCGTACGCAACGCCTCCGCGTCCGCACCCTCGGCCAGCCCCGCATCCGGTGGCCCGGCCGCGTCCGCCACGCTCGCCCAGGCACCGAGAGCGGCGTAGTCGACCTTGCCGTTCGGCGTACGCGGCACCTCGTCGATCACGTGGACCTGGACCAGCGCGCGCGGCAGCGCCACGATGCCGTCCACGAGCCCCGGCAACCGGTCGGCGGCCCCGGGATCGTCGGTGAACAGGTGCAGCCGGGCACCGGGAGCGACGGCTCGCACCGGCCCGCAGCCGGCCGAGGCCGCGAGCTCGGACTCGATCCGGTCGAGGTCGATGCGCAGCCCGAGGATCTTGCCGAACCGGCTGCGCCGGCCGGTGATCTCCCACAGCCCGTCGTCGGCCTGCCGGGCGAGGTCCCCGGTACGGAGCTCGGTGACCTCAGGCCCGCGGGCGAGGTCGGCGACGCTCTCGGCGTACCCCATCATCACGTTCGGTCCGGTGTAGACCAGCTCGCCGACACCGTCGGCCAGGCCGTCCCCAGCACCGTCCCCGGCACCGTCGACGGGATCGAGGTGGAAGTGCCCGCCCGGGATCGGGATGCCGATCGCCTCCGGCCGGCTCGCGGCGAGGGTGGGTGGGAGGTAGGCCATCCGGGCGGTGGCCTCGGTCTGGCCGTACATCACGACCAGGTCCCAGCCGCGCGACTCCCCCAGCGCGGCGTAGCGACGGACCGTCTCGGGCGGCATCTTGCCGCCGGCCTGGGTGATGTAGCGCAGCGACGGCAGCGAGCGGTCGGCGAACCCCGAGGTGTCGAGCAGGTCGAAGGTGTAGGGAACGCCGGCGAACGAGGTGGCGCCGTGACGCGCCGCGACGTCCCAGAAGCACTCGTCGGCGACGGAGAGGTCGGCGAGGATCACCGCGGCTCCCACACTCAGGTGGGAGTTGAGCACCGAGAGGCCGTAGCAGTAGTGCAGCGGCAGCGAGCTCATCGCCCGGTCGGCGGAGGTGAGCCCGAGGTAGGCAGCGATGCTGGCCGCGTTGGCGGACAGGTTGTCCCGGGAGAGCCGGACCAGCTTCGGCGACCCGGTCGACCCCGAGGTCGACAGCAGCAGCGCGAGGTCGGGATGGAGATCGGCCCGGCCCTCGAACGCCGCCCGGTAGCGCCTCCGCAGCTCGTCGTGATCACCACCCGGCGGCGTCAACAGCACCGGCCGACGAGCGGCGAGCGCGGCCAGGTAGCCGATCACCGAGTCCAGGTCGTTGCCCGCCTCGAGCAGCACGACGCCGCGGGCGGGACCGTACGCCGCCACGCGGTCCATCACCGCCTGCTCCAGCTCGGCGTAGGTCAGCGTCGTCTCGCCGGTGATGACCGCCGGGTCCCCCGGCCGCCCTTTCAGGAGCAGGTGGGCGCCGGCCGCGATGGTCGAGCTCATCGCATGTTCCCGGGATAGCCGACCAGCGGCCCGACGACCTCGAGCGCGACCGTGACTCCGATGTCGGGGATCCCGGTGCCCGGGACCCGGGCGGTGACGCGTACGTCATCGCTCAGCCGCACCCGGATGGTGGCGTCGTGGCCGAAGAAGGAGACCTCCTCGACGACGCCCTTGGTGCCGGAGGTGGCGTCGACCGAGACCTGCACCTGCTCCGCACGGACGACCAGCGTCACCGCCCCGGCGGGCCGCGGCGTGATGAGCGCGACCTTCCCGAGCGGCGAGTCGACCCGCCCGTCGCCGCCGACCTCACCGGGAAGCAGCGTGGCCGAGCCGAGGAAGGCCGCGACCCCGGGATGCTCGGGGGTCAGATAGACGTCCACCGCGGAGCCGACCTGCAGGAAGCGCCCGGCAGCCATCACGGCCACCTGGTCGGCCAGCGAGAGCGCCTCGCCCTGGTCGTGGGTGACCAGCAGCGCTGCCGCGCCGGCCGTACGCAGCGCCCGCACGACCGCACGGCCGGACTCCTCGCGCAGCCCCGCGTCGAGCGAGGAGAAGGGCTCGTCGAGGAGCACCAGGCGGGGCCGGGGCGCGAGCGCACGGGCCACGGCGACGCGTTGCTGCTGGCCGCCGGAGAGCTCGTGGGGATGCCGGTCGGCCAGCTCTGCCGGCAGCTCGAGCAGCCGGAGCAGCTCGGCCACGCGGTCCTGCCGCTCGGCACGGGCCACGTTCCGGCGCAGCCCGAAGGCGATGTTTCCGCCGACGTCGAGGTGCGGGAAGAGCGCGCCCTCCTGCGGGACGTACCCGATCCCGCGGCGGCGCGGCGCCAGTCCGGCGACCGAGCGTCCGCCGATCCTGATCTCGCCCGCGGTCGGCGTCATGAACCCCGCCACGCAGCGCAGCAGCGTGGTCTTGCCGCAGCCCGAGGCACCGAGCACGGCGGTCACGCCGCCCTCGACGGTCAGGTCGAGCCCGTCGAGCACCTGCCGCCCGCCGTGTCCGGCCCGCAGCCCGCTGATCTCCAGTGCCGCGGTCATCGCGCCTCCCCTCTCGACGAGCGACCCAGAAGGATCGTCGCCGGCATCGCCAGGAGCACCAGCGCCAGCGCGTACGGCGCAGCGGCGCCGTACGCGACCGAGGACGCCTCGCTCCAGAACTCGGTGGCCAGCGTCGTGGTCCCGATCGGGGCCAGCAGCAGCGTCGCGGTCAGCTCCGTGGAGACCGCGAGCGCGACCATCGCGGTCGCCGTCGCCAGCCCGGGCAGGAGCAGCGGCAGGGTCACCCGGCGCATCGCACCGGCCCGGCTCAGCCCGAGGCTGAGCGCGACCTCCTCCAGCCGCGGCGGCACCAGCTCCAGCACCCCGCGCACGGCGACGAGCGCGCGCGGCAGGAACAGGATGACGTACGCCGCCACGAGCAGCGGCAGCGTCTGGTAGAGCGCCGGCACCCAGCCGATGGCGACGGTGACCAGGGCGAGCGCGACCACCACACCGGGCAGCGCGCTGGTGACGTACGCGACCCGCTCGACGCCCAGCGACCAGCTCGTCCGGCGGCGGACGGCCTGCCAGACGACCGGCACCGCGGCGGCGGTCGCGACGACCCCGGCGACGGCGGCCAGCGCGATGCTGGTGCCGGCGGCAGGCAGCAGGCGGCTCAGGTCGAGCTCGGCAGAGGCACCCCGGATCAGCCAGCGCACCAGGCTGACCGCCGGCAGACCGACAGCCAGACCGACGAAGGCCGCGAGCCCGACGAGCACCGGCGCGGTAGCCCGCCCCAGTCGCTGCCGTGGCGCCGGCCGCGCCGTGCCGCTCCCGACGCGGGCACGCCGAGCCGGGCCGCGGGCCAGCATCTCCAGGGCCAGCAGCCCGAGACAGGCGAGCAGCAGCACGCCGGCCAGCAGGGTGGCTGCCGGGCCGTTGAAGGCGGTGCCGTACTGCTGCAGGATCGCGGTCGTCAGGGTCGGGTAGTTGAGCAGCTGGAGCGCGCCGTACTCGGCCAGCAGGTGGAGCCCGACGAGCAGCGCGCCGCCGAGCACCGCCGGTGCGACGGTCGGCAGGACCACGCGGAGGAAGACTTCCCGCGGCCGCCGCCCGAGGGACGCGGCGACCTCCTCCAGCGACGGGTCGAGGCGTCGCAGCGCCGCCACGGCAGGCAGGTAGACCAGCGGATAGTAGGAGAGCGAGACGACCAGCACGGCCCCGAGATAGGACTGGACGGCGTGGGTCGTGGCGACCCAGGCATAGCCGTTGACGAAGGCCGGGATGGCCAGCGGCGCGCACAGCGCTCCGTGCCACCAGCCGGCCAGGGGCAGGGAGGTCCGCTCGACCACCCAGGCGCCGCAGACCCCGAACACCACGGAGAGCACGACCCCGCCGACCAACAGCCGACCTGTGTTCCACAGCAGCTCGCCGATGCGCGGGCGGACCAGGAAGTCGTACGCCTCCGCCGGCCCCAGCGAGGCGGTCGACCACACGACGTACGCCACCGGGAGCAGGCAGACGGCGGCGATGGCGCCGGCCACCGCCGGCATCAGCCATCTCCCTGAGGAGGCGGCCGGAAACGTGCCGAGATGCACGGTGCTCAGAGGAACCCGGCTTCCGTCATCATCTCGACCACGGCGTCGCTGTCGAGCTCGGAGACCGAGACGGCGGGCGGGTCGAGCTCGGAGAACGGCTTGACCGGCGGGTCGAGCTGCACGTCGGGGTTCAGCGGGTACTCCAGCGCGTAGCTGTCGGCCAGCCCCTGCTGCCCGGTCTTGCCGGTGAGATAGCCGACGAACTTCTCGGCGTCCGTCTTGTGCTCTGCCGAGGCCAGCACACCCGCCCCGGAGACGCTCACGAAGGCGCCCGGGTCCTGGTTGCCGAAGAAGTGGAGCTCGGAGCTGTCGCTGACCTCACCGGACTCGGCCTGGTCGCGGTACCAGTAGTAGTGGTAGATGACGCCGACCGGCACCTCGCCCGCGTTGACCGACTCCAGCACGACGTTGTTGCCGTCGTAGACCGTGCCGTTGGCCTTGATCCCCTCAAGCCATGCCTTCGTGGCCGCCTCGCCCTCGGTGGCCAGGACTCCGGCGACGATCGCCTGGAAGTCGGCGCCGGTCGGCGAGAAGGAGATCTTGCCCTTCCACTCCGGCTCGGCCAGGTCGAGCAGCGAGGCCGGCAGCTCGGCCTCGGTGATCTGGTCGGTGTTGTAGACCAGCACGGTGGAGCGGGCCACGAACCCGGTCCAGGCGCTGCTCTCCGGCCGGTACTGCGGCGGGATCGGCGCGGTCACGTCGTCCGGCAGCGTGGCCAGCAGGCCCTCTCGCTCGACCGCGGCCATCGCCGGGGAGTTCTCGGTGAGGAAGACGTCGGCAGGCGACTTCTCCCCCTCCGCGATCAGCTGTGCGGCGAGCTCGAGGTCCTTGCCGTTGCGCAGCTCGACGTCGATCCCCGTCTCCTTCTCGAACGCCGGCACCAGCTCCTCCATGAGCTGCTCGTGCTGGGCGTTGTAGACGACGAGTGCGTCCCCGGAGGAGCATGAGGTGAGGGTCGTCGCGAGGAGGGCGACGGAGACCGAGACCACGACAGCGGAGAGAGGCTTCACGGCCTTCCTTTCATTTGGTAAGCCTGACCTTACGAAGGTTTACCTAAGAAGGCGAGTCTCAGAATGCCGCCTCATGGGTTCACGGCCGGGCCCACATCGAACGTGCATCGGATTTGCCGATGCCTTACGCCAAAAGGATTCGTTTGCCAGAGGAACTGCCCAGTCACGACCATGGTGGGGCGCCTCACACCTTTGGAGAATGACCATGTCTGACCAGCCAGTCGTCGAGAAGCACACCATCGGCTACGTCCCGCCCGAGGACCGCCATGGCAAGGTGCGCGACCTCTTCACCCTGTGGTTCGGGACCAACATCGCTCCCCTGCCCGTCGTCACCGGTGCCGCCGGCGTCACCGTCTTCGGCCTCGATCTGTTCTGGTGCGTCGTCGCCATCGTGGTCGGCCACCTCGTCGGCGGCGTCTTCATGGCGCTGCACTCAGCCCAGGGCCCGCAGATGGGCATCCCGCAGATGATCCAGAGCCGCGGCCAGTTCGGCTCCTACGGGGCCCTGATCGTCGTGGTGATCGCGGCGGTCATGTACCTGGCCTTCTTCGCCTCCAACATCGTCCTCGCCGGGCAGTCTCTGCACGGCATCGCCGACCCGATCCCGGTCGAGGCGGGCATCGTCCTCGGGGCGCTCGGTTCCGGCCTGATCGCCGTGATCGGCTACAAGGTGATCCACTCGCTCAACAAGGTCGCGACCTGGGTCCTCGGCATCGGGATCGTGCTCGGCACCGTCGCGATCTTCGTCTCCGGCCTGCCCGCGGGCTTCTGGACCCAGGGCGGCTACAGCACCGCCGGCTTCCTCGCGACGGTCTCGCTGGGTGCGCTGTGGCAGATCGCCTTCGCGCCGTACGTCTCGGACTACTCGCGCTACCTGCCGGCCGGCGTCGGGGTGAAGGCGACCTTCACCGCCACCTACCTCGGCTGCACCCTCGGCTCGATCCTGCCGTTCGTCTTCGGCGCGATCGTGGCGCTGGCGATGAAGCCGGGCGTCGAGGTGATGACCGGGGTCCGCGACACCACCGGCGCGTTCGGTACGCCGCTGCTGGTCCTGTTCCTGCTCTCGGTGATCAGCCACAACGCGCTCAACCTCTACGGCACCGTGCTCTCGGTCATCACCTGCGTGCAGACGTTCGTCGCGTCCTGGATCCCGACCGCCCGCAGCCGTGTGGTGCTCTCGCTGGTGGTGATGGCCGCCTCGACGTACTTCGCCATCGGCGTCTCCGGCAACTTCATCTCGCACTTCGTCGACATCGTGCTCGCGCTGCTCGTCGTGCTGGTCCCGTGGACCGCGATCAACCTGATCGACTTCTATCTGATCCACCGCGGCAACTACGACCTCGACTCGATCTTCGCGGCCGACGGCGGCATCTACGGCCGCTTCAACGGCCAGGCGATCCTCGCCTACGTCATCGGCATCGTCGTCCAGATCCCGTTCATGGCGACGCCGCTCTACACCGGTCCGGTCGCGGACAGGCTCAACGGCGCCGACCTGAGCTGGATCATCGGCCTGGTCGCGACCGCGCCGATCTACTACCTGCTGGCTCGCGGCCGCAAGCTCGCGCCGAGCGAGATGGCCCTGGCCTCGCACGCCTGAGAACCGAGCGCTCCCACGGCGGGGAGGTCGCGTCAGCGGCCTTCCCGCCGTCGCGCTGCCCGGCCCGAGGAGCGGACGAACGCCTGGGCGCGGGCCGTGAGGCGTACGCCCTTCATCGAGGCCAGCACGACGTCGAGGGGCTCGACCGGGTCGCTGATCTCGAGGGTCACGATCTGCGCGCCGTCGTAGGTCGTGTCGCTCGCCGGACGCTGGTTGAGGACCGACCATCCCTGGCCGTTGGCGACCATCGCCCGGACGGTCTCGAAGCCGGCGCTGCGGTGGCGGATCTGCGGGCGGAAGCCGGCCGACTCGACGAGCCGCTCGAAGTACTGCCCGCTGTGCGGCAGGTCCAGGAGCACCATCGGCTCCTCCTCGAGCTCGGCGAGCGCGACCTTCTTGCGTCGCGCCAGCCGGTGGCCCTTGCCGATGAGGACGTACGGCGCCGCGACGCCGACCCGGACGTGGTCGATGTCGTCGTCGAGGTCGTAGCCGTACATGAGCGCCAGCTCGCAGCTGCCCGAGCGCAGCGCGTGCTTGAGCGCGGCGTGCTCGTCCTCGACGACGGAGACGTGGATGCCGGGGTGGTCCTGCTCGCAGGCGGCCAGCAGCCGGGGCAGCTCGAAGGGGCCCAGCGTGGTGAAGCAGCCGATGGCGAGGTCGCCGACGAGCGCCTGGCCCGCGGAGCGGGCCACCTCGACCAGCTCGCTGGTGTGCACGAGGTAGCTGCGCAGCTCGCGGTAGAACTCCTCGCCGGCAGCCGTCAGGGTCAGGCCGCGCGCATGATGGCGCAGCAGCAGCTGGACGCCCAGCTCCTTCTCGAGCTGGGCGACGGCCGTCGAGACCGCCGACTGCGAGACCACGAGCTGCCGCGACGCGGCGGTCATGCTGCCCAGCTCCGCAGCGGCGGCGAAGTAGCGCAGCTGGGTCAGGGTGAAGGACGGCTCGGCCATGCGGGCCATCCTGCCCGAAGTCACTCCCGTTTCGCCCCGTTGACGCTGTCGGCGCCGGTTGCGTCGAGGTTCGCGAGCGTCTCGGGACGCAGCAGCGCGTCGAGCACGACCGGGTCGAGCCCGCCGGCGGCAAGCGCCAGATCCCGTACGTCGCCCGCACCGCTCAGCGCGGCCTTGGCGATCTCGGCGGACCGCGCGTAGCCGAGCAGCGGGGTCAGGGCGGTGGCGAGGCCGGCGTTGCCCGCGGCAGCGGCGGCGAGCTTGGCGGCGTCGACGGTGATCCCCTCGACGCACATCTCCCGCAGCGAGTCGAAGGCGGCGGCGGTCCAGGTGAAGCCCTGCAGCAGGCCGTGCGCCATCACCGGCTCGAACGCGTTGAGCTGGAGCTGGCCGCCCTCGGCGGCCATGGTGACGGTCAGATCGTTGCCGATCACCCAGAAGGCGACCTGGTTGACCATCTCCGGGATGACCGGGTTGACCTTGCCGGGCATGATGCTCGACCCGGCCTGGCGGGCGGGCAGCTGGAGCTCGCCGAGCCCGGCCTGCGGGCCGGAGCTGAGCAGCCGCAAATCGTTGCAGATCTTGGACGCCTTGACGACGATCCGCTTCAGCACGCTGGAGACCTGCACGAACGCGCCGGTGTCACTGGTCGCCTCGACGAGGTCTCCCGCGCCGACCACCGGCAGACCGGTGATCTCGCCGAGGTGCCGGACGGCGAGCCGCCGGTAGTCGGGGTGGGCGGTGATCCCGGTGCCGATCGCGGTGGCGCCGAGGTTGATCTCGCACAGCAGCACCCGCGAGTCGGCCAGCCGGGCCAGCTCCTCGCGCATCGTGATGGCGAAGGCGCCGAGCTCCTGGCCGACGGTCATCGGGACGGCGTCCTGGAGCTGCGTACGTCCGATCTTGGGGACCGCGCGGAACTCGGCCGCCTTGCGGGCGAACGAGTCGGCGAGGGCCGCGGTGGCCTCGACCAGGCGGTCGATCGCGCCGACCAGGGCGAGCCGGACGGCGGTCGGGTAGACGTCGTTGGTCGACTGACAGCGGTTCACGTGGTCCAGCGGGTGGATCTCGTCGTAGCTGCCGAGCGGCAGGCCGAGGATCTCGAGCGCGCGGTTGGCGACGACCTCGTTGGCGTTCATGTTGGTCGAGGTGCCGGCGCCGCCCTGGATCACGTCGACGACGAACTGGTCGTCGAGTGCCCCGTCGCGGACCTCCTGCGCGGCGGCGGCGATGGCGGCGTGGCGACGGTCGTCGAGTAGGCCGAGCTCGTGGTTGGCCCGCGCGGCGGCGAGCTTGACTGCGCCGAGGGCGGCGACGAGCGAGCGGTGGCTCCCGATGGCGGTGCCGCTGATCGGGAAGTTCTGGAGCGCGCGGGCGGTGTGCACGCCCCAATAGGCGCTCGCCGGGACCTCGAAGGGACCGAGCGAGTCGTGCTCGGTGCGGGTGGCCGTGGCGTCGACGGCGGTCATCGTGCGGCCGCCTCCTCGGCGACGTCGAGGGCGGTCCAGGCCAGCGCGGTGGCGGCGTCGAGTAGCGCCTTCTCGGCGTCCCCGCCGACGCAGTGCGCGGCGAACTCGGGCTGGTGGTTGAGCGCCGTCCCGGAGTTGATGCCGACGTAGGGGTGGATGGCGTTCACGACCTGGGAGACGTTGCCCATGTCCGTGGACGCGCGGTTCATCCGGCGAGCGGGGGTCCCCGGGTCGAAGACCCGGCCGATCTCCTCGGCATTGCGCCGGTACGCCGTCAGCGCGGGCGCGAACGTGCGGAACTCGGCGTACGGCTTGCTCTCGGGTTCTACGGTGAGCTGCGCGCCGGTGGCGAGCGCGCCGGCCTCGAAGCAGCGCCAGACCTTCTCCTCGGTCTCGGCGAGCTGGGCGAGGCTCTCGGCGCGGACGTACCAGCGGCCCTCGGTCCGCGCGGGGATGGCATTGGGCGCCTCTCCCCCGTTGGTCATCACCCCGTGCACGCGTACGGTCGGCGGCAGCTGCTGGCGGAGCAAGCCGATCGCGACCTGGGCGATGGTGAAGGCGTCGGCGGCGTTGACGCCCTGCTCGGGATAGGCCGCCGCGTGGGCCGCCTTGCCGCGGTACTCGACGTGCGAGTGGGAGACCGCGAACGGCTCGGCCTCGGCGACGTCGACGGGAGCGGGGTGGGCCATCATGGCCAGGTCCAGGCCGGCGAAGGCGCCGCGCTCGAGCAGCTCGATCTTGCCGCCGCCGCCCTCCTCGGCGGGGGTGCCGTACACCTCGATGGTCAGGCCGGCCGTGTCGGCCAAGGGCGCGAGCGCGCGGGCGGCGCCGACGGTGATCGCGGAGATCAGGTTGTGGCCGCAGGCGTGGCCCAGGCCGGGGAGGGCGTCGTACTCCGCGCACAGGCCGAGGCGGAACGGACCGCTGCCGAAGGTCGCCAGGAACGCGGTCTCCAGGCCGAGGTATCCCGGGGTGACGGTGAACCCGGCCTCCTCGAGCGACTCCGCGACCCAGCGCGAGGAGCTGTGCTCCTCCCAGCCGGTCTCGGGGTTCGCGTGCAGCTGCTCGGAGAGCCGGATCAGGCGCTCGGCGTCGCTGCCGACGGTTGTTGCTGCGTACTGCTTCGCGGTGGTCATCACTCGTCCCCGGGAACCCCGTAGGACGGGGCGGCGGTGGGATCGAGTCCGCGGGTCACGTAGTCGTCGCGCTGCGGCAGCCAGACCTTCAGCAGGTCGCGGAGTTCTTCGACCGGGCGCTCGCTCCAGTCGACGCGGAGGTCGGTGACCCGCCAGGCGACGTCGCGTACGACGGAGAGGCCCGCCGAGTGCAGCGGTCCGGCCTCGCCGCCCGCGGCCAGCCCGGCCTCCAGGGCAGCCAGGAGCCGCTCTTCCAGATCCCCGGTCGCGGTCTCGAAGCCCGCAACGACGGCGTCGACGACCTCGGTGCCGGCCAGCAGGTTGCCGGCGGCGACCACCTGCGGCGCGACGGCGTGGTGGTGGATGCCGAGCGACCCGGAGCCGCTGTACGCCGCACCGGCACCGTCGAGTCCGAGAACGGTCAGCTGTCGGTGCTCGATGTGCTCGCGCCCCTGCGTGACCGACGCGAGCGCGGCCCGGGCGTCGAGCCCGGAGGCGAGGGCGTCGAGCAGCTCGGTGCCCAGACGCGGGTCGGTGATGTTCTGCGACGAGGCGCCGCCGACTCCTGGGCGCAGGTGGATGCAGCGCGCGGCGACGGCCGGGCTCGAGGAGGTCACGGCGATGCCGACGGCGCCCTTGCCGTCGGTCGCGAGGACGGAGAAGGTCACTTCGCCACCTCGGGGATGACCGCGATCGCGTCGACCTCGACCAGCCACTCCGGGCGGGCCAGGGCGGAGATCACCAGGCCGGTGGAGATCGGGTGCACGCCCTTCGTCCAGCGGCCGATCGTCCGGTAGACCGTCTCGCGGTAGCGCGGATCGACGATGTAGATGGTGAGCTTGACCAGGTGCTCCATCTCGGCACCGGCCTCCTCGAGCAGCATCTTGATGTTGGCCATCGCCTGCTCGGTCTGCGCCTCGACGTCGCCGATGCCTACCGACTCGCTGGTGTCCAGGTCCTGACCGATCTGACCGCGTACGTAGACCGTGTTGCCCGCGACGACGGCCTGGCACAGGTCGTTGTCGAGGTTCTGCTCGGGGTAGGTGACGCTGGTGTTGAACGGGCGGATCCGGGTGTGCCCGCCGACGACGATGCTGCTGGGTTTGTTGGTCTCCACGACGACCAGTCCACCTCGTCCGAGAGCATGTGTCCAACAGATGTTTCCAAGGACTATCGTCAATGAAACAGATGCAATGACGTCGCCGGCGATGGCATCGGGTTTGCATCAGTCGATCCGATGGGTAAGGCCAACAACATCTGTTGGACACGAGCAACGCCGCGGCTCAGGATCTGAGTATGTCCAACGAACAGATCGAGGTCCTCGTCGTCGGTGCCGGTCAGGCCGGCGTGGCGATGAGCGAGCACCTGAGCGACAACGGCGTCCCCCATCTCGTGCTGGAGCGTGACCGGATCGCGGAGCGCTGGCGCACGATGCGCTGGGACTCGCTCGTCGCCAACGGCCCGGCCTGGCACGACCGGTTCCCGGGCCTGGAGTTCCAGGACGTCGACGCGGACGCGTTCGCCACGAAGGACCAGGTCGCGGCCTACTTCGAGGCGTACGCCGAGAAGATCGCCGCTCCGATCAGGACCGGCGTCGAGGTCACCTCGGTGACCCGCAACCAGGGCCGTCCGGGCTTCCGGGTCGAGACCTCCGACGGCGTCATCGACGCGCGGTTCGTGGTCGCGGCGACCGGCCCGTTCCAGCGGCCGGTCTACCCGCCGATCGTCCCGGACGGCGCGGTCGCCGTGCAGATGCACTCGAGCGACTACCGCAACCCCGACCAGCTTCCCGAGGGCAACGTCCTCGTCGTCGGCGCCGGCTCCTCCGGCGTCCAGATCGCCGACGAGCTGCAGCGTTCCGGCCGCCAGGTCCACCTCTCGGTCGGCCCGCACGACCGTCCCCCGCGCAGCTACCGCGGCCGCGACTTCTGCTGGTGGCTCGGCGTCCTGGGTCTGTGGGACCTCGAGACCCCGGCCGCCGGCGCGGAGCACGTCACGATCGCCGTCAGCGGCGCCCGTGGCGGCCACACCGTCGACTTCCGCACCCTCGAGGCGAGCGGGATCCGGCTCGTCGGCATGACCGACCGTTTCGACGCCGGCACGCTCACCTTCCGCGAGGACCTGGCCGAGAACATCGCCCAGGGCGACGCCAACTACCTCGCCCTCCTCGACGCCGCCGACGAGTACGTCACCCGCAACGGCATCGACCTGCCCGAGGAGCCCTCGGCCCGCGACCTCGGCCCCAGCCCTTCCGCCGCGACCACGCCCCTGCTGTCCCTCGACCTGGCCGAGGCCGGCATCACCACGGTGATCTGGGCGACCGGCTTCGCCACCGACTACGGCTGGCTCCAGGTCGACGCGCTCGACGAGAACGGCCGCCCGGCCCACCGCCGCGGCGTCTCCACCGAGCCCGGCGTCTACTTCGTCGGTCTCCCCTGGCTCTCCCGCCGTGGCTCGAGCTTCATCTGGGGTGTCTGGCACGACGCCAAGCACGTCGCCGGCCACATCGCGACGCAGCGTAGCTACGCGGCGTACGACCGACAGGCGCGCGGCTGATCAACGGCGCACAGCCGCGTCACATCGATGGCCCGGATCCCGACAAGGGATCCGGGCCATCGTCTTTCTTCCCCGACCCGACCCCCGCCGAGTCGGCTCGTCATGACGCGCCGACTCGACGTCCGATCCGGTCAGAACGAGCCGACTCGGCGCCGGATCCGGTCACGATGAGCCGACTCGGCATCGGGTCTGCGGACGACAAGCACCGCGCCCCGGCCTCGCGAGGAGGCCGGGGCGCGGTTCTCTGCGCAGCTGGCGGGTTGCGCCTCAGGCCAGCTGGGTCACCTCGCGCCGGAACGGCACCTCGTCGTTGGAGGGCAGGGCGGCGTCGAACTCCTCGGCCGCGCGGCGGCCGGACCAAACAGCGGCCGCGATGGTGCCGGGGCCCCAGGAGTCGCCGATGCCGCGTACGGAGGCGATCTCGCCGGCGTCGCGACGGGCGAGCAGGTCGAGGTAGAGCTCCTCGCGCGGCAGCCGGGCGGTCACCATGACGACGGCGTCGCAGTCGAGGTCGCGCTCGATGCCGGCGTAGACGTCCTGGACCCGGACACCGCCGGTCCCGACCGACATGACCGCGTGGTCGGTGACCCGGGTGATGCCGTTCTCGATGAGCCGTCGCTGGATCCGGTTGATCTCGAAGGTGTTGTTGGTCCACGACGACACCTGCGCGCCGGTGGTGACGATCGAGACCCTGTAGCCCTTCTGCACGAGCAGCTCGGCGAGGACACCACCGAGGTAGTAGTGGTCGTCGTCGTAGACCACCACCTTCTTGCCGTCGGGCAGCCGGCCGGCGAAGAGGTCGTCAGGCCCGAGCACCTGGGCGCCCTCGGCGATCGGCATCGCGGTGGTGTGGAAGCGGGCGACGCCATCGGTACGCCACGTCGCGCCGGTGGCGGTGATGACGTGCTCGAAGCCGAACTCGACGATGTCCTCGGCGGCCATCGGGCTCTCGCGGTAGATCTCGACGTTGGGGAGCTCGGCGAGGACGGCCTCGCGGTACTCCTTGACCCGGCCCCACGCCGAGAGCCCGGGCAGCTTCGACTCCGCCGTGACCCGGCCGCCGAGGTCGCGGCCGGCCTCGGCCAGCACGACGTCGTAGCCGCGTACGCCGAGCGCCCGGGCCGCCTCCAGGCCGGAGGGACCGGCGCCGACGACGAGGATGCGGGAGTCGCTCTCCTTGGCCCGGATCCGCTCCGGGTGCCAGCCGCGGCGCCACTCCTCCCCCATGCTCGGGTTCTGGGTGCAGCGGATCGGCGACATGGTGAGGTCGCCGGAGACGCAGATGTTGCAGCCGATGCACTCGCGGATCAGGTTGAGCCGGCCGTCGCGGATCTTGTTCGGCAGGAACGGGTCCGCGATCGACGGGCGGGCGGCGCCGATCAGGTCGAGGATGCCGGCCTTCACCTGGCGCACCATCGCGTCCGGCGAGGTGAACCTGCCGACGCCGACGACGGGCTTGGAGGTGAGCTTCTTCAGCCCGGCGACGAACTCCTCCTGGCGACCCTCGGGCGCGAACCGCGAGGTCACGGAGTCGCCCTCCCAGCTGCCCATCGCGAAGTCCCACAGATCCGGCAGCTCGCCGAGCTCGCGCAGCACGCCCTCGATGTCCTCGCGGGTGATGCCGCCGTCGATCTCCTCCTCGACCGTGATCCGGCAGGCCACCGCGGCCCGGCCGGCAACCTCCTCGATCGTGTCCTCGAGAAGCTCGCGCAGCAGTCGCATCCGGTTCTCGAGCGAGCCGCCGTACGCGTCGGTGCGGTTGTTGTAGCGCCGCGAGAGGAAGTGGTGCGGGGCGCCGTAGCCGTGGGCCCCGTAGACGTAGACGACGTCGTATCCGGCCTCGAGGGAGCGGCGTACGGCATTGCGGTGCCAGCGCCGCAGGTCCTCGATGTCCTGCAGCGACATGGCCCGGGCCTGGACCGGCGCGATGGTGTCGGGGGCGACCGGGAGGTGCGCGGGCCCGAGCGGCGTCTCGCGGCTGAGCTGGTTCGGCGCGTTCATGCCGTTGTGGGCGAGCTCGATGCCGGCCAGGCCGCCACCCTCGTGGATCGCGTCGGCGATCCGCTTGAGCGCGGGCAGGTCCTGGTCGTCCCAGATCCGCAGCTCGATGAACGGCGCGATGTCGGAGGTCGCGTGGATCTCCACCTGCTCGGTGCACACCACCGACCAACCGCCCTCGGCCTTGATCTTGCGCATCGCCGCCTGCGCGCTGGGGTCGCGGTAGCCCATGCCGTTGCAGTGGGGCACCTGGTAGAAGCGGTTCTTCGTGGTGAACGGCCCGATCTGCACGGGCTCGAACAGGATGTCGTACGGAGTCATCGGGTGGGCTCCTCGCTGGGAACGGACGGGACGGGAGCGCCGACCTCGGCGCGGACGCGGGCACCTCGGACGTACCCGATGCCGCACAGCAGAAGCAGGCAGCCGAGGGTGCCGAGGGTGAAGACCTCGAAGGTCAGCTGGCTGACGCCCCAGATCTCCTTGAACGGGTACGCCTCGCCGAACAGCCGCTCGAGCGTGCCCGGGAACACCGCGACCCAGGAGCCGAGCAGGACCCAGGCGAAGGCCAGCCAGCCGAGCACCGCGAAGCCGCGGTCGGAGACCGGGACCCGGAACGGGCGCGGGCGGTCGGGGTAGCGGGTGCGCAGCCGGATCGCGGCCGGGATGACCAGCAGGTAGCTGAGCAGGAAGGTGGAGATCGAGATGGTGAGGACGACACCGAAGATCGAGGCGCCCGAGCCGGTCACCTGCATGGCGACGAGCAGGAACACCGTGGCCACGACACCGGAGAGCATGTTGACGCGCACCGGCGTACCAAGGCCCTCGTGGAAGCGGCCGAAGAACCCGCCGAAGAAGGAGCCGTCGGCGGCGGTCATCGCCTGCATGCGGTCGGAGATGATCATCCACGCCGCGCCCTGGCTCATCAGGATGTAGACGAAGACGACGGCGGTGAGCGTGAGCAGCGGCTCGGCCGCGGCGCCGTAGACGGAGTAGACGGTGCCGACGGCGTCGAGGAGGCCGCCGATGCCGGTGATGTCGTCGCTGGGGACGACGAGCAGGATCGCGAAGATCGGCACCAGGTAGCAGACCGCGGCGGTGGCGCAGGAGCGGAAGATCGAGACCGGTACGTCGCGGGCCGGGTTCTCCATCTCGCCGGCGGCGCTGTTGGAGGACTCGAAGCCGAGGTAGGCGAAGAGCAGGATCGGGACGGAGCCGAACAGGCCGAGCAAGGTCGGGCTGAAGTCGCCGCCGCTGAGGTCGACGACGCCGTTCTTGGCGGCGTAGATGACCGTGGTCAGCACGAAGAAGGCGAGCAGGCCGACCTTGAGGATCGCACCGCTGGTCGGCAGCCACTTGCCCTTGGCGAGGCTGGCGATCGCGGCGACCACGGTGATCCAGATGAAGACGATCTTGAACAGGTAGTCGCCGACCGAGCCGTGCTCGAGCGGGGTGATGTAGACGCTCACCGTCTCGGCGGCGAGGAAGGCCATCGAGCCGCCGACCCACACCGGCTGCGTGATCCAGGTCAGGATCGCGGCCACCGCGGCGGCCGGGCGCCCGAAGGCGTCCCGGACCCAGGTGTAGGCCCCACCCTCCTCGCTGAACGCGGCGCCGGTCTCGGCGAAGATCAGGCCGTACGGCACGAGGAAGAAGACCGCGAGCACGAGGGCCCACGTGAACGCCTCGGCGCCGTAGAGCGAGACCTGCCCGAGGGTCTCGAGGCCGACGACGGCCGCGATGAGCAGGAAGACGATGTCGAAGCGTCGTAGCGTCTTGCGGAGATGTGACTGTTGCTCGGCCGCGAGGGCGGTCGGCTGGTTGGTCTGCGTCATGGTGTGTCCCTGGCTGGTCGGGCTGGCGGTCAGTGGTTGATCCAGACGGTCTTGAGACCGACGTACTTGTCGAGGGCGTGCAGCGAGAGGTCGCGCCCGAAGCCGGAGCCCTTGAACCCGCCGAACGGGGTCCAGGCGCTGAAGGCGTCGACGCCGTTCACGGTCACGGTGCCGGCGTGGATCCGCTCGGCGAGCCGGTGCGCGCGGCTCAGGTTGCTGGTCGCGACCGAGGCGGCCAGGCCGTACGGGGTGTCGTTGGCGAGCGCGACCGCCTCGTCCTCGGTGTCGAAGGCGGTGACCGCCAGGACCGGCCCGAAGACCTCCTCGCGGGCGAGGGCGTCGGCCGGTTCGACGCCGTCGAAGACGGTGGGCTGGACGTAGCAGTCGCTGCCGTCGCGGCTGACCCGCTCGCCGCCGGTGACCAGGCGCGCCGTCGAGGTCGTGGCGTCATCGACGAACTGCATGATCCGGTCGGTCTGCTCGGGCGAGACGATCGCGCCCATCCCGGCACCCGGGTCGAGCGGGTCGCCGGGGGCGTACGCCGCCGCCTCCTTGACGACGAGATCGACGAACTCCTCGTGGACCTCGCGCTGGACCAGGACGCGGGAGTGCGCCGAGCAGACCGCACCCTGGTTGAACCAGATGCCGAAGGCGGTCTGCTTGGCCGTGGTGGCGAGGTCCTCGGCGTCGGCGAAGACGACGTGCGGGCTCTTGCCGCCGCACTCGAGCCAGACCTGCTTGAGGTTGGACTGGCCGGCGTACTGCAGGAAGTACGCACCGACCTCGGTCGAGCCGGTGAAGGCGAGCACGTCGACGTCGGGGTGGAGGCCGAGCGCCTTGCCGGTGGTCTCCCCCAGTCCTGGGACGACGTTGAGGACACCGTCGGGGATCCCGGCCTCGGCGGCGAGCTCGGCGATCCGCAGCGCCGAGGACGGCGACTGCTCGGCGGGCTTGAGCACGACGCTGTTGCCGGCCGCCATCGCCGGGGCGACCTTCCAGGCGAGCATGTCGACCGGGTAGTTCCACGGCACCACCGCGCCGACGACGCCGAGCGGCACGCGGCGGATCAGCGCCGTGGTGCCCGGCGGGGTGGGCGCCACCTCGTCGTTGATCTTGTCGATGGCCTCGGCGTAGTAGCGGAACAGGTTCACCGAGAACGGCAGATCGAGGTCGTACGCATCCACCACCCGCTTGCCCATGTCGAGCGAGTCCAGGACCGCGAGCTCGGCGGCATGGTCGGCGAGGAGGTCGGCGAAGCGGAGCATCCGCTCCCGGCGGAAGGCGACACCCGCCCGCGACCAGCCCCCGTCGTCGTACGCCGCCC
>NZ_JBEPDH010000040.1:0-22924 GCF_040300245.1 Nocardioides sp. NPDC000445 | reverse complement strand
GTCGAGACCAACACGGTCCCCCTCGTCGCTCGATGGGACTGTGTTGGTCTCGACACCGCTCGCTTCGCTCGCGGGCTCGACCAGCGGAGCGGCGAGCACAGCGCGACGTAGGAGCTCGCCGGCAGCCACATCGGGGAACCTCGCCCGCAGGGTGCGGGTGAGCGCGCGGACGTCGGTGGCGTCGAGGCCGCCGAGAGGACCGGTGAGCAGCTCCTCGCAGCGGTCGGGGCGTACGTAGCGCTCGTCGAGGTCGGATTCGACGTCGGCGTCGACGACGATCCCGAGTGCGTCGAGGAGGACCGCGGCGGCGGGCTCGCGGACCAGCGGGGTCTCGTCGGCGGCGACCTCGACCGGTACGCCGGCGGCGGTCAGCGACCGGCGCAGCTGCGGGATCGAGGTGCGCCCCGAGCGCACCAGGACAGCCATGTCGGACCAGTCGATGCCGTCCTCGAGATGCGCGCGACGGAGCAGGTCGGCGATGTGCTCGGTCTCGGCGCGGTCGGTGTCGAAGGTGAGCACCTCGGCCCGGCCGGGGTCCTGGGCGAGCGGGTGCGGGTTGCGGAAGGTGTCGTAGGCCGCGGCCGGGATCGAGCCGCGCACCGAGATGCCCGCCGCGATCGACCGCGACGCCCGCAGCAGCCGCGACCCGAACCGGCGGGTCGTCCCGAGCGCCACCACCGGCGCGTGCCGGCGCTCCCGGGTGAGGAACTGCGAGGGGAAGTCGAGGATCCCGTTCACGTCCGCGCCCCGGAACCCGTAGATCGACTGGTCGGGGTCACCCACCACGATCAGGTCGCGCCCGTCGCCGGCCAGCGCCTGAAGCAGCGCGACCTGGCTCGGGTCGGTGTCCTGATACTCATCCACGAACACGCAGGCGAACTCGGCCCGGAGCTCGGCCGCGTGCCGCTCGGCCTCGATCACCCCACGCATGATCAGGTCGGGGTAGTCGATCGCCGACTGCGCACCGAGCACGTCGAGATACTGCTCCAGGAACCACCCGGCAGCGACGAACTCCTCGATGCCCTCCTCCTTGCCGAGCGCCACCAGCTGGTCGGGGTCGAGCCCGCGCTCGCGCGCCCGCGCGATCACGGTCTGCACCTCGCGCGCGAACCCGCGGGTGCCGATCGCCATCCGGAACCGCTCCGGCCACCTCACCGACTCCGGGTGGTCGGCCAGCAGCTCCTGCAGCACCACGTCGGCCTCCGGCGCGGAGAGCAGCGTCAGCGGGGCGGCGTAGAGCTCGGCCGGTGCGTAGCGGCGCACCAGCCCGTAGGCGAAGGAGTGGAAGGTCGAGGAGACCGCCCCCGACAGCGTCCGCCCCAGCCGAGCGGTCACCCGGTCGCGCAGCTGCTCGGCGGCCTTGCGGGAGAAGGTCAGCGCCAGCAGCTGGTCAGGACGTACACCGCGGTTCTCGATCCGGTCGACCACCGCCTCCACCAGCGTGGTCGTCTTACCGGTCCCTGGTCCGGCCAGCACCAGCAGCGGTCCGCCGGGGTGCTCCACGACCGACCGCTGGTGCTCGTCGAGCACCGGGACTCCGGCAGCGCTCGGCGGCGGGGCAAGGCGGTAGGCGACACTCACGGGTCCCACCCAATCAGACTGCACCGACAGTTTTCAGGCGTCCCCTCGTGCCTCGTGCCCGAGCCGCATCCGCACCGCGACCACGTCGTCGAGATCGATCCCCTCCGCCTTCCGGACGACCACCTTCAACGGCAGCAGATAGGTCCCATCCTTGGGGAAGAGCGCGGTGGTGAAGGTGGTCGCGCCGATGGTGGCGGTGACGGCGACCTGGCCCCAGTACTCCAGACCCTTGGCGTCCTCCTTGAGGTCCTCGGCGTCCTCGACGGGCATCGGCACGTAGTAGAACGGCGCCGGACCGCGCCACTCGATGACGGCTCCTTCGAACGCGTACTCCATCTCCTACTCCGCAGCGCCCGATTCCGGGAAGAGCTCGAAGTCGTCGAAGTCGAACCCTGGTGAGACCACGCAGGAGACGAGCGCGTCCTCGGCCGAGGGAACCGTACGCTGCCACACCCCCGCCGGCACGACCGCCTGCGGCACCTGGCCGGCGGCGACGTCCACCCCGACGAGCACGGTCTCCCCCTCGACCGGCGCCGAACCGGCGCCGCCGAACTGCAGGGACACGACGCCGGTGTGCGCCAGCCAGATCTCGTCCGAGGTGACGCGGTGCCACGCGGACGACTCCCCGGCCAGGAGCCGGAAGTAGATCAAGGTCGCGGTCGGGCGCACCCGGCCGTCGGGCAGGGTGACGGTCTCGGCGGCAGCCCAGGTCTGTCGGAAGGCACCGCCTTCGGGGTGCGGCGCGAGGTCAAGGGCGGAGGTGATGGAGTCAGCGGTCACCCGGCTCATTGTGCCGGGTCTCGCCGGCCGGGTCGTCGGGGAAGCGCGGGTCGCCGAGCAGGTACTGCCAGAACAGTCCCGGTTCCTTGTGCGGCAACGGCTTCGGACCACCGACCGACCGGCCCTCGACCGCGTCCCAGATCGCGTCGACGGGACGGGCCACGCGGCGTACGACCTTTCCGGACAGGCCCGTGTGCGGGAGGTGGGGGTGCGGACGCGAGGGTGCCCGGCGCTCGAACACCGCGAGCCGTTCGGCGACCAGCACGAGCACGTCGTCGGAGGCCTCCTCGGCGAGGCGCGAGACCAGCTCGTCCTCCCTCACCTCCTGGTCGATGAGCGCCTCCTCGACCTCGCCCCACAGGGTGGGCCACGCGTGGGTGGTCTCCCAGGTGGAGCCGTACTCGTGCGCCTTCACGTGGAAGAGCAGCACCTCCAGGTGCCGCGCCGTGGGGAGGTACTCGTGGACCAGAGCGGATCCGTTCTCGACGTGGGCGGAGACCGCCGGCAGCAGCGCCTCGTCCACCGCGTGCAGGTGACGGGCCGTACCGGCGTTGAACTGGTCGATCGGTGGGCAGCCCCGCCGGGTCTGCTCGGGCCTGAGGATGATGCTCCGTGCGCGGGCCAGGCGCCCGGCGAGCTCGTCGTGCTTGTGTCGCAGCTCTTCCTGCAACACGGTCGTGGTGGCCATCTGCCTCACCTCGGCTGCTAGAGGGGTCCACCCTCCAGAGTGCGCCCCTTCTGGGCCGGGCGCAACAGGCAATCAGATGTCGGCGGGCCGCTCGTTGTAGACCCCGGCCACGTCCTGGCCGCTCAGCGCGGCGATCGCCTCCATGACCTCGTCGGTGAGCGCCCGGCGGGCCTTGCCGAGAGGTACGCCGTCGAAGCGGCCGGCCACCTGGATCGGCTTCCCGAACTCGACAGTGACCTTCGCCAGCCGCGGCAGGCTCGACCCGACCGGCTGGAGCTCGGCGGTCCCCCGCAGGCCCACCGGCACCACGGGCACACCGGCGGTGAGCGCCAGGTGCGCCACCCCGGTGCGTCCGCGGTAGAGCCTGCCGTCGCGCGACCGGGTGCCTTCCGGGTAGATCCCGAACGCCTCGCCCTTGTTGAGGACCTCCAGGGCCACCTCCAGCGAGCCGAGCGCGGCCTGCGGGTCGTCGCGGTCCACGGGCAGCATCCCCATGCCCTCGAACCACGCCCTCTGGGCAGCGCCCTTGAGCCCGGTGCCGGTGAAGTAGTCGGACTTGGCCAGGAAGTGCACCGGCCGGGGCGATACCGACGGGATCACGATCGAGTCGGCGAAGCTGAGGTGGTTGCTGGCCAGGAGCACGCCACCGGTGCGCGGGACGTTCTCTGCCCCCGTCACCGTGGGGCGCCAGACGGCCCGTAGCAGGGGTGGCACGACGGCGTGGAGGACGCGATACATCACGTGCTCATCGTAGGCGGCAGCCACATCGCCGCGCGCAGGTCCACCGCCCCCGAGACGCGGCGCGGGGTGCCCTCCTCGAGATAGGCCTGCCGCGCCTCCTCACCGTGGGAGGCGGGGAGCGAGCCATCGGCCCGCACCACCCGCCACCACGGCATCCCCGCGCCCTCGCGCGCCATCACCGAGCCGACCTGTCGAGGCCCACCTCCGAACTCGTCGAAGAGGGCATCGGCGATCGCGCCGTACGTCGTCACCTGCCCGCGTGGGATCTGCTCGACAAGACGCAGAACGGCTTCGACGTACGCCTCCCGGTCTGTCATGTCGCGCACATTAGCGCGGGTCTCACAGGATCGGGCTGAACGGCTCCGTGCCGTTGACCAGGCGCAGCCCGGAGATGCCCGAGTTCGCCTGGGCGTACTTCAGCTCGAGGTCCATGTCACCGATGTTGTTGGACCCGGCGAGCGGGAGCAGACCCAGGGTCGACAGCGTCCCGACCGCCTTGCCGTCGGCGTTCAGGAAGCCGGAGCCGGAGTCACCGGGGATGCCGGGGGTGAGGTTGTAGAGCGGGTGGGACCAGCGGGTGCCGTTGACGCTGTCACCGAGCGAGAGGCCGATCTTCGGCGAGAGCAGGTCCACGTCGGCGCGCACCGAGGAGTTGCCGTAGGAGTAGACCTTGTCGCCGGCGATGGTGCCGTCGGTGTCGATGCCCGTCGGACCGCCCCAGATCGGCACGCTCGGGTTGACCTTGCCGGCGTCGGCGGCGTTCACCTTGACCAGGGCAAAGTCGTTGTAGGCACAGGTGTTCTCGTCCTTGGTGCCCGACTGCTGCATGGTCAGCCAGGACGAGTACGCCAGCTTGCCCTTGCCCAGCACGGTGCCCTCGCTCAGCAGGGAGCCGCCCTCGTTGAAGGTCACCTCGGTGCCCAGCGGGAGCGACTTGGCGGCGCAGCCGTTGGTGTCGGTGGCCTCACCCAGACCCGCACAGTGGGCGGCGTAGCCGACGTAGACGTTCGAGGCGGAGTCGGCGAAGACGAAGTTGGCGGTGCACTGGGCACCATCGGTGTACATCATCACGCCCGGGGTGATGGTGGCCGTGTCGGCAGGGGCCCAGGCGTGGGCCGCAGACGGGATCAGGGCCGGGACGAGCGCGGCGGTCAGGGTGCCGGCGGCGACGGCTGCGGCGCGGCGTACGGAACGGCGAGTGCGGAGCATGTGGGGGCCTCGGTCTGTAGGTGATGTGACTCACAAGTAACGAGGCTCGCCTGCCCTGGGTTACGGATCGGCGACCACCACGGTGTTGCCCTGGAACGAGGTGCCGTCCCAGTCGTCGCACGTCACCACGACCAGCTTCGGCTTGCCGTCGGTGTCGAAGAGCCGCTTGCTGCGCTTGGCGACCTGCTCCTTGGAGAGGTCGCGCACCGAGCGGACGGTGTAGCTGAACTCGTCGTTCTTGGTCCGTACGACGATCTCGTCGCCCTCGTTGACCTCGCCCAGCCGGTCGAGGATGCCGCCGCCGTTGTGCAGGGTGTGGCCGACGATCAGCACCGTGCCGTCATCCGCCCCCGGCTTCGCGCCGCCCTTCCACCAGCCCATCAGCGAGGCGTCGGCAGGCGGGGTGAGCGTGCCGTCCTCCATGGCCAGCGGCACCACGTCGGCATGCACGTTGAGCGACTCGATCGAGACGCCGCGTACCTTGCCCTTCTTCTTCGGCACCTCCGCCAGCGCCTCGGCCGGGATCGAGGAGGTCGTCCCGGGCGGGGTCGCGGTCGCGTTGCTCTTCTTCGCGTCGTCGAGCTTGGTGTAGTAGTCGTACGCGGCATAGCCGAGCACAGCGACCGCCACCACGAGGACGACGACGAAGATCTCCCCGAGGAAGGTCCTCAGGTTGGGTTGACCGTTGCTCACTCGGCCGAGCGTGCCACAGCCTCAGCTCGTTTGCGACGCACGGCCATTCCGGCCCCTGCCCCCATCAGCAGCGCACCGACCCCGGCGAAGACATAGGACGGCGGTACGCCGCGGGTCGGGTCCGCGACGTTCGACTCCAGCCTCTCCGGGTCGATCGCAGAGCCTACGGCCGCGCCGGAGGCTGGCTCCGGGGCCTGGTCGCTCGCGTTGGCAGGGGCACCGAGAAACAGTCCGCCGGCCAGGGTGGCACCGGCGAGCGTCGCGCTGAGACGAGCGCGTGTGGACAACGTCGAATCCTCCGAGGTTCGGGCATTGATGCAACTCCGCCCCCCGCAGCTGCGATCGCAAAACTATCGGGTACGCCGCGTACAGATAAAGCCAGCGGCGGCCCCAGAGGGGCCACCGCTGGCCTACAGTTCAGTAACCCGGATCAGTACGACGGCTGGCTCGGGTCGATCTGGTTGACCCACGCCACCACGCCACCACCGACGTGGACCGCGTCCGCGTAGCCGGCGCCCTTGGCGATCGCGAGCACCTCGGCGCTGCGGACACCGCTCTTGCAGTGGAACACGAGCGGCTTGGCGCCGTCGCCGGTGAGCTCGGCGACCTGCGGGATCGCGTTGCCGTTGAGGAACTCGCCCTTGGGGATCAGGACGGCGCCGGGGATCTTGTTGATCTCGTACTCGTTCGGCTCGCGCACGTCGACGAGGACGAAGTCGCGGCTGCCCTCCTCGCGCTCCTTGATCATCTCGGAGAGCTGGTTGACCGAGATGGTCGAGCCGGCCGCGGCGTCGGCCGCCTCGGTGGAGATCGCGCCGCAGAAGGCGTCGTAGTCGATCAGGTCGGTGACCGTCGGGTTCTCGCCGCACAGCGCGCAGTTGGGGTCCTTGCGGACCTTCAGCTTGCGGTACTCCATCTCGAGTGCGTCATAGATCATCAGCTTGCCGACCAGCGGCTCGCCGATGCCGGTCAGCATCTTGATGGCCTCGTTGACCTGGATCGAGCCGATCGAGGCGCAGAGCACACCCAGCACGCCGCCCTCGGCGCAGGAGGGGACCATGCCCGGGGGCGGGGGCTCCGGGTAGAGGCAGCGGTAGCACGGGGCGTCGTCGGTCAGGGTCGGCGCGAATACCGACGCCTGGCCGTCGAAGCGGTAGATCGAGCCCCAGACGTACGGGATGCCCAGGAAGTACGCCGCGTCGTTGACCATGTAGCGGGTCGCGAAGTTGTCGGTGCCGTCGACGATCAGGTCGTAGCCGGTGAAGATCTCGCGCACGTTGTCGTTGTCGAGCCGCACGTCGTGCAGCACGATGTTGACGTACGGGTTGACCTCCTTGATCGCCGCCGCGGCCGATTCGGCCTTCGGCTGGCCCACCGTCGACTGCTTGTGGATGATCTGGCGCTGCAGGTTGGACTCGTCGACCTCGTCGAACTCGACGATGCCGAGGGTGCCGACGCCGGCCGCGGCCAGGTAGAGCAGGGCGGGCGAGCCGAGACCGCCGGCGCCGATGACCAGCACCTTGGCGTTCTTCAGGCGCTTCTGCCCGGCCATGCCGACGTCGGGGATGATGAGGTGGCGGCTGTAGCGGCGCACCTCGTCGATCGTCAGCTCGTCAGCGGGCTCCACGAGCGGGGCTAGGGACACAACTGCTCCTCAGTTCGGACGTACGTATGCCTACTTGAACACCGCAGGCACTTCTCCATGTTCCCTCATCCGTGGACGAGACAACGACGCGTCCCGCGATCCGAGTACCAGCGGGTAGGCTGCTGGGGTGACCACGCACCAATCCGAGCTCGACCCCACTCGACCGCGAGGGGCGCGACTGCCCCGGACGGAACGACGAGCCCAGCTTCTCGACTCCGCTCTCGAGGTCTTCGTCGCCTACGGGTTCCACGCCGCCGCGATGGACGACATCGCCGAGAGGGCAGGGGTCTCGAAGCCCGTTCTCTACCAGCACTTCCCCGGCAAGCTCGACCTCTACCTGGCGCTGCTGGAGAAGTCCGCGAACGAGATCATCGATCGCTGCCGGGAGGCCCTGGCGTCGACCGACGAGAACAAGGAACGCGTGGCCCGCTGCGTCGCGGTCTTCTACGACTACGTGGCCTCCGAGACCGGTGCCTTCCGGCTCGTGTTCGAGTCCGACCTGACCAACGACCCCGCCGTGCGCGAGCAGGTCGACCGGGTCACCAACGAGTGCGCCGAGGCGGTCGCCGAGGTCATCGCCGAGGACACCGGCTTCGCCGCCGCGGCCTCTCACCTGCTCGCCGTCGGCCTCGTCGGCCAGGCACAGGTCAGCGCCCGCTACTGGCTCCACAACAACGGCGACCTCTCTCAGGAGGACGCCGCTCGCCTCGTCGCCGGCCTCGCCTGGCGCGGCATCCGCGGCTATCCCAAGACCGACTGATTCAATTCCGAGTTCCGCTCGTAGCGCAACAGCGGGGTTCCTCACAGTCCGTGTGAGAGGATTCCGAAGCATTGATCGACCCATCGCAAGGAGGACCCGTGGAGGTCAAGATCGGCGTCCAGCAGGCCGCCCGTGAGCTCGTCGTAGAGACCGAGGAGTCCAGCGAATCGGTGGAGAAGCTCATCGCCGACGCCCTCGGCGGCGGCGCTGTGCTCGCTTTGACCGACAGCAAGGGCCGCAAGGTCATCGTCCCGACCGAGAAGCTCGCCTACATCGAGATCGGCCCGGCCAAGGTCGGCAAGGTCGGCTTCGCCGGCTGAACCACTCGGGCTGCACTCAGGGATGGCCCTGATTCCGGTGCCGAAGTTCCCTTTTTAGGTCATGTTGTCCGTGCATTCCAGTCCCAACAGGTGCAATATCAAAATATGGGCGCCTTCATGGCGCCACTCACAACCTGAAGGGAAAAGGCATGATCTCTACGATCCTCGTCACCCTCATCGGCGGCGTCATCATCGGTGCCCTCGGCAAGTTCTTCGCCCCGGGCGATAAGGACAACATTCCGTTCTGGCTGACGATTGTCTGCGGTATCGGCGGCATGCTGATCGGCAGCTTCATCTACTGGTTCGTCTTCGGCCAGAACAACGGGCCGTTCGATGGCCACGCGGCCACGTGGGACAACGCAACCAACGGCATCGACTGGTGGCGTCACATCTGGCAGGTCGTGATCGCCGCCGTCCTGGTGGTCATCGCCTCCGGTGTCACCGGAAAGTCCAAGGCCTGAGCCTCAGCCAGGTCACTCGAAGCGGTCCCGCCCCTCTGGGTGGGGCCGCTTCTGCTGTTGCCGCCGGCTTCACCAGTTGGGCTGCGCCGGCGGCTCCGGCGGCGCCACATCCGGTGGCCGGATGAGGTAGACGAGCCGCCCGGAGCGTGCCCAGGCGCGGTCGAGCTCGCCGAGGTCGTACGTCGTCCGCACCTCCGCGTCACTGACGATCCGGTGGGAGGCGGGGTCGTGGACGATGGGGTCGCCAGCCTCGTCGAAGCCGGTCAGCACGAGCAGATGACCGTTGGTGTCGTACCCGGCGCCGGTCAGCTCGCCGGCTTGGTGCGAGACAGCCAGCACGAGCGGAGTCCCGGCCTCGAGGAACCGGCCGGCCTCGGCGAAGGAGCGGAGCCTGGTGACGTACGCGACCAGCCCCCGGGTGCCCGCGTAGGCGGTGTTGAAGGCCCAGTTGCCGGCGCCACCGAAGGACTCGTCGTAGACCTCCCGGACGGTGAACGGCACCTGCGGGTCGGGGGTCTCGTAGTCCACCCAGGCCGTCTCGGCGGGCGTCGGCCCGACACCCCAGAAGTCGGCGATCATCGCGGTCGAGGCGGCGCTGCACCAGGACTGCCCGCCACCGTCCCAGTGCGGATAGCGGTCACGGTGGAGCTGCTGCGAATAGGCGGGTACGCCACCCACCACCGTCCCGCGAGGCACCGTCCCCGGTGCCGGCGCCGAGTTCCGGGCGTCGGCCGAGACCATCGCCCCGAGCAGGCTCACCCGCGGCAGGCTCCCGTCGGGGCCGTGCAGGCTCAGCCGCAACGAGAACTCCGTGAACCTGCGCCCGTCCCGCCCCAGGATGGTGTCGTCGGACGCGACCGCGACCAGGTCGTCCTGACCGGCGACGGAGGTGGAGGTGAAGGCGGGGTCCGAGGACCAGCGAGCCAGCGTCAGCCAGCCGCTCCGCTCCCCCGACTCGGCGACCACCTGAGCCGCGACCTCCACCCAGGTCCCGGGCGGGGTCACCACGTTCCAGGAGGCGACCAGCTCGTCGAAGCAGAACCCGGGGCTGACCTCGGGAGACGTCCACACACCGGCGTCGGGGACGATCAGCGTCCCTGGCCAGCCGGTGAAGCGGATGTCAGTGCTCAAGCCCGAGCTTGCCCATTCGCTCGACGTGACGCTGGGTGAGCCGGGTGAGCATCTCGCCGATGGTGCCGAGGTCGAGACCGGAGAGGTGGCCGCCGGCGATCAGCTCGCTGAGCCCCTCGCGGGTGGCCGCGACCTGCTGCGCCTGGGTGATCGCCTCGCCCATGAGGCGACGGCCCCACAGCGCCAGGCGCCCGCCGATGAGGTGATCGGCCTCGATGCCGGCCCGCACCCGGTCGACGATGAAATCGGCCCGCCCGGCGTCCTCGAGAGTGGTGACCACGAGCTTGTGGGTGTCCTCGTCGAGGAAGCCCGCGACCTCGCGGTAGAAGTCGTTGGCGAGCCCGTCACCGACGTACGCCTTGACCAGCGACTCCCACCAGTCCGCGGGCTTGGTGTGGATGTGGAACTCGTCGAATCCCTCACGCAGCGGCTCCATCGCCGCGTACGGGTCGGCGCCGAGCTCCACCAGCCGGTCGAGGACCGGCTGGATCTTGGCGTGCTGGGCGGCTGCCATCGCGAGCAGAGCCGTCTTGTCCTCCAGCGAAGGCGCCATCTTGGCGTCGTCGGTCAGCCGCTCGACAGCCGAGACCTCGCCATAGGCGACCGCTCCGAGAAGGTCGATGACGGCGGCCTTGTAAACAGGATCACCGAACGGATCCTGAGGACCCGTGAACTCTGACGATGCAACCACGGGAGAACCCTACCGATAGAATGCCTTTTGACCGACCCAGCGCCGCTGTAATGCACTTCATATCGCGGTGGTCTGGATCCCGTATGTGCGCGGCGTGGCACTCGCTTGGCAAGCTCGAGACACCCGTGAGTCGCTCGCCGCATTCGATGAGACAAGCGAGTAGCGACGAATCATGACAACGTTCAAGGAGCTCGGGGTTCATCCCGAGATCTGCGCTCCCCTCGAGCGCAAAGGCATCACCACCCCCTTCGCCATCCAGGAGATGACCCTCTCGGTCGCCCTGCAGGGCACCGACCTGATCGGCCAGGCCCGCACCGGCTCCGGCAAGACGCTGGCCTTCGGCATCCCGGTGGTGCAGCGCAGCGTGTCCCCCAAGGACCGCGACTACATCGACCTTCCGCAGGGCAAGCCACAGGCCCTGATCGTGGCTCCGACCCGCGAGCTGGCCATGCAGGTCTCCGCCGAGATCTCGATGATCTCCGAGGACCGCGGCCTCCGCGTGCTGACCGTCTACGGCGGCGCGGGCTACGACCCCCAGATCGACGCGCTGGAGAAGGGCGTCGACATCGTGGTCGGCACCCCCGGCCGCCTGATCGACCTGGCCAACCGGAAGGTCCTCGACCTCTCCCACGTGCACGCCCTCGTCCTCGACGAGGCCGACGAGATGCTCGACCTCGGGTTCCTGCCCGACGTGGAGAAGCTCGTCACCCTCACCCCGGAGACCCGCCAGACGCTGCTCTTCTCGGCCACCATGCCGGGGGCGATCGTGGCGCTGGCGCGCTCCTACATGCGCCACCCGATGAACATCCGCGCCGAGTCCGCGAGCGAGCGCGAGACCGTGCCTGCCACCGCGCAGTTCGTCTACCAGGCCCACGACCTCGACAAGCCCGAGATGATCGGCCGCCTGCTGCAGTGCGAGGACCACGACAAGGTCGTCGTCTTCGCCCGCACCAAGCGGCAGGCACAGCGCGTGGCCGACGACCTCGCCGAGCGCGGCTTCCCGGCCTCTCCCCTGCACGGCGACATGCAGCAGGCCGCCCGCGAGCGGGTGATGCAGAAGTTCCGTGACGGCAAGGTCGAGGTCCTGGTGGCCACCGACGTCGCCGCCCGCGGCATCGACGTCACCGGCGTCTCCCACGTGGTCAACTACACGACCCCCGACGACGAGAAGACCTACGTCCACCGCATCGGCCGCACCGGCCGCGCCGGTGCCTCCGGTGTCGCGGTCACGTTCGTCGACTGGGCCGATCTCCACAAGTGGAAGATGATCAACAAGGCTCTCGACCTTCCCTTCGACGAGCCGCAGGAGACCTACTCCTCCTCGGAGCACTTCCTCCACGACATGGGCATCCCGAAGGGCACCAAGGGTCGGATCAAGGCCGCCGCACCCGCGAAGCCCAAGGACAAGGACTCCGACAAGGACGGCGAGAAGCGGGAGCGCGCTCCCCGCAACCGCGACCGGCAGCGCACCCGTTCGCGTGGCGGCCAGGTCGTCGACAAGTCTGCCGCTCCGGCTGCCGAGTCTGCTGAGTCGACGAAGCCCGCCGACGGCGAGGCCAAGGCCGAGGGTTCCGCGCCCCGTCGCCGCCGCCGTCGCCGCTCCTCGGGCTCGGGCGGTTCCGCGCCCAAGGCCGACGCCTGAGCCTGCCTAGGGGATCACGACCACCTTGGTGCCGAGCCGCGCGAAGCGCCACATCGCCTTCGCGTCCGGCTCGGCCTGGCGGATGCACCCGTGCGACAGCGGTGTGCCGAGCTGGGCGCGGGTCTGTACGCGCTTGCCCTTGTCCACCGGGATGTTGTGGAAGCCGATCGCGGCGCGGGGGCCCTTGGTGAAGCGTACGAACCACTTCATCCGGCCCGAGTCGTCGATCCCCCTCGCGTGCTCGGAGCGGGAGAAGACCTTGTAGGTGCCGGGCTCGAGGTTGTCGTAGATGCTGCCCGAGACCGGATACGTACGCCGCGTCCGGTCGGCCGCGGAGACGATCCAGACCCGCTGGCGGCTGATCGAGAAGACGGCCCGGCGACCGGTGCCGGAGTCGTCCGGGAGCACCTTCTCCGCGGCGGACGTCCGCGCGTCGACGTGACGGTCGATCGCGGCCTCGCGCTGGCTGTCGTGTGGCCAGACCGGGGTGCGCCCGGCGTCCGCGCCCAGCTTCATCCCGCTGTCGGCCGCGCTGGGCCGGCCGTTGGCCACCGGCTCGGCGACGACCTCCATCCCGACGTACAGACCGGCCGACGTCAGCAAGGACGCGGCGAAGAGCATCTTGGTGCGCCGGAGAGGCCTGGATCTCACGTGGCGCGCAGTGCGGCTCACTTCTTCATCACGTGCCCGAGTCCCCCTACGAAATCCACGTCGAACATCATCCAAACACGTATCACCGCAAGTCAACTGTCACACGACAGACAGAAACCGTGATTCCGCGTGTGAACCGACGGCCCGGTGCCTGGATCTCCCTCGCGGCCGGTGGTGGCAGGATTGCCCCATGTCGAACCCCACCTCTCTGGTCACCGGCGCAACCGCCGGCATCGGACTCGCCTTCGCCCAGCAGCTCGCCGCCCGCGGACACGACCTCGTCCTCGTCGCCCGTGACGAGGAGCGCCTCACCGACGTCGCCAAGAACCTGGCGGACGCTCACGGCATCGGCGTCGAGGTGCTCCGCGCCGATCTGACCGACAGCGCCGACCTGGCCAAGGTCGAGGCCCGCCTGGCCGACGCCGACCACCCGGTCGACCTGCTGGTCAACAACGCCGGTCACGGCCTCAAGCACCGCTTCCTCGACAACACCGCCGACGAGGAGGCCGCGATGGCGGAGGTGCTCGTCATCGCCCCGCTGCGCCTCTCCCACGCCGCGCTGGGCGCCCAGGTCGCCCGCGGCCACGGCGGCATCATCAACGTCGGCTCCGTCGCCTCCTACCTCCCCCGCGGCACCTACTCGGCCGCCAAGGCGTGGATCAACTCCTTCACGGAGTGGGCCCACAACGAGTACGCCGGCCAGGGCATCAAGGTGATGGCCCTGCTGCCGGGATTCACCAAGACCGAGTTCCACGAGCGCCTCGGCTCCGGCTACGACTCGGCCCCGTCGTGGATGTGGCTCGACGTCAACGACCTGGTCCGCGAAGCGCTCGAGGACTACGACGCCGACAAGACCTTCTCGATCCCGAGCAAGCGCTACAAGGCCCTGGCCACCATGGCGCGCGTGGTCCCGTCCGGCGTGCTCCAGAAGTTCCAGTCGCTGGGCCGCAAGTAGTCCCAGACGTTCGAGCCCATTACCCGCCGGTAGAAGGCGCGTACGTCTGAAACCAACCGAGCCGCGCCGGACTCAGGCGTTCGCGATGAAGGTCGTGACCGCGTCGGCGACCATCTGAACGGCGATCGCGGAGAGGAGCAGACCGGCGATCCTGGTGATGAGCAGGACGCCGGACTCCTTGAGGACCTTGAGGATCGGGATGGAGAAGACCATCGCCACCAGGAGGGCGAGGTGGACGACGACGAGTCCGAGGCCGAGCCCGAAGGCGGTCCCGACGGAGTCGACCTCCTGGGTGAAGACCATGGTGGCGACGATCGCACCGGGGCCGGCCAGGAGCGGGGTGCCGAGCGGCACCATCGCCACGTTCGCTCCGGCGGCGGCGACGGGGTCGTCGAAGTTGTCGGTGAGCAGCTCGAGGGCGACCAGCAGCAGGAGCAGGCCGCCGGCGCACTGCAACGCCTCGAGGGAGATGTGCAGGAAGTGCAGGATCGCCTGTCCGAACAGCGCGAAGATCGTGATCACCAGGAACGAGACGGCCACCGCGAGGAGCGCCGCACGGCGCTGCTTGCCCGGCGACTGCCCCGCGGTCAGCGACAGGAAGATCGGGATCGTGCCGACCGGGTCCATGATCACGAAGAGCGTCACGAACGTGGAGACGAAGATCTCGGTCAACGTACGACCTCGGGGGTGGCTCGTCCGGAGGCGGCTGCGGCTGCGGCGGCGCGCTCCAGGAGCCGCTCGTACTCAGCGGGTGCAGTGGTGTTCACTCCCAGATGGTGACCCACCTTCCCTGTGCCGTGGTAATCGCTGGATCCGGTCACCACGAGGTCGAGATTGCGGGCGATCACCCGCAGCTTCTCGCGCACTTCGGGGCTGTGATCCTGGTGGTCGACCTCGAGCCCGGACAGGCCCGCGTCGATCAGTGCGGAGATGGCTGCCTCGTCGGGCTGCTCGCGTCCGGACCGGCCCCACGGGTGGGCGATCACGGTGACTCCGCCGGCGGCGGCGACGGTGCGGATCATCGGCTCGAGCGGGGCCGCGTAACGGCTGACGTTCGCCGGTTTGCCGGCCCCGAGGTAGCGGTTGAACGCCTCGTCGCGACTGCGCACGTACCCCTTCGCGACGAGTGCGTCGGCCAGGTGCGGGCGCCCGGAGGCAGCGGCGTCACCGGAGACGGCGGCGACGTCCTCGAGCGACACCTCGATGCCGAGACGCGCCAGCCGGGCCAGCATCAGCGGCAGCCGTCCGTCCCGGCCGGCCAGAATTCGGTCGAGCTCGGCGACCAGCGGCGGGTGTGTCGGGTCGGGCAGGTAGGCCAGCAGGTGCACGCTGTGGCCGAGGTGGTCGGTGCTGATCTCCATGCCGCGCACCAGCTCGATCCCGGCCTCGGCGGCAGCCGCTGCCGCTTCGTCCCAGCTGTCGGCGGTGTCGTGGTCGGTGATCGCGACCACGTCGAGCTCCGCGGCCTTCGCCGCCTGGACCAGCTCGGTGGGCGAATCGGTCCCGTCGCTCACTCGCGAGTGAGTATGGAGGTCGATGCGCACCCGCCCATCCTAGGGCGAGCTCCACCAAGATCCACCGGGCCCTCCGAAGGGCAGCTCGACCATCTGCACGCCCAGGTCCCGGACCTGGCGCAGGTGCCAGCCGTCCTGGAGCATCAGCATCGCCGTGGCCGGGCGGAAGACGAGCCACAGCCAGCGCCCGGCGGCCTCGCCGACGACCACCGACCGTTCCCACTCCTCGGCGCCGTTGGTCCACTGGGTGATCGGCCACAGCGGCACCAGCTGGCGCTGCCCGGCGACCCGGACCCTCGTCGTGGGCGGGCCGGCACAGACGTCGATGCCCGGGTCCGGTCCGTCCGTACGCGCGCACCGCGCCCCCAGCCCGACGCCGGCCTCCTCGGTGACGACGGTCATCTCGACCGGCCCGTCGTCGGGGGTCACACCCGTCAACGTGACCAGAGTCGCCGCACCCTTGTTCTCGTCGCCGACCACGGCGAGCTCGGCGATCGACCAGCCCGACTCGACCGGCCAGGGAACGTAGGTGGGCACCTCACCGGCCAGCGCGAGGATCTGCACCAGGTCCTCGTAGGAGGCGGCATCCGAACGCCACAGCGGGGTCACCACCCCATGCTCGGGACACGACCTGCTGCCGCCGGCACCGATGCTCGCCACCGGCGTCGCGCAGCGTGGACAGCCAACCGCAAGAGCCACCCCACAACGGTGACCTGTGCCATCCGTCAGGTCAAGCCGTTCGATGAAGCGTCCTCCCGGCTATGTGTTCCAGTGCTTGACGACCGGCTGCCCGCGGTAGGCGTCGAGCAGCGAGACGGTCGCGGTGTCGAGCCTGAAGAGCCGTCCCTCGGTGACCGGGAGTCCCAGCCACACCGCGGCCAGGGCGCACAGCGCGTGTCCGTGGGAGAAGACCAGGGTGTCACCCTCGCGCTCGCGGGCGGCCGAGACGACCCGGCCCAGCCTCTCCTGGACGGCGGCGGCTGCCTCTCCGCCGGGCGTCTTCGCGGTCCACAGGCTCCAGCCCGGGTCGGTGCGGTGGATCTCGTCGGTGGTGATGCCCTCGTAGTCGCCGTAGCCCCACTCGACCAGGTCGTCGGTGACGACCGCGTCGGGGAAGCCCGCGAGCTCAGCCGTACGCATCGCCCGCTGTCGCGGGGAGGTCAGCACCGCGGCGTACTTCTGGTCTTGAAGGCGTGACGCGAGCACCTTGGCGGCCTCCTCCCCCTCGGGCAGGAGGGGAAGGTCGGTGTGGGAGGTGTGCCGGCCGTTGAGGGACCACTCGGTGGTGCCGTGCCTGACGAGGTAGAGGGCCATGCCCCCATCCAACCAGCCATCGGCCCGGCCGAATCCTCAGGCCCGAGTGATGAACCGATTGACCTCGCGGACGAACAGGTTCGGCGCGAGGTCGGCGGCGGTCGAGAGGGCCCTGGCCGGGAAGCCGACGGTGGTGTGCACCTTCGGCAGCCGCCCGCGCAGGCCCTTGCGGGGCTGCGCCATCTCCCAGACCTGGTCGGCGACGTCCTCGACGGTCAGCCGGATGCCCAGGGTCTCGTGGGAGGAGGCGGCGTTGCCGTCGAGCAGGGCGGTCTTCACCCACAGCGGCCAGACCGCCTGCACCCGGATGCCCTCCTTGCGCCACTCCAGCTCCAGCGCCTCGGTGAGTCCGCGCACGGCGTACTTCGACGCGCTGTAGGAGGCGATCTCCGGCTGCCCGTAGATCGCGCTCGCGCTGCAGACGTTGATCACGCCGGATCCGGGCGTGGCCCGGAGATAGGGGTACGCGGTGTGGCAGCCGTTGATCACGCCGTTGACGTTGATCTCGATGGTCTGGTGGTGCTGAGCCAGGTCGACCTCGGCCAGGCGGCCGGCACGCAGGATGCCGGCGTTGTTGACCAGCAGGTCGAGGCGACCGCCGGCGGCGGTGGCGAACTCCTCCAGCGCCGCGTTCCAGGACGCCGGGTCGGTGACGTCGAGCGTGCCACCGATGGCGTTGTCGGACCCGAGGATCGCGGCGACGTCACGCGCGAGGTCGGCGTCGATGTCGTAGACGCCGACGAACCATCCCTCGCTCGCGAACTTCTCCACGATCGCCTTGCCGATCCCTTGGGCGGATCCGGAGACGAAGAGAGCTTTCCTGGTTGCCATGACGTGCTCCTTACACAGGGATGAGCGCCCAGTAGTCGAGGTCGAGCAGCACGCCGGGGGCGTACTTTCCGTCCTCGCCGCGCAGGGTCATCGACTCGTCGCGGCCCTTCGTCGCGACCAGGCGCAGCCGCAGCGCGCCGACACCTGGGGCGTCGGTCTCCACCTTGTCGAGGACCTCGGACCAGGCGTAGACGGTGTCGCCCGCGAAGGCCGGCGAGGTGTGTGCTCCGGCGTTGATCGCGGCGATCAGCTGGGCGTTGGCGAGGCCGTTGAACGACAGCGCACGGGCCAGCGAGATGATGTGGCCGCCGTAGACGAGGTTGCGGCCGTCGGGCCGGGCCTCGACGTTGAAATGCACCTTCGCGGTGTTCTGCCACAGCCGCGTGGCCTGCTGGTGCTCGGACTCGGTGAGGGTGACCCCGTCGACGTGGTCGATCTTCTCGCCGACCTCGTAGTCGGCCAGCCGGTGCGGCTCGCCGGCGGCGGTGAAGTCGTAGGCGGAGAAGTCCAGGCCCGTGGGCACGATCAGGTTCTTCGCGTCGACGACCGCGGCCAGCTCCGGGATCACGGTCTCGGGGGCCGCGGCGTCCTGGTCCCGCTTGTGCACCATCACCCAGCGCGCCCAGTCGATGGCGACCTCGCCGCGCTGGTTGGTGGCGGTCGAGCGTACGTAGACGACGCCGGACTTGCCGTTGGAGTTCTGCTTGAGGCCGATGACCTCGGACGTCGTCGAGAGCGTGTCGCCCGGCACCACCGGCTGGTGGAAGCGGCACTCGGCGTAGCCGAGGTTGGCGACCGCGTTCAGCGACACGTCCGGGACGGTCTTGCCGAAGGCGATGTGGAAGCCGATCAGCTCCTCGACCGGGTGCTGCTCGAGCCCGACGGAGGCCGCGAAGGCAGCGCTCGAGGGCACCGCGAAGCGGGTCGGGTAGAGCGACCCGTACGCAGCCCGGTCACCCTCGGTCACCGTGCGCGGCGTGGCGTGCTCGATGACCTGGCCGACCTGGAAGTCCTCGAAGAAGTTGCCGGGGTTCGTCTTGCTCATCTGCGGCCTCTCGTCGGTGAGTCTGGCGGTGCGTGGATTACCGGACGGTAACCTAGTTCAGACGATCCCGTGGAGGCGTTCCGGGATGCGTAACAGCGGCTGGTTGCGGAGGTTGTCGATGTGTCCCGGGCCGACGGCGCGGTGCACCCCGCCCTCCTCACGGACGAGCCTGGCCGGCAGGACCGAGGCAGGGTCGAACTCCTCGACGTCAGCGCCCACCGAGGCGGTCGCCGTGGTCAGCAGGCCGGCGAGATCGTCACCGGAACGTCCCCACGAGCTGCCCTTGCCGCGACCCACCGCCTTGGCGAGCTCGTTGCGGCGGTCGGCCTGCCGGCGCAGCAGGTCCAGGTCGGCGAACTTCATGTGGACCATGAACAGCCCGGGATCGGGCACGTACGGCGCCTTGATCCCGTGGGAGGCGAGCGTCCAGGCGGCCGGCACCCGCTTGACCGACGGCTTGCACATCAACGGTGCGAACTGGGCGTACGCCCGCTGGCCGACGATCGGCTTGCCGCTGACCAGCGGTCCCTCGACCGCGGTGTGGTGGACGACGTTGAGGGCGAACGGGGCGATCACCCGCTCGGGACGTCGGGCCAGGTAGTCGGAGAGGTTGGCGTACCTCGCCGGGTCCGGGACCAGGAACTCGTCCACGTCGGTGAAGATGACCACGTCGTAGACCCCCAGGAGCCCCTGGGCGACCCCGCTGGCCAGGCCCATCCGGCCGGCCTCGAAGTTGCCCTTCCGGAAGCCCGGCAGGCGCTGGACCGTGCACGAGAGGTCGTCGGTCGAACCGTCGGTCGAACCGTCGTCGAAGACGATCAGGTTCTCGAGACCCGCCGCTCGGCCGTAGTGGTCGACCCAGCGGGTGAGCATCTCGCCCTCGTCGCGGGCGATGGTGAGCACCGCGATCCGTGGCGGCGCGGCCGACGTGCCGCCCGTCTCCTCGGCGAGTCTGCGACGACGGCGCAGGCTCCAGCTGCTTGACAAAGAGTTCCCCCGAATATGTGTGTGTTGAGGCCCTACGTACGGACCAGCTCCTCTCGCCGGACGGACCACTCCACGAGGTCGGCCAGGGCGGAGACGGCGCGCGCCGGGGCCTTGCGGCCCTCCCCCGGGTCGATGGCCTCACCAGGGATGGTCGGGTCGGCGAGCTTCTTGTCGAGGTCCGTACGCAGCGCCGCATAGGAAGCGACCGCGGCGTCTCGAACCTGCTTGTCGGTGACCTTGCGCGGGTCGATCCCGCGTACGTCCACAGGGGCCAGGTCATCGAGATCCCCGTGGATGGTCGCGTCCAGACCGCTCAGCTCGGCCGCCTGGTCGCGGGTGAACGAGGCGGTCCAGCGCGGTGCCTGGAGCCCGATGCGCGGGTCGTCGACCGTCAGCTCGGGCATCAGGCGCTTGCCGAGGACGTGCTTGCGCAGCCCCATCGCCGCCGGGTAGGCCAGGCCACGCCGGTCCAGCTCGGCGTTGAGGCCGCGCAGCACCTCGACGGTCGCGGAGCCGAGGGAGGTGTTCTTCGGCGGCGGGCTCTTCATCCCCTCGGGATCGAAGCCCATCGCCACACCGAAACGCTCCAGCAGCAGCGTCGCCGGGCTGCCCGGAGGCGGCACGGTGACCAGGTGCAGAGGCCCGGCCTGGGCCCAGCGCCGGGCGATGGCGACCATGTCCTGCTCGGACCAGAACCGCTTGCCGGGGCCGGAGTGACGGCGCTCAGGAGAGCCCGGACGGCTCTTGTTGACCGAGGTGAGGAAGTCCGACCAGGTCCAGTCCACGCCGTTCTGGACGAGCTCCTGCCACATCGACGGGATCTGCCGGTTGATGTCACGCAGCGAGAGCACGATCTCGGGGGTCACGCCCCTGAAGCTCGTCGCCACCCGCTCGACCGTCTCCGGGCCGACGGGCGCCAACAGCTCGACGGAGATCAGCGCCGTGCCGTCCCACTCGTCGACCTCGGCGACCAGGCGATCCCAGGCCCCGGCGACCGAGTTGCCCTGCGGGTGCTTCCGGCGGCCCTTCACGTCGAGCACGGCCTCGATCTGGTTGCGCCAGCGCGCGCCGGGGACCAGGAACCCACGCTCCGCGAGGAGAGCCTTGTTCTTGTACAGGGCACCCTGCAGATAGGTCGTCCCCGACTTCATCGCCCCGACATGGAGCACTACGCGGCGCGCCAACTTCTCGTTACCTCTCGACCAGACCGACCCGACACCCCCGAGGGGGCATCGTAGCGTCAGGACCCGCCGCCGCCCGCCTTCCGGCGGTGCATCTTCGGCGCGCCACCGACCACCTCGGACCCGTGCGCCTTCTCCTTGGCCCCCGCGCTCTCGGCGCGTGCGTGGTCGTGGTTGTTCTTCTTCTCCAGCGCCTCGCGCATCTTGGCTTTGAGATCGTCGTTGGTCATCGCTCTCCCTAATTCGGCGTTGTGAGTCGTAGGTCGGGTAACGACCAACCTACGACACCCACCCCGCCGAATCCCCAGTTTTTCCGGACGAGACCGTGGTTGTGGGCGGCGAAGGTCTACTTTCGTCGCCCACAACCAAGGATTCGGCGTCCGTTCGTGCGGACTCGATCGAGGCGAGTCAGGCGACGTGGTGATGGGCCGGGAGGTCGAGGAAGCCGGCGTCGCCGCCGGCGTAGTAGGTCGCCGGGTCGGCCTCGGCCAGGGGAAGCCGACGACGAAGGCGCTCGACGAGGTCCGGATTGGCGAGGTACGCCCGGCCGAAGCTCACCAGGTCGGCACCCAGCCCCAGCCAGCGGTCTGCGGAGGCCAGGTCTGTCGGCCTGGCCCCGAACGGCGCCGCGCCGCGGGTCAGCCACGAGCTCGGGTTGACGATCATGGTCCCGTCCCACCGCTTGCGCAGGTCCAGCATGGTCGCCTCGTCGGTGGTGGCCTCGATGTGGACGTACGCCAGCCCGAGCCGGTTGAGCTCGGTGAGCAGCGCCGCATAGACCTCGGCATGATCGGGCTCGGTGACGTCCCAGAGCCCGGCGCCGGGCGAGAGCCGGATGCCGACGCGGTCGCCGCCGACGGCGTCCACCGTCGCCGCAACGGCCTCGATGGCGAACCGGATCCGGTTGGCCACCGAGCCGCCGTAGCGGTCGGTGCGCAGGTTGGCGTTGGTCGAGAGGAACTGGCTGATCAGGTAGCCGTTGGCCCCGTGCAGCTCGACCCCGTCGAACCCGGCGCCGACCGCGCGGCGGGCGGCCTCGGCGTACGACTCGGCCTGCTCGGCGACCTCAGCCGTCTCCAGGGCACGCGGCACCGGTGCGGGCAGAGGCCCGGCCGGCGTGAAGACGTCGGCCGCCAACGCGACAGCGGACGGGGCGACCGGCCGGAGGCCGGAGATCGACTCGTGCGAGACCCGGCCGCCGTGCATGAGCTGGGCGAAGATCCGGCCACCGTTGATGTGGACCGCGTCGGTGACCTGTCGCCACGAGGCGGCCTCTGCGTCCGTACGCAGCCCGGCGGTGTTGGGGTTCGAGGTGCCGACAGCGTTGGGAGCGATCCCGTCGGAGATGAGCAGGCCGGCGGTCGCCCGCTGAGCGAAGTACGTCGCCATCGACGGCGTCGCCAGGCCGTCGGCGGTGCCTCGGGCGCGGGTCATCGGCGCCATCACGATCCGGTTCGGCAGCGTCAGCGGGCCCAGGTGGTGGCGGTCGAAGAGGCTGGTCACAGGTGAGCTCCTTGGGAGTGTCAGTGGGTCGCCACGTACGCTAGAACCTGACACTGACGTCAGAGGCAAGTCTTGTGCCGGAGATCACCCAGGAGGAGTTCGATGCGGATCGGCGAGCTCGCGAGGCGAGCAGGCGTGAGCGTCCGCTCGCTGCGCTACTACGAGGAGCAGGGGCTGCTCGAGTCCGAGCGCAGCAGCAGCGGCCAGCGGCACTATCCGGAGGCGGCCGTCGACCGGGTGATCCTCCTCCAGCGGCTCTACGCGGGCGGACTCTCGAGCCGTACGATCGGCGAGGTCCTCCCCTGCGTCGACCGGCCGAGCTCCGACACCTCCGAGGCCGCCTTCGAGATGATGGTCGGCGAGCGCGACCGGCTCAGCGCCCACATCGAGGGCCTGCTCCGGACCCGCGAGATGCTCGATGAGCTGATCGCCACGAACCGCCGCCACAACGCGACCCTCGCGGCCGACTCTGCCCCCTGACCGACCGGCCGAGACAGCAGAAGTGGGGGGGGGGGCCACCCAGGGGGTGCGCACCACAAAAAAATATCAGGGGGGGGGTGGGGGGGGGGGGTGTGGGGGGTGGGGGAGTGGCGCGCGCGGG
>NZ_JBEPDH010000039.1:0-23265 GCF_040300245.1 Nocardioides sp. NPDC000445 | reverse complement strand
TCTTCTTTCCTCCGTGCGCCCCCCCCAACCCCCCCCCCCCCCGCGCCCGCCCGGCCAACACCCCCCCCCATTTTTTTTTGTTGCGCCCCCAAAACCCCGCCCCCCCCCCCCCACAACTACATTCTCGGCCGCTACAACTGCGGATTCGGGGTGCGCGGGTGAGGCAAGATCGACCCCATGACGGGGGACAGGATTCTTGACCGTACGCTCGCCCTGCGGGTGGCGAGTGCCGCGGAGGCGGCCGCGGGGATCGGGCCGGGGAAGACGGTGGCGTTCTCGGGGTTCGCCGGAATCGGGCGGCCGAAGGCCGTGCCCGAGGCCCTGGGGCTGGTTCGGGAGTGGCCGGAGGGCGTCGACGTACGCCACTCGCGTGTCGCCCAGCACGCGGCCTCCGGGTTCTACGGCGCTCTCGACGTCGCGGTGGTCGAGGTGGCGGCGATCCTGCCCAACGGGCTGCTCGTCCCGGGGAGCAGCGTCGGCAACAACCAGACGTGGCTCGACGTCGCCGACGCCGTGATCCTCGAGGTCAACAGCTGGCATCCGCGCGGGCTCGAGGGCTTTCACGACATCCATCACGGCTCACAGCTGCCGCCGGCGCGGGCGCCGATCCAGCTGACGACGCCGATGCAGAGGATCGGCGACCCCTACCTCCTCGTCGACCCGGCCAAGGTCGTCGCCGTCGTCGAGACCGATCGCCCCGACCGGGGCTCACCGCCGCGCGTGATCGACGAGGAGAGCCGCGCGATAGCCGGGCTCGTCGTGGACTTCCTCCTCCATGAGGTACGCAACGGCCGCCTGCACCACAGCCTGCTACCGCTCCACGCCGGTGCGGGTCCCGTCGCCGACGCGGTTCTCACCGGGCTCCAGGACGCGGAGCTCGAGCACCTGACGGCCTACACCGACACCGTCCGGGACGGTCTCCTCGACCTGCTCGACTCCGGCAAGCTGATCGGAGTCTCGGCCACGTCCCTCGGCCTCTCCGAGGCGGGTGCTCGCCGGTTCAACGACGACGTCCACCACTACAAGGGCCGAGTCCTGCTGCGCCCGCAGGAGACATCGAACCACCCCGAGGTCATCCGGCGGCTCGGCCTCATCGCGATCGACTCGATGGCCGAGGCCGACATCCACGGCAACGTGAACGCCCTCGGCGGCTCGGTTGACTTCGCGAGCAACGCCCACCTCAACATCTTCGCCGCCCCCTCCACCGCCGAGCGAGGCACCGTCTCGCGCATCGTGCCGTTCGTTGGCCACGTCGACCACACCGCGCACGACGTGCAGGTCATCATCACCGAGCAGGGTGTGGCCGACCTGCGCGGCATCTCTCCCGCCGCCCGCGCGCGGCGGATCATCGATCACTGTGCCCATCCCGACTTCCGCGCGGAGCTCACCGATCTGGTCGACTCGGCGCAGTCGTCCCGCTGAGAAATCACGGTGAGTCGGCCGGTGTCGCACCGCTAGGGTCGGGGCCATGGCGATCGACGCGGTGATCTTCGACTGGGGCGGCACGCTGACGAAGTGGCACGACATCGACTTCCACGCGGAGTCGCTGGCGCTCGCGCAGGCGGTGAGCGGTGCCTGCGACGACGACCATCCGGTCAACGCGACCAGGCTCCACCAGGCCGGAGAGACGATCTGGGCCCGCAGCCGCGACCACCAGCAGAGCTCGACGATCGGCGACCTCTTCGACGAGGCCGGCCTCGAGCACGACCCGGACCTGCTCGACGCCTACTACGAGTTCTGGGAGCCGCACACCCTGACGGACCCCGAGGTCGGGCCGCTGTGGGAGGCGCTCCGCGCCGACGGCGTACGCGTCGGGGTGCTGTCCAACACGATCTGGCCGCGTGCGTGGCACCGCGGGTTCTTCGAGCGCGACGGGGTGCTCGATCTGCTCGACGGCGACATCTACACCTCCGAGGTTCCCTGGACGAAGCCCGCCGAAGAGGCCTTCCACGCGGCGATGGAGGCCGTGAAGGTCTCGGATCCGTCTCGATGCGTCTACGTGGGCGACAGGCTCTTCGACGATGTGTACGGTGCTCAGAAGGCCGGTCTGCGGGCGATCCACATCCCGCACAGCAACATCCCGAGCAGCCAGGTGGGGCACAGCGAGGGCTCGCCGGACGCCGTCGCGCAACGACTGAGCGACATACACCAGATCGTTCGCTCCTGGGAATGACGCCGGGAAAAGTTGCAAGTTCTTGCAATGCGATTTTGCGGGTCTGGGCCATCCTGAGCGGGGATTGCATACTTCTGCAAGAGAGGTTCAGCCCCAGGCGACTTCTCAGGCCTCGTGTCCAGGCCAAAACCTGGCCCGCGAGCCGCCCGGTCTCGGGAGACATCTCGGGAGTCTCCCGCGCCGGACGGTTCGCGGGCCATCTCGGCTTTTTGGGGATCAGGTCCCCGGGAACGCCCGTGGTTTCGCGCCCAGGTCGAGCTGGCGTGCGGCCGCCCGGCACAGCAGCTGGATGAGCAGCGTCCGGTCGGTGCCGGTCGCCTTCGGGGCCAGCGAGAGGTAGGTCGCGGTGGTGTCCTGCTCCAGGCGCAGCGCCGCGGCACCGATGCCGGCCTCCGACCCGATCCGGCCGGGCAGGTCGTAGACGGCGGAGGGCGCGACCGGCTCGATCCCGGCGGCCACCACGTGCGCGGCCAGCGCCTCCCGGGCGTTCACGTGGTCGTCGTACGCATCGGTGAGCGCCCGCGCCAGAGCCGGCGAGGACGTCGCCGAGGTGCGCCCGCCCAGGGCGCCCAGGACGTAGATCGCGGAGTGTTCGACCGCGAGCGCCGCCTGGATCGCTTCGGTCGAGGTCGAGGTCGAGGTCGCGGTCGTCATGCCAGACCTCGTCCGTGCAGGAGCTGCTGCTGACCGGCGGCGGCCGAGCCGAGCAGCGTGATCAGCTGCGGGTCGGCCGCGCGTCCGGCCGCGGCGGTGAGCGTCGTGACCAGGGCGACCTGGCGTTCCTGCCAGCGCCCCTTCGCCGGCGCCGCGGTGACGCCCTTGGTCGGCGCCAGCGCCTCGATGTGTACACGATGGAGCTGCACGAACTCGGACGGGGCGCCCTCGTCGGCGCCGAGGATCTTCGCGACCGTGGCGTCGATCACACTCTGGTCGGGGTTGGCGGGGGCCGGGGGAGTGCTCGGTGGAGGGGCTTTGAGAGGATCCAGCATCTCCGAGGCCGAACACGCCGAGGCGGCCAGCGGGGCAACCACGGCGACACCTACGGCGGTGCGTCTCGAGAGCATCCGGAACACGTGAGGAACCCTAACCACACCCGGCGGGAGACGCGTCAGCGGCTTTCCAACACAGCCGCGCGCTGTTCGAGACGCCCGAGGCGTACAGGTATGGTGTGACCAGAAGTGCTGCGTGCTCGGAGGCGCATACAACAGGACCGGACAACAGGATGCAGGGGGAGATCGCGTTGAGTGCTGACCGGAAGGACGCGATCGCGAGTGCCATCGAAAAGGCCCTCGCAGACCCGCTTCAGGCCCTGGGCTTCGACATCGAGGCCGTGGAGATCACGCCGGCCGGCAAGCGCCGGATCCTGCGGATCGCCGTCGACAAGGACGGCGGGATCACCCATGAGGAGGTCACCGAGGCAACCCGTGAGGTCAACCGGGTCCTCGACGAGTCCGACGTCATGGGCGAGCAGCCCTACACGCTCGAGGTGACCTCTCCCGGGGTCGACCGGCCGCTGACCCTGCCGCGCCACTGGCGCCGCAACAAGGGTCGCCTGGTCAAGGTCACCACCGCCGACGGCTCCGCGTTCACCGGACGGGTCAAGGAGTCCGACGAGGAGCGCGCGAGCCTCGAGGTGAGTGGCAAGCGCCGTGACGTGGCGTACGCGGACGTGAAGAAGGCGCTTGTGCAGATCGAGTTCAAGCGGATCGACGAGGGGGAGTAGGCCATGGACATCGATATGAGCATCCTGCGGATGCTGGAGCGGGAGCGGGAGATCTCGCTCGATGTGCTCGTCGAGGCGATCGAGCAGGGACTGCTGACCGCCTACCACAAGACCACCGGCGCCCAGACGAAGGCGCGGGTCGACCTGGACCGCAAGACCGGACACGTACGCGTGCTGGCCGCCGAGGTCGACGACGAGGGCAACGTCGTCGGGGAGTACGACGACACGCCCGAGGGTTTCGGCCGGATCGCCGCCACCACCGCCAAGCAGATCGTGCTGCAGCGGCTGCGCGACGCCGAGGACGACGTGAAGTTCGGCGAGTTCTCCGGCAAGGAGGGCGACATCCTCTCCGGCGTCATCCAGCAGGGCCGCAACCCCGACGACGTGCTCGTCGACCTGGGCCGGCTCGAGGGCGTCATCCCGCTCTCCGAGCGCGTGCCGGGCGAGGACTACAGCCACGGCACCCGGATCAAGGCTCTCGTGGTCAGCGTGCGCAAGGGCATGCGTGGCCCGCAGATCACGCTCTCGCGCTCCCACCCCAACCTGGTCAAGAAGCTCTTCTCCTTCGAGGTGCCCGAGATCGCCGACGGCACCGTGGAGATCTCCGCGATCGCCCGCGAGGCCGGCCACCGCACCAAGATCGCGGTCAAGTCGACCGTCCCCGGCGTCAACGCCAAGGGCGCCTGCATCGGCCCGATGGGCCAGCGGGTCCGCCAGGTCATGTCCGAGCTGCAGGGCGAGAAGATCGACATCGTCGACTGGTCCGAGGACCCGAAGGTGCTCGTCGCCTCCGCGCTCTCCCCGGCCCGGGTCTCCTCGGTGCAGATCATCGACGAGGCGACCAAGTCGGCCCGTGTCGTGGTGCCGGACTACCAGCTCTCCCTGGCCATCGGCAAGGAGGGGCAGAACGCCCGCCTGGCCGCCCGCCTGACCGGCTGGCGCATCGACATCCGCTCCGACGAGGAGACCCCGGTCGCCTGAGCACCGCGGGTCACTAACCTGTGCGGCATGGCGAGCGTGCGTGAGACCACTCTGACCGACTCCGAGGGCGTCCTGCTGGAACCGGACGGGGCCACCACCGGCGTACTCGTGCTCTCGGGGTCATCGGGACGGATCGAGACCGACCGGTGCCGGATGCTCGCCTCGCACGGGGTGGCTGCGGCGTCGATCCGCTACTTCGGTGGTCCCGGACAGCCGGGCGAGGCTCGGCTGATACCGCTGGAGACGTTCGACGGCGTCCTCGCCGACCTCCACGCCCGCTACCAGCGGCTGGTCGTGCTCGGGACGTCCTGGGGCGCCCAGGCCGCGCTCCTGCTGGGGACCCTGCACCCCGAGATCGACGCGGTGGTCGGGATCTCCCCGACGTACGTCTCCTGGGCGGGGCTGAGCGACGAGCGGCCCCAGCGGTCCTCGTGGACGCTGCGCGGCGAGCAGGTGCCGTTCGTGCCGTTCGACGACGAGGCGATCGAGGAGGCGGTGAAGGAGGCGGACGGGGAGCTCCCGTCGTTCTGCGAGGCCTACCTCTCCGCCCTGGAGAAGTACGCCGACCGGGTGCCGGCCGCGACCATCCCGGTCGAGCGCATCGCTGGTGACGTCGTCCTCGTCGCCGGGGGAGGCGACGCGCTGTGGCCGTCCGTCCTCGCCGCCGAGGCGGTCCGGCGGCGGCGTACGGCCCACGACCTGGAGACGATCGTGGTCACCCATCCCGATGCCGGCCACCGGGTCGTGCTGCCCGGCGAGCCCGCGCTCCCGCTCAGCCAGCGGCTCGCGTGGGGTGGCTCGGAGGCGGCCGACCGCGAGCTCGGCCTGCGGGCCTGGCCGGAGATCGCCGCGATCTTGTGATCGCCGCCATCGGGTGAGGATGGGTCACGGAATAAGAACGACCTGTGCCCCGGTTTCGTCTACCGAACCCCGGAAGCGGTAGTGTTAAGGATCGGTGGCACGCCTCGAAGAAACTACGCAGAACGGACCTGTCCGTACGTGCGTTGGTTGCCGGAAGCGGGCCGCCAAGCGCGAGTTGTTGCGGGTGACCGTCGGCTCGGACCGCAACGGCCAGCCGGCCGTGGTGCCCGATCCGACAGCCACCGCACCCGGGCGTGGGGCGCATGTGCACCCCACGCGTGAGTGTTACGAACTCGCGGTGCGCCGGAAGGCGTTCACCCGGGCCCTGTTCCCGAAAGGTAAGGGGCCCACGGGCGGGCTTTCCAGCGCACCGGTGGAGGACTACCTCGACACGCGCCCGACATCCACGACCGTCGCCGACGGTCAACTGACCAGGAACTGGAGCAAAAGCTCATGAGCACTCGATGAGTACTTCGCGATGAGCGTGTTCTACAACCATTAGTGGTCACAGTTTCACCCGGATCTCGGGTCTGTGGCCAGAAGGAGAAACGTGGCTAAGACCCGAGTCCACGAACTCGCCAAAGAGTTCGGAGTCGAGAGCAAGTTCGTTCTCGAGAAGTTCAAGGAGATGGGTGAGTTCGTCAAGTCGGCGAGCTCGACCGTCGAGCTCCCCGCGGAGATGCGTTTCCGCAAGGAGATCGGCCCCGGCCTGAAGGCCGGCGGCAAGGGTGGTTCCGCGTCCTCGGACGAGAAGGCCGCCCCCAAGCCCGGCCCCAAGCCGGCAGCGCCGAGGCCCGCAGCCCCCAAGAAGGCTGCGGACACGGCGCCCGAGAAGCCTGCCGAGGCGCCTGCGGCGTCCAAGCCGGCTGCGCCCAAGCCCGGCCCGAAGCCCCCGGCCAAGAAGGCCGAGGCTCCGCCGGTCGCCCCTGCGGCGTCCGCCGCTCCGGCCGCTCCCAAGCCCAGCCCGAACGCGCCGACCGGCGACCGTCGCTCGGCCGCTCCCAAGCCGGGTGCGCCCCGGCCTGGTGCGCCGAAGCCCGGCGCTCGTCCGCAGACCCCTGCGGCTCGCGGTGGCGCGGGTGGCACCGGCGGCGCCGGTGCCGGTCGTCCCGGACCGCGTCCGGTCGGCAAGCCCGGCGCTCCGCGCCCGGGCAACAACCCGTTCTCCTCCAACCAGGGCATGGGACGTCCGCGTCCTGGCGGCCAGGGTGGAGGCCAGGGTCAAGGTGGCCAGGGCGGTGCCCCGGCCGGCGGCGACCAGCGTCCGCCGCGTCCTGCTGCTGCCCGTGAGGGTGGCCAGGCAGGTGGCCGTCCCGGCATGCCGCGTCCCAACCCGGCGATGATGCCGAAGTCCCCGGCCGCGTTCGGTGCCCGCCCTGGTGGCGGTCCCGGTGGCCGTGCCGGTGCTCCGGGTCGTCCCGGTGGCGGCGGTGGTCGTGCTGGTGCTCCGGGTCGTCCCGGTGGCGGCGGCGGTGCCGGTCGTCCCGGTGGCGGCGGCTTCGGCGGCGGTCCCGGTGGCGGTCGCCCCGGTGCCGGTCGTCCCGGTGGTCGCGGAACGACCCAGGGTGCCTTCGGTCGCCCGGGTGGTCCCTCGCGCCGTGGCCGGAAGTCGAAGCGGGCGCGTCGCCAGGAGTTCGAGGCCATGGAGGCCCCGACCATCGGCGGCATCCGCGTACGCAAGGGCAACGGCGAGACCGTGCGTCTTGCCCGTGGCGCCTCGCTGACCGACTTCGCCGAGAAGATCAACGTCGACCCGGCTCAGCTGGTGCAGATGCTGTTCGGCCTCGGTGAGATGGTCACCGCGACCGAGTCCGTCAACGACGAGACCCTCGAGCTGCTCGGTGAGGAGCTCAACTACATCGTCCAGGTCGTCTCCCCCGAGGACGAGGACCGCGAGCTGCTGGAGTCCTTCGACATCGAGCTCGGCGACGAGGGCGACGAGTCCGACTGGACGGTCCGACCGCCGGTTGTCACCGTCATGGGTCACGTCGACCACGGTAAGACCAAGCTGCTCGACGCCATCCGTGACGCCAACGTCATCGAGGGCGAGGCCGGTGGCATCACCCAGCACATCGGTGCCTACCAGGTCTCGACCGAGGTCGACGGCAACGAGCGCAAGATCACCTTCATCGACACCCCGGGTCACGAGGCGTTCACCGCCATGCGTGCCCGCGGTTCGCAGTCCTCGGACCTCGCGATCCTCGTGGTCGCGGCCGATGACGGTGTGATGCCGCAGACCATCGAGGCGCTCAACCACGCCAAGGCGGCCGGCGTCCCGATCGTGGTCGCGATCAACAAGATCGACAAGCCGGAGGCGGACCCGACCAAGGTCCGTGGCCAGCTGACCGAGTACGGCCTCATCCCCGAGGAGTACGGCGGCGACACGATGTTCGTCGAGATCTCGGCGAAGTCGCGGATCAACATCGAGGGCCTTCTCGAGGCCGTCGTGCTGACTGCCGACGCCTCGCTCGACCTGCAGGCCAACGCCAGCCAGGACGCGCAGGGCATCGTGATCGAGGCTCACCTCGACCGCGGTCGCGGCCCCGTCGCGACCATCCTGGTCCAGCGCGGCACGCTGCGCGTGGGTGAGTCCATCGTCGCCGGTCCGGCCCACGGCCGTGTCCGCGCGATGATCGACGAGTACGGCCACGAGATCACCGAGGCGACCCCGTCGCGTCCGGCGATGGTCCTGGGTCTCTCGGCGGTGCCGGGTGCCGGTCAGAGCTTCCTGGTCGTCGAGGACGACCGGATGGCTCGCCAGATCGCCGAGAAGCGCGAGGCACGCGAGCGTGCCGCGCAGCAGGCCAAGCGCCGCGTACGCCGCACGCTGGAGGACTTCATGGCCTCCATGGAGAAGGGCGAGAGCCAGGAGCTCAACCTCATCCTCAAGGGCGACGTGTCCGGTTCGGTCGAGGCGCTCGAGGACGCACTGGCCAAGATCGACGTGGGTGGCGACGAGGTCTCCATCCGGGTCATCGACCGCGGTGTCGGTGCGATCACCGAGACCAACGTCGACCTGGCTGCCGCCTCCGACGCGATCATCATCGGCTTCAACGTCCGCCCGCAGGGCAAGGCGACGGAGCTGGCCGATCGCGAGGGTGTCGAGATCCGCTACTACTCGGTCATCTACCAGGCGATCGAGGAGATCGAGGCGGCCCTCAAGGGCATGCTCAAGCCGGAGTACGAGGAGAAGGTCCTCGGCAAGGCGGAGATCCGTGCGATCTTCCGCTCGTCGAAGGCCGGAAACATCGCCGGTTGTATGGTCACCGAGGGCCTCATCCGCCGCAACGCCAAGGTTCGCGTCCTGCGCGACGGCGCCGTGGCGGCCGACAACCTCGACCTGGCCTCGCTGCGCCGCGAGAAGGACGACGCCTCCGAGGTCCGCGAGGGCTTCGAGTGCGGTCTGGTCCTGAAGAACTTCCAGGACATCAAGGAAGGCGACATCATCGAAGCCTTCGAGATGGTGGAGATTCCCCGAGGCTGACAATGAGCCTCTGACGTTGGCCGGGTCGCAGTCGCGGCCCGGCCAACGTCTCGATTTACTTCGATTATTTGAGAGAGTGTGAACATGAGTAGCCCACGGGTTCGCCGGATCGCTGACCGGATCAAGGTCATCGTGGCGCAGATGCTGGAGCGGCGGATCAAGGATCCGCGGATCGGGTTCGTCACCGTCACCGACGTACGCGTCACCGGCGACAGTCAGCAGGCCACGATCTTCTACACGGTGCTCGGCGCCGACTCGGAGGCGGAGCTGGCCGGCACGGCCGCCGCGCTGGAGTCGGCCAAGGGGCTGATCCGCTCCGAGGTCGCCAAGCAGCTCGGCACCCGCACCGCCCCGACGCTGGAGTTCATCCACGACGCGCTGCCGGAGACGGCCCGCCACCTCGATGATGTGCTCGCCCGCGCCAAGGCGCAGGACGACGCGGTCGCCGCTGCTCGTGGGGAGACCTACGCAGGCGAGGCCGACCCCTACAAGAAGCCGCGCGAGGCCGAGGACGAGTGGGACGAGGACGACGAGGAGTGAGTTCTCCTTCAGGTCTCGTCGTCGTCGACAAGCCCGCCGGGGTCACCTCCCACGACGTCGTCGCGCGCGTACGGCGCCTGGCCGGGACCCGCAAGGTCGGGCATGCCGGCACCCTGGACCCGATGGCCACCGGCGTACTGGTGCTGGGGGTCGAGCGTGCCACCCGGCTCCTCGGTCACCTGATGCTGACCGAGAAGTCCTATGACGCGACCGTGCGTCTGGGGGTCTCGACCACCACCGACGACGCCGAGGGCGAGGTCGTCGCCGAGACGAAGGCGACCGGTCTGACCGAGGACGAGGTACGCAGCGCCTTCGCCACCCAGGTCGGCGACATCCTTCAAGTGCCGACCGCGGTGTCGGCGATCAAGGTCGACGGCAAGCGCGCCTACCAACGCGTACGCGACGGGGAGCAGGTCGAGCTGAAGGCGCGACCGGTCACGGTGCACGAGCTCACCGTCGGTGAGCTCCGGAGCGAGGGCGACGTGGTCGACGTCGACATCTCCGTGCGCTGCTCCTCGGGCACCTACATCCGGGCGATCGCCCGCGACGTCGGCGCGGCGCTCGGGGTCGGTGGACATCTGACGATGCTGCGTCGCACCGCGGTCGGACCGTACGACCTCGCGGCCGCGAAGACACTCGACGAGCTCGCCGACGAGTTCGGTGTGCTCGGGCTCAGCGACGCGGCCAGGGCCGCCTTCCCGGCGTACGACCTGTCCGAGGAGCAGGCGCGAGACGTCCGCTACGGGCGCAAGCTCGGGCTCGGGCTCGACGGGCTGACCGCCGTCTTCGCCCCCGACGGGGAGTTCCTGGCGCTCTACGAGCCGGTCGGAGCGCAGAGCGCCAAGGCGGCAGCCGTCTTCGTCGGGTGAGCGACCACGGGCCCGCGAGCCCGGTGGACGGTAAAGCCTGCGAGGATGCTGCTCTTGTGGATCAGAACGGATCGGCCGAGACGCTACGGCTCACTGACGCGTGGTTCCGGCGCAACGGGCTCACCTACTTCGTTCCGGAGGAGCGCGATGCGGTGCGAGCGGCGATGCGGCCGCGGCGTACGGTTCGGATCGGTCTGGTGGTCGTGATCGTCGCGGTGGCAGCGGGGGTCGCGCTGGCGTGGGTGACCGGCGACGTCGGAGTCGCGCCGGCGCTGCTGCTGACCCTCGGCGGGGCCGCGGCCGGGTGGTACGCGCTGACCGCGATGCGGTTCCGGCCGATCCTGACCTGGGCGGTGGGACGTACCTTCGGATCGCTGCCACGGCTGCTGCCGATGGCCCTGCGTGCGCTGCCCCTGCTGCTGCTCTTCATCACGTTCCTCTTCATCAACGCCGAGGTCTGGGAGATGTCGGCGAACCTCGACGCGGGTGCGTTGTGGCTGGTGACGCTGCTGTTCGGTGGGTCAGCGGTGGCGTTCCTCCTGGTTCGGCTGCCCGAGGAGGTCGACCGGATCGACGACGACGTGGATGCCGAGTTCCTCCTCCGCACCTGCGCGCGTACGCCGCTGGAGACCGCGTGCGCAGAGCTCGTCGAGGGCGCCCGCGACGGCGAGAGCACCGACCCGGCGGAGTTCGCCCATGTGTCCGGTTACGAGCGCTGGAACCTGGTGCTCGCGCTGCTCGTCATCCAGGCCACCCAGGTGCTGCTGATCGCGTTCGCGGTCTTCGCGTTCTTCCTGGTCTTCGGGGCGATCGTGATGACCGACGGCGTCCAGATGGGCTGGACCGGGCAGGAGTCCCTGCACAACCTGTCCTGGCTGCCCAACGTGTCGGGTGAGCTGGTCAAGGTGGCGCTGTTCCTCTCCGCCTTCTCCTCGCTCTACGTCACGGTCTCGACGGTCACCGACGAGATCTACCGCGAGCAGTTCTTCGGCACGGTGCTGCGCGAGATCGAACGGGCGGTCGGGATGCGCGCGGTCTATCTCGCTCTCCGCGACCGCCAGTCGGCCCAGGTCCGATCCCAGTGAGCAACCACCGATATTCTGTCCGGGTGTTGTGGCGAAGTCTCAGTGAGGTGCCATCCGGTCTCGGCCGTACGGCCGTCGTGATCGGCAACTTCGACGGCGTCCATCTCGGGCACCAGCATGTGCTGCGCCGGGGGCGCGAGGTGGCGGACGCCAAGGACCTCACCCTGGTGGCGGTCACCTTCGACCCGCACCCGATGGCGGTGCTGCGGCCCGAGCACGCCCCCGGTGTGCTCACCACGATGGAGGAGCGCGCCGAGCTCCTGGTGGCGGCCGGTGCCGACGCCGTGCTCGCGCTGCCGTTCGACATGGAGATGGCCAACTGGTCACCCGACGACTTCGCGCAGCGCGTGCTCGTCGACGCGCTGCACGCAGAGGCGTGCGTGGTCGGCGCCAACTTCCGCTACGGCTGCAAGGCCGCCGGTGACGTCGCCGACCTGGTCGCCTACGGCAAGATCCACGACTTCTCCGCCGAGGGGATCCCGCTCGACGGCGGGCCCCAGGTGTGGTCCTCGACCTATATCCGTACGTGTCTGGCGACCGGTGACGTCACCGGCGCCGCCGAGGCGCTCGGCCGTCCCTACTCGGTCCGCGGCGTCGTCGTGAAGGGCGACCAGCGTGGCCGCGAGCTCGGCTTCCCGACGGCCAACGTGCCCACCGACTCGCTGACCGCGGTGCCGCCCGACGGCATCTACGCCGGCTGGCTGACGAGACGCGACACCGGCGAGCGGTTCCCCGCCGCCATCTCGGTCGGCACGAACCCCACCTTCGAGGGCGTGGTAGGGCGCCGGGTCGAGTCCTACGTGCTCGACCGCGACGACCTGGAGCTCTACGGCGTCGAGGTCGAGGTCGCCTTCGTGGAGCGGCTGCGCGGCATGGTCGCCTTCGAGGGGATCGAGGCGCTCGTCGAGCAGATGCGCGCCGACGTGGTGCGAGCGCGCCAGATCCTTACCGAGCCGTAGACCCCGCGGCCTGTTCAGCAGGGTCCAGGTGCGGTTGAATTGTTGGCTATGGATCCCCACCCCACCCCAACGTCCGCCTACGAGACCGAGGTCGAGGCCGAGCGTCCCCGCGGCGGCATCCCGGCCTTCCTCAATGCGGTCCTGGTCACCGGTGGCCTCTGGGTCCTGCAGTTCCTCTCCGGCTCCGCGCCGTTCTCGACCTGGATGGAGGAGAACGGCACCGACTCGGCCGGCTGGGTGGCCGCGCTGCTCGGCGACCGGCTCACCTACTTCGGCGACGGCTCCTTCAGCGGGCTCTTCTCCGGCGACGACCTGGTGAACTCCGCCGTCCTCACCGGCACCGTCTTCGTGCTCACCTGGTTGCTTACCTGGCTCGGCACCATCGGCATCTGGCCGCGGGCGTTCTGGCCGGTGTTCCTCGGCTGCTGGTTCGCCGCGATCGTCGCCACCGCCGCCGGACAGGTCGCCGGGAGCCTCTACGCCTACCTCGCCGGCAACTCCGCCTCGTTCGTGGCCACGCTCGGCGAAGCGCTCGAGTCGGGTGCTGCGTACGGACTGACCTACGGGTGGGCGACCGGGTTCCTGATCGCGCTGATCTGGCTCGCGGTGCCGGGCAAGAGCGAGGAGGTGGAGGAGTACACGCCGATGTCCTCGCTCATCTCCGGCGGATCCGGCGGCACTGGTGGTCCCGCGGGTCCCGGTGGACCCGGTGGACCCGGTGGCCCTGGGGGAGCGCCGGGTGGCTACGGCCAGCAGCTGCGCGCCAGCGTCGCGGTGCCGACCGCCCAGACCCGCCTCGCGCCCGCCTCGCCATCGGGGCGGCCCGTTCAGCCCGTCCAGGTGCGCACCTTCACCGGCCCCGTCCGGGGCTCCGGGCCTGCCGGCGACACGGCCGCCTGGAAGGACTTCGTCCGCGACGTACGCGGCCGGTCCTAGCCGAGCCCGGTCCCGGCCTGGGTTCAGGGCCGGCTCCTCGACGTCGCTGAGCTCTTCGGCGGCGCGCGGTGCAATGCTCTGGCAAGTAGTGCGCACTGCGTAGTAGTGTGCGAAGCATGGATACCACCCAACTGCTCAAAGGGGTGCTCGACCTGACCGTCCTGGCCGTTGTCGACGGCGAGGATGCGTACGGCTATGACATCGTCCGCAAGCTCCGCGACAGCGGGCTCACGGACGTCGGCGACGCTTCGGTCTACGGCACCCTGCGGCGGCTGTACGCCGCGGGCGCCCTGACGTCCTACGTCGTCCCGTCGGAGTCGGGTCCGCACCGCAAGTACTACGGCATCACACCTGCCGGGCAAGGCCAGCTCAAGCAGCAGAGCGAGGACTGGTCCCACTTCTCCACCACCGTCACCGAGATCCTCCGAGGGGCAAGAGCATGACGACCACAGATGCCGAGCCGAACGTCGCGCCGGAGGTGCGGCTCTTCCTGGCTCGCGTACGCCGCGAGCTCGACGACCTCGACCCGGAGGTGCTCAGCGACATCACCGACGGGCTCGAGGCCGACTTCACCGAGCTGGTCGAGGAGCGCGGTCCCGATGCGCTCGGGGACCCGGTCGAGTACGCCAAGGAGCTGCGGGCCGCGGCGGGCATCCCGGTAGGCGTGAAGGCGCCTCGGGGGTTCGCGGAGCAGGTCGACGGGCTCCTGGACGCCGGCCACGGCCGCTTCGACGCGGCGGTTGCCAAGCTCGGTGAGCTGCTGCGTACGGATCTGGGGCCGGTGGTCGCCTGGCTGCGGCCGCTGTGGTGGATCGTGCGTGCCTGGGCGGCTGTCTGGCTGGTCTCGGCGTTCCTCGGGTGGGAGATGTCGAGCGCCCCGGCGGTGGTGCTGCTCATCGTCGCCGTGGCGATCAGCATGTTCGTCGGCGCCGGCCGGGTCTGGCCCGGTGGCGAGCGGGGGACCGCCGCACGTGTCGTGCTCCTGGGGCTGAACGCCTTGGCCGCCTTCGTGCTCTTCCTGTGCTGGGCATCCTGGGGCGGGGGAGGGAGCGAGTACGACCGCGGCTGGAGCGACGGCTTCAACGAGGCCGGTGCCGGCGGCGGCTACGGCGCGCCGATCGACGAGCAGGCCGGGATCTACTCCGGCGGGAAATGGGTCAGCAACATCTACCCTTACGACGCCTCGGGCAAGCCGCTGACCGGCGTCCAGCTCTTCGACCAGGAGGGAAAGCCGATCGAGGTCGTCACCCAGCCCGACTGCACCTCGACGAGCGCCGCTCCGCTCCCGCCGGTCATCGGTGACGAGCTCGACATGGCCGAGGTCGTCTGCACCGACGAGATGACCGGTGAGCCGCTGCAGCCACGGATCTTCTACCCGTGGTCCAACGGTGCTGCGCAGCTCTACAACGTCTTCCCGCTGCCCAGCCGGGTCCAGCCAGACACCGCGCTCGACCCGAACGCGTTCGCGGACGGGAGCGAGAACACACCGGCGATCCAGGAGCCGCCGCTGGCGACCGTACCGAAGGTGTCGCTGCCCGGGGTGACGACGAGCTCGCCGAGCGCATCTCCGAGCGCGTCCGCGGGTACCACTGTCAAGCCATGACCCGACCTGATGCAACCGATCCTGGTTCTCCAGCGTCGATCCAGATGGCGGAGAGACGAGGTGAGGGTGATGAAGCTGTGGTGGAGGTTGCGCCGGCTGGTGGCGCGCCTGGTGCTCGTGGCGTGATCCGGCGGCGATTCGGGGCGTACGCCGGCTCGCTGTTAATCTTCTCGGGTTGTCGACCCATGGGGGTCGGCGGCTCAAGCCGTGAAATCGGCCGCGGACCAAGAGTGCCCCGGTGAACAGGCCCGGGCGCGCCGCGCAACGAGTAGGCCTACGGGCCGGAAGGGAGCCTTCGCATGGCAGTTGGAACTGACGCGGAGACCAAGAAGAAGATCATCGCCGAGCACGCCACGACCGAGGGTGACACCGGCTCGCCGGAGGTGCAGATCGCGCTGCTGTCGCACCGCATCTCCCACCTGACCGACCACCTCAAGGAGCACAAGCACGACCACCACAGCCGTCGTGGTCTGCTGCTGCTCGTCGGCCAGCGCCGCCGCCTTCTCAACTACCTTCAGAAGAAGGACATCGAGCGCTACCGCTCGATCATCGAGAAGCTCGGCCTTCGTCGTTGATCTCCTGATCTTCGTAAGCGGCGGGCCGCCCCCATACCGGGGCGGCCCGTTCGCCTGTTTTAGGGAAGGTTGGCCCCACAGCGGGGTTCTTGGGGCGATTCTGATCGATCTCGGATGAATCAGGCGCAGTGTTGAGATCGTGCATCGACAGATTGCGGGCAAGCTGACCGGGCCGAGGACCAAGTACGTCGTGGTGGTGTTCTGGCTGCTCGCCGTGGTCGCCCTCGGCGGGTTCGCCGGGAAGCTGACCGAGGTGCAGAACAACGAGGCCAGCTCGTGGCTGCCGGAGTCGGCGGAGTCGACCCGCGGCTTCGACAAGATGAGCCCCTTCCAGAACCCCAACGCGATCCCCACCACGCTCGTCTACACCTCGACCACCACCACCGGAGCCGACCTCGCCGCGGTCGCCTCGAGCGACATCGCCGAGCTCAGTGGTCTCGAAGGGGTCGAGGGCGAGATCGAGCCGCCGCTGATGTCCGAGGACGGCGAGGTCGCCCAGCTCACCGTGACCTTCGACCTCGGTTCGGACGGCTGGAACAAGATGCCCGACCTCGTCGAGGAGGTCCGGGGGATCGCCGACCACGACGGCGTACGGCTGCACGTCACCGGCCAGGGTGGCTCCGCGGCCGACGCCGCGGAGGCGTTCGGCGGCATCGACACGACGCTGCTGCTGGCCGCGCTCACCGTGGTCGTGATCATCTTGCTGTTCGTCTATCGCAGCCCGGTGCTCTGGCTCTTCCCGATCATCTCGGTGGTGGTCGGCCTGGGCGTGACCATGGGCCTGGTCTACTTCCTGGCGAAGGAGGCAGGGCTGACCGTCAACGGCCAGAGCCAGGCCATCTTGAGCATCCTGGCGATCGGTGCCGGCACCGACTACGCCCTGCTGCTGGTCTCGCGCTACCGCGAGGAGCTGCGCAACTTCGAGGACCGTCACGACGCGATGGCGCATGCCCTGCACCGTGCTGCCCCGGCGATCCTCGCCAGCGCCGTGACGGTCGCCCTGGCCATGCTCTGCCTGACCTTCGCGGAGATGAACTCGACCTCGGGGATGGGGCCGGTCGTGGCCGTCGGGATCGGGGTGACCTATCTGGTGATGGTCACCCTGCTGCCCGCCCTGCTGGTCATCTGCGGCCGCTGGGTCTTCTGGCCGAAGCGTCCGGCGTACGGGTCGGTGGACCCGACCGATACCGGACTGTGGGCGAGGGTCGGCCGGATGGTCTCGGTCCGGCCTCGCAGGGTCTGGATGGTGACGACCGGCGTTCTGCTCCTCGCCTGCCTCGGCCTGTTCCGGCTCGACGCCAACGGACTGGCATCGGACGAGACCTACACCAAGGAGTTCGACTCGATCACCGGCCAGCAGGTGCTGATCGACCACGAGATGGCCGACCAGTCCAACCAGCTGCTCGTGGTCGCCGACGCGGCGGCGCAGGAGCAGGTGCAGCAGGCGCTCGACGGCGTCGACGGGCTGGTGCCCACCGCGACGCCGGCGGGGGAGATGGTGAGCTTCCCGCTCGGCCCGCCGCAGGACGGCGTCGTCGCGATCGCGGCGGTGGTGGACGCGGACGTGACCTCGCCCGAGGCGTACGACATCGTGGCGGCCGCACGGACGGCGGTGCAGGACGTGGACGGCTCGGGCGCGCTGGTCACCGGGACCTCGGCGATGATGTTCGACACCCTCGAGGCCAGTCAGCGCGACAACCTGGTGATCATCCCGATCGTCCTGCTGGTCGTGCTGCTGGTGTTGATGGTGCTCCTGCGGGCGCTGGTCGCCCCGCTGATCCTGCTCGGCACGGTGATCCTCTCGTTCGGGGCGGCACTCGGCATCTCGGTGCTGCTCTTCGAGTTCGTCTTCGGATTCGCCGGCACGGACCCGGGGTTCCCTCTGTTCGCCTTCGTGTTCCTGGTCGCCCTGGGCATCGACTACAACATCTTCCTGATGACCAGGGTGCGTGAGGAGTCGCAGGTCCTCGGCACCCGGGCCGGAGCGCTCGTCGGCCTGACCTCGACCGGTGGCGTGATCACCTCGGCGGGCGTCGTCCTCGCCGCGACGTTCCTGGTGCTCGGCTCGCTGCCGATGGTCTTCCTGGCCGAGATCGGGGTGACCGTTGCGCTGGGGGTCATGCTCGACACGATGATCGTCCGCTCGATCCTGGTCACCGCCATCAACCTCGATGTCGGCGATCGGATCTGGTGGCCGAGCCGTCTGGCGAAACCTAAACAAGAGTAAGTTGGTCATGTTAATATCCAGGCATGACGTCCCCAGGTCTGAACCGACGCACCTTCCTCACCACTGCGGCGCTCGGGGCGGCAGCTGTGGGCGCCACCCAGGTCACTGACTCGGTCACGGCCGACGCTGCCGCGGGTGCTCCGGCGATCCTCAAGCCGCTGCCCGCCGAGCGGTTCATCGACTACGGCACCAACGCCGAGACCCGCTGGGACTCGGTCGACCCGCGCCGCTACCTGACCCCGCAGGCCGACCTCTTCGTGCGCAACCACACCGCGACCCCGCCGATCGACCCGGAGACGTACGAGCTGGAGATCTTCGGCGACGGGCTGCGCGACCCGGCCGGCGTCCGGCTCACTCTCGACGACCTCAAGGCCTTCCGGCACGTCGAGACGACCTCGGTGCACGAGTGCACCGGGAACGGCCGCAGCTTCTTCACCACCCAGCAGGGCCAGGAGGTCAGCGGCACCCGGTGGACGCTGGGCGCGGTGGGTGCGGTCCGCTGGAAGGGCGTACGCCTGGCCGACGTCCTGACCGCCGTCGGCATCCGTCAGGACGCGGTCTCGGTGCAGGCGAGCGGGCTCGACGCCAGCTACGTGGACAAGGGGGTCGACTACGGCCGGGTGCGGCGCCCGTTCCCGATCGAGAAGGCCTTCGACGACGCCCTGCTCGTCTGGGGCGCCAACGGTGAGGACCTGCTGCCCGACCACGGCTTCCCGCTGCGGCTGCTGCTGCCCGGATGGATCGGCATCGCGAGCATCAAGTGGCTCGGCTCGCTGGAGGTGTCCACGAGCGTGCTGACCTCGCCGTGGGACACGAAGTGGTACAACGTCGACGGCCCGCTCACCGTCAACCCGGTCCGCTCTGCCCTCGAGCTCGAGTGGAACGCCGAGATCCCGGCCGGCGACCGGATCGTGCTGAGCGGGCGCTCCTGGTCCGGCAAGGCGCCGATCGCGCGGGTCGAGATCAGCACCGACGGGGGAGAGACCTGGGCGCGGGCGGTTCCGCACGCCCCGGGCCGTCCGACCGGCGGCCACGGGCTCGGCTGGGCGCAGTGGGACCACACCTGGCGCAACCCCGAGCCGGGGGCGTACGAGATTCTCGTCCGGGCCACCGACCGGGCCGGCCGCACCCAGCCCGACGTCGCCGCCCACAATCCCGGCGGCTACCTCTTCGACGCCGTCGTACGCCACCCCGTCACCGTCGTGTGATGGCCCGCCGGGGGCACGCGCGTGCCTCCGTTCCGCATTTCGGGCAGGGGACGGATAGGCTGAGCGATGAGTGCTAGCGCCAGCCGCGCGGGCACTCGGAAAATGGAACACATCACCAGGAGCGGCCCGCCCGTCCGGCTCGGTCCTCGGTAGTGATTCCCAGGTCCGTAGCGGACCTGAGGGTCTCGATCGAAGACCGGCCCCGTGCACAACGAGTGCACACGCCCGGCGCGGGGGCGCTCCGAGACCAAGACAAGGACGAATCCTTGACTGAACCAGTCATCACTGCCGTCGAGACGACCATCGACAACGGCAAGTTCGGCACCCGCACCGTCAAGTTCGAGACCGGGCTGCTCGCCCGGCAGGCCGCGGGTTCCGTGACCGCCTACCTCGACGACGAGACGATGCTGCTCTCGGCGACCACCGCCTCCAAGCAGCCGAAGGACCACTTCGACTTCTTCCCGCTCACCATCGACGTCGAGGAGCGGATGTACGCCGCGGGCAAGATCCCCGGCTCCTTCTTCCGTTCCGAGGGTCGCCCGGGCGAGGACGCGATCCTCACCTGCCGCCTGATCGACCGCCCGCTGCGCCCGACCTTCAAGAAGGGCCTGCGCAACGAGGTCCAGGTCGTCATCACCGTCATGGCGCTCGACCCCGACCAGCCCTACGACGTGCTCGCGATCAACGCCGCGTCGATGTCGACCCAGCTCTCCGGCCTGCCGTTCTCCGGCCCGGTCGGCGGCGTGCGCGTCGCCCTGATCGAGGGCCAGTGGGTCGCCTTCCCGACCCACAGCCAGCTCGAGAACGCCGTCTTCGACATGGTCGTCGCCGGCCGTGTCACCGACACCGGCGACGTCGCCATCATGATGGTCGAGGCCGAGTCCACCGAGAAGACCTGGGACCTGGTCCAGTCCGGCGCCCAGGCGCCCACCGAGCCGATCGTGGCCGGTGGCCTCGACGCCGCCAAGCCGTTCATCAAGCAGCTGGTCGAGGCTCAGGCCGAGCTGGCCAAGCAGGCCGCCAAGCCGGTGCAGGACTACCCGGTCTTCCTGGACTACCAGGACGACGTCTACGAGGCCGTCGAGGCCACCGTGGGCGCCGACGTCACCGACCTCTACAGCGTCAAGGGCTCGCGCGAGCGCGTCCTGACCAAGCTGGAGCGCGAGGAGGAGGGCGACCGGATCAAGCTCGCGCTGCTCGAGAAGCTCGGCACCCAGTTCGAGGGTCGCGAGGGCGAGATCGGTGCGGCGTACAAGGCCATCACCAAGAAGGCCATCCGCACCCAGGTCCTGCGCGACAAGGTCCGCATCGACGGTCGTGGCCTGGCCGACATCCGTCCGCTGCACTCCGAGGTCGGCGTGATCCCGCGGGTCCACGGCTCGGCGCTCTTCGAGCGCGGCGAGACCCAGATCCTGGGTGTCACCACCCTCGACATGCTCAAGATGGAGCAGCAGCTCGACACGCTCTCCCCGGAGAAGCACCGTCGCTACATGCACAAGTACATCTTCCCGCCGTTCTCCACCGGTGAGACCGGCCGCGTGGGCTCGCCCAAGCGTCGCGAGGTCGGCCACGGTGCGCTCGCGCGCCGCGCGCTCCTGCCGGTGCTCCCGAGCCGCGAGGAGTTCCCCTACGCGATCCGCCAGCTCTCCGAGGCGATGGGTTCGAACGGCTCCACCTCGATGGGCTCGGTCTGCGCCTCGACGATGTCGCTGCTCAACGCCGGTGTCCCGCTCAAGGCTCCGGTCGCCGGCATCGCGATGGGTCTGATCTCCGGTGAGATCGACGGCGAGACGAAGTACGTCGCACTGACCGACATCCTCGGTGCCGAGGACGCCTTCGGCGACATGGACTTCAAGGTCGCCGGCACCTCGGAGTTCGTGACCGCGCTGCAGCTCGACACCAAGCTCGACGGCATCCCGGCCGAGGTCCTCGCCCAGGCCCTCAACCAGGCCAAGGACGCGCGTACGACCATCCTGGACGTCATGCACGAGGCCATCGGTGGCGTCGAGGAGATGGCTCCGACCGCTCCGCGGATCATCACCGTGAAGGTCCCCGTGGACAAGATCGGCGAGCTGATCGGGCCCAAGGGCAAGGTCATCAACCAGATCCAGGACGACACCGGCGCCCAGATCTCCATCGAGGACGACGGCACCGTGCTCATCGGCGCGACCGACGGCGGCGCCGCCGAGGCCGCCCGTGCCGCGGTCAACGCGATCGCCAACCCGACCATGCCCGAGGTCGGCGAGCGCTACCTCGGCACGGTCGTGAAGACGACCAACTTCGGCGCGTTCGTCGCCCTGCTCCCGGGCAAGGACGGCCTGCTCCACATCACCAAGCTGCGCGCCCTCAACGGCGGCAAGCGGGTCGAGTCGGTGGAGGACGTCGTCGAGGTCGGCCAGAAGATCCAGGTCGAGATCGCCGAGATCGATGACCGCGGCAAGCTCTCGCTGGCTCCGGTGCTCGAGGAGGAGGCTCCTTCCGAGGACGCTCCTGCGGAGACCGCCACCGAGGCCGCAGACGAGGAGTGACCTTGGCGTCACGCACCACCCGGGGGACCGGTCGACACGCAGGTGTCGGCCGGTCCTCCGGCTATAACCAGGAGCCCGGCACGACCGTCACGCTCGAGCAGACCGAGGTCAACGGCGCGGTGACGTCGCTCGTACGCCGCACGGTCCATCCCTCGGGCCTGCGGATCGTGACTGAGCAGATGGCCGGCGTCCGCTCGGCCTCCATCGGCGTCTTCATCGGCGTCGGGTCCCGGGACGAGACCGCGCGTCAGCACGGCTGCTCCCACTTCCTCGAGCACCTGCTGTTCAAGGGCACCCCGTCGCGTACGGCCTTGGAGATCTCCTCCTCGATGGACCGCGTCGGCGGAGAGTTCAACGCCTACACCGCCAAGGAGTACACCTGCTTCCACGCGCGGGTGCTCGACGTCGACCTGCCGCTGGCGATCGACGTCGTGGGCGACATGCTGACCTCCTCGCTGATCACGGCGGAGGACGTGGAGGCCGAGCGTGACGTGATCCTCGACGAGATCGCGATGCACGACGACGACCCCGACGACGTGATCCACAACCTCGTCTCCGCGCAGGCGTGGGGCGCCGAGACACCGCTCGGGCGCGGCATCGCCGGCACGGAGGCCTCGATCACCGCGCTGACCCGCGAGGAGATCAACGACTTCTACCGGGCGCACTACGTGGCGCCCAGGATGGTCGTCTCGGTCGCCGGCAACCTCGACCACGACGAGGTCGTGGCGATGGTGGAGAAGGCGTTCTCCGGCTCGGGCTTCCTGCGGGGATCGGCCGCGCCGGTGCCTCCGCGCGAGGGTTCGCCGCTCGAGGTCGCTGCCGGCGAGACCAGCGCCCAGCGCCCGCTGGAGCAGGTCAACGTCATCCTGGCCCGTGAGGGTCTGCAGCGTGGCGACGACCGTCGCTTCGCCTTCGAGGTGGTCAACACCGCCGTCGGCGGCGCGACCTCCTCACGGCTCTTCCAGGAGGTCCGCGAGCACCGGGGCCTGGCCTACTCGGTCTACTCCTACGCCTACAGCCACGCCGAGACCGGTCTCTTCGGGGTCCAGGTCGGCTGCCTGCCGGCCAAGCTCGACGAGGTCCTCGAGGTCGTACGCTCCGAGCTGGCCGCCGTCGCCCGCGACGGCATCACCGCCGAGGAGCTCGAGCTCGGCAAGGGCCAGCTGCGCGGCGGCCTCGTGCTGGGCCTGGAGGACTCCGCCTCCAGGATGTCCCGCATCGGCCGCGCCGAGCTGGTCCACCGCGAGCTCTACTCGATCGACGAGGTGCTGGCGCGGATCGACGCGGTCACCCTGGACGAGTGTCGTGAGGTGGCCGCCGAGATCCTCACGCGGCCGGAGATCCTGGCGGTAGTGGGACCGGCCTGACGCCGAGTCGGCGCGTTCTGACCGGACATTCGGCCGGGTCGGCTCGTCATGACGTTCCGCCCCGGCGAGGGGTGGGTGAGCGCGTGCCGATGGTACCCACGGCGGCGGGGGCCGTGGGGGGGACGATGGGGACGCGGAAACCGGCG
>NZ_JBEPDH010000038.1:0-26846 GCF_040300245.1 Nocardioides sp. NPDC000445 | reverse complement strand
GCCTTGACGGACTCGGCCTCGATGCGGGCCTGGGCGGGGTCGTAGACGCCGCAGGGCAGGTCGCAGTGGGCCGAGACCTCGATGGTGGGAGCGAACAGACGCATTCTTGGTTCCTCTCGGTGGTGTGGTGGAGCGACCGTCGGGGGCCGACGGTCAGGAAGCCTTCTCGGGAAGGATGCGGTCGAGCGGGAGAGTGCTGGCGGAGGGGCCGAGCGACCAGTAGTGGCGGTCGTGGTGCAGGAGCGGGTCGGTGGACTCGCCGAGGCTGATCGCATCGACCTCGAGCAGCACCAGCCATGCCTCGCCGGCGGGGATGACGCGGGCCACGCGCCCGTAGAAGCTGGCCGCGGCGTCGTCCAGGACCGGCGGCTCCCCGTGCGGGAGTGCCCAGCCCTGGGCGACCGTGAATCGCGGCGCGGTCCGGTCGGCGAAGGCCGCCGCCACGTCGGCCTGGGACTCGGTCAGGACGTGCACCGCGAGACGGTCGCTCCCGGTGAGTGCCGGACCGGACCGCCCGGACCGGGAGACCGAGAACGACAGCATCGGCGGGTTGGCGCTGACCGACGCCACGCTCGACACGGTCGCCCCGACGGGTCCAGTCTCGGTCGAGGCGGCGACGATGGCGACGCCGGTGGGATATCGACGGAAGCCGGCCTTGAACTGGTCGGTGAGTGTGTCGCTCACACCCCCTCCTCTCTCTGTTGGCAGTGACGCTAAAACATCAAGTCCGGTTGAGGTCCAGTCATCCACGCTGTGATCGCCGACTCATCTGGTTGTCCGCGGCTGGGATCATGTGGAGTGGCGGGAGTGCAACTTGTTAGACTGGTAGCGCACTTGTCATACAACTCGGGTTGGTGTGCTGCCGTACGCCGATTCCGGTTCCGTCGCCGATGCCGTCGACGGACGCCGAGCCCGCTACGACTTCGAAGGTTCGACCTCGGTCGCCTAACCTTCCCAAAGAACCGCTCTGCCTCACGATCTAAGGAGTCCCTTCGTGGACGTCTCCCCTCTCATCTGGTGGTTGACCATCGGCATCGCCAGCGCTGTGCTGCTCTTCGATGTGCTCGTCATCGGCCGGCGACCGCACGAGCCTTCGCGTCGGGAGCTGATCGTCGCGCTGAGCATCTACATCGGCCTGGCGATCCTGTTCGGCATCGGTGTCTTCGTGTTCTCCGGCCCGAAGTACGGCACGGAGTTCTTCGCGGGCTGGCTGACGGAGTACTCGCTGTCGGTCGACAACCTGTTCATCTTCATCATCATCATGTCGAAGTTCGCGGTGCCTCGGCAGTTCCAGCAGAAGGCGCTGCTGATCGGCATCATCTTGGCGCTGGTCTTCCGCGGCATCTTCATCGCTGTCGGCGCCGCGGCGATCGAGAACTTCAGCTGGGTCTTCTACCTGTTCGGTGCCTTCTTGATCTACACCGCGGTCAAGCTGGCCATGGAGGGCGGCGAGGACGAGGACGAGTACGAGGAACCGGCCGTGGTGAAGTTCCTCGAGCGCCACATCCCGCTGACCTCGCAGTGGGGCGACAACGCGAAGATGTTCGTCCGGGAGAACGGCAAGCGGATCGCGACCCCGATGTTCGTGGTCATCTGCGCGCTCGGCACGACCGACCTCCTGTTCGCGCTCGACTCGATCCCGGCGATCTACGGTCTGACCAACGAGGCCTACCTGGTCCTGACCGCCAACATCTTCGCTCTGATGGGTCTGCGCCAGCTCTACTTCCTGATCGGTGGTCTGCTGGAGCGGCTGGTCTACCTGTCCTACGGTCTGGCGATCCTGCTCGGGTTCATCGGCCTCAAGCTCGTCTTCCACGCGCTCCACGAGAACGAGCTGCCCTTCATCAACGGTGGTCACCATGTTGAGTGGGCGCCCGAGATCCCGATCTCCGTCTCGCTCAGCGTCATCGTCGGCATCCTGGCCATCACCACCATCCTGAGCCTGCTGAAGTCGCGCAGCATGACCGAGAAGGAGCGCGACGACGCCACCGGTCCGCGCAGCATGTGACGCTTCGTCGACAGTCCCGCCGAGCCGGGACCGCCCGCAGGCCCTCTCCGATCGGAGAGGGCCTGCGGTCGTTCTCGGGCAGCACTAGGGTGAGCCCATGACCGTGGCAGCTGCTCCCGGACCTCGCTGGCTCGGGGACGCCGGACAGGTCGCGTTGGCCGCGGCGCTGGCGCTCGTGCTGCTGCCGGTCGGGTGGACCTCGGTCGTCGACGGCGAGGTCAGCACGGCGTGGGAGATCGCGCTCCTGGTCGCACTGGTGGCGCTTCACGCCGCGGTGGCCACCGCCCGCCGCTGGCCGCTGCCGTCGTACGCCGTCGGGGCGCTGGCCGAGCTGGTGCTCGTGGCCGCGCCGGATCTGAGCGGGCCGACGGCCGAGGCGGCGGGAAGCGCCTACGGGCCGGTGCTGCTGCCCAGCAGCCTGTGCTTCTTCGTGCTGCTGTACGCGGTGAGTGCGCAGGACCGGCGGCCGTGGCCGGGGATCGTGCTCGGCATCGGGCTGGTGGGGTGCCTGCTGACCGTCGTACGTCTCTCGGGTTTCGACGGCACCGGCCTGCAGGGGTGGACGTGGTGGCTGATGGTTGCCACCGCGACGGTGGCGGCCACGGTGGCGGCATGGGCGCTCGGCCGGTTCCGGGCGACCCGGGCCGCCTGGATCGACCAGCTCGCCGACCGTGCCGCCGCCGAGGAGCGCCAGCGCATCGCGCGCGAGATGCACGACGTGGTCGCGCACTCGCTCGCGGTCGTGGTCAGCCATGCCGAGGCCGGCCGGATGGTCGTCGGACAGCAGCCGGAACGGGCCGCGGGCATCCTCGACACCATCGCGACCACGGGCCGCGAGGCCCTCACGGAGATGCGCGGACTGCTCGGCGTGCTCGGTGGCGAGTCATCTCGACAAGCTCGATACATCGCCTCGACCGAGCCGCAACCGGGGCTGGCCGACATCGCCGACCTCGTCGAGCGGACGCGAGCGGCAGGGCTGACGGTCCGGCTCGAGGCCGACGAGCCCGGTCAGGTCGCGCCCGCCGTCGGGCTGACCGCCTACCGCGTCGTGCAGGAGGCGCTCACCAACGTCACCCGCCACGCAGGCTCAGGAGCCGTCGCGACGGTGTCGGTGACACGCACCGCACGCCACCTCACGATCGAGGTCAGCGACGACGGCGTGGGGATCCAGCGACCGCCCGGCCGCGGTCTGCGCGGGATGCGCGAACGGGTGGCGGCGGTGGGCGGGACCCTCGAGGCCGGGCCGAGCGGCGAGGGCTGGCGCGTACGCGCCATGATGCCGCTATGAGCGAGGAAGAGGCCCCGATCCGTGTCGCGATCGTCGACGACCAGGAGCTGATGCGCTCGGCGCTCCGGATGATGGTCGAGAGCCAGCCGGACCTCGAGCTCGCCGGGGAGGCGGCCGACGGTCACGAGGCGCTCGCCCTGGTGCGTACGAAGCGGGTCGACGTCGTCCTGATGGACCTGCGGATGCCCCGTCTCGACGGGATCCAGGCGACGGCCGCGATCACCGGGGAGCAGCCGGAGACGCGGGTGGTCGCGCTGACCACGTTCGACCTCGACGACTACGCGTTCCCGGCGATCCGGGCGGGTGCCAGCGGCTTCCTGCTCAAGGACGCCCGGGCCGAGGAGATCGTGGCCGCGATCCGCACCGTCCACGCAGGTCACGCGGTGGTCGCGCCGTCGACGACACGGCGTCTGCTGGAGCACGTCGCGACCGCGCCGGCCCCGGACAGCGGCCGGGGCGCCGACATCCGGGCGACCCTCACGCCGCGCGAGCTCGACATGCTCCTCGAGCTCGCCACCGGCGACAGCAACGCCGAGATCGCCCGCCGCGTCCACCTCTCCGAGGCGACGGTGAAGACGCATGTCGGCCATGTGCTCGCCAAGCTCGGCCTGCGCGACCGGGTGCAGGCGGTCGTGCTGGCATACGAGACCGGGTTGGTCGGACCCCGGAGCTGAGTCTCATCCTGGGGGATGAGGTGCCCGCGACCTGAGGGCGACGAACCCCCGGCGCGCGCGGACCAGTGTGGAGACATGACCACACAAGCATCCACGAGACCGCTTCCGTCGGGCGTCTACTCCAGCAGGCCCTGGCGCATCCACGAGATCACCGAGGACTTCGAGCTGGAGGACGTCTGGGCCCTGCCCGTCCAGGGCGGTGCCGATGATCTCCCGCGCTTCGTCGATTCGATGACGAGCGGTGACGACCGCGACTTCCCGGCGGCGTACCGCCTCCTCTTCGCGATCCGCTGGGCGCTCGGCCGGCTGCTCGGCGCCGACGAGGCCGAGCACGGCCTCGGCCGCCGCGTCGCTTCGCTGCGCGACCGGCTGCCGGAGGACCTCCGCGACCACCCCGCGCCCGAGCGCGACGACAGCCCGTTCCAGCCGCTCTACCTGACGGATCGGGAGTACGCCGCGGAGATCGCCAACCGCACGATGCACGGTGTCCTGCACCTTGCCTGGGTCGAGGACGCGAGCTCGCCCGACGGCTACGGCGCGCAGATGAGCGTGCTCGTGCGGCCCAACGGACTGCTCGGAGACGCCTACATGAGGTTCATCAAGCCGTTCCGCTACCTCGTCGTCTACCCGGCGCTGCTGCGCACGGTCGGCCGCCGCTGGGAGACCGCTCAGGGGGTGACTCGATGACGACCACGATGGAACGTACGCAGCCCCGCTCCGTCGTGCTGCGCGCGGCGCCCTGGGTGGCCGGCGCCTGGACCCTCGTCTTCGGCGCCCTGGTCGGGCTCGCCCTGCTGGGCAGGGCACCGGATCCGTGGGTCCCCGATGCGGCCTCGCCGCTCGGCGCTCTGAGCGGCACCCAGATGTCCTGGGTGATCGCGGTGCTCGCGCTCCTCGCCCTGGCTGCCGGGGGCGCGGTCTCGAAGGTGCGGACACCGCGTACGACGAGAGCGACAGGGTGGCTCCTGATCGTCCTCGGGCTCGTCGTCGCCGTGGTCGTCTCCGACGTCCGCGCGCTGATGTTCCTCGGCTATCTGCCTCAGGTCCTGCTTGCGATGGCCGGGCTCGGACCGGGCGCTGGACAGCTCGAGTGGCGTCTTTTCGTCGACTCGGGTGTCGCTCTGGCGCATGCTGCCGGCGGACTTGCCATGGTCGTCGCTGGAGTCACCCTGCTCGGGAAGGCCGAGCCTGGCAGGCGTCTGGACTGGGGCCACTGGGCACGCTGGGGGCGTCCTGCGGTGGCGGTCGCTGTCGTCGTACCTCTTCTCTACGCCGTTACCCGGATCGCCTGGGCACTGAACATCCCGCTCGGGATCAGCCGCGAGATGCTGGACGACCTCGGCGCGGGGAAGTGGGCCGGCTTCGGGCTCGCGGCCTTCGCCGTGGTCGGGGCGGTCCTGACCTGGGGGTTGGTGGCGCGCTGGGGAGAGGTGTTCTGGCGCTGGGTGCCCCGCATCGGCGGCCATCCGGTCCCGGTCGCGATGGCCCTCGTGCCGGGTATCCTGGTCGCCGGCACGGTCACGTCCGCCGGGATCTCCTTCTGGCGGATGGCGATCGCGGACGACCTCTGGACGGTCCCCGGAGCCACTTCGGACTGGGGCGCATGGGCGCCGGAGATGCTCTGGCCGATCTGGGGCGTCGCGCTCGCCGTCGCCTGCCTCGCCTACCTGGGGCGACGCACAGCGGGACGCGGATGACGTACGGATCCCGCTTGACCTGGAACCACCCAGGTCAAGCGGGATTCGTGTGTTCAGCCGGTGACTGCGAGCTCGCCGAGCTCGGACCACCCCTGACCCGGGACGTTGGTGTTGACGATCCGCGGCGTCTCGGCGAGATGGCGCGGCAGGTCGACCTGGGCCTGCTTGAAATGGGCCGAGGTGACGTGTGCGGCGCCGGCGTCGTCGTCGGCGAACGCCTCGAGCAAGAAGTACTCGTTCGGGTCGTCGAGGCTGCGGGCCCAGTCGAACCAGAGGTTGCCGGGCTCGGCCCGGGTGGCCTCGGTGAACGGGCCGGAGATGACCGGCCAGTCCTCGGCGTACTCCGGCTGGATGCGGAAGCGGGCGGCGATGAAGATCATGGGTGCTCCTTCATGGGATCGGATGGAGTCACGAGAACTGGATGCCCCCGTCGATCATCACGGACTGGCCCGTCATGTAGTCCGAGTCCTCGGCGGCGAGGTAGGAGACGAACCCGGCCACGTCCTCCGGAACCGAAACCCTGCCGAGGTGGATCAGCTCCGAATACTTCGCGATGGCCGCGCCCTTGCGCAGGCCTTCGTGCTTGGCCAGCTCCTCGTCGATGTGGTCCCACATCGAGGTGCCGACGATGCCGGGACAGTACGCGTTGACGGTGATGCCGTGCTGGGCCCACTCCATCGCTGCGGCCTGGGTGAGCCCGCGGACGGCCCACTTGGAGGCCGAGTAGGGGCCGAGCAGCGGGAAGGGCCGGTACGCCACGATCGATGCCGCTCCGATGATCTTGCCGCCACTGCCTTGCTTGATCATCTGCTTCGCTGCGGCCGTGTAGCAGAGGTATACCCCGCGGAGGTTGATCGACATCAGGTGGTCGAACTCCTCGGGCGTCGTCTCCAGCATCGGCTTCACGTCAGCGATCCCGGCGTTGGCCACGGCGACGTCGAGTCGTCCGAGGTCGGCGGCCACCTGTTCCATCATGGCCTGCACCGCCTCCGGATCAGCGACATCGGCCTCGATCGCGGTCGAACGCCTCCCCATCGACTCGATCTCTTCTGTGAGGGCCTTGAGCTGGTCACCGTTGGCACCGATGTCGTTGACTGCGACGTCGAGCCCGTCAGCGGCGAGACGTAGGGCGATGCCTTTGCCGATGCCTTGGGCTGCCCCGGTGACGAGGGCAACACGTGTCGATTCTCCGGTTGTGGACATGACTACCTCCAGTTGTTCGGACGAACTTCGTATGGCTGGGTCTCGTGGTCAGGGCTGGGGTGCATGAAGCGGTTGTCGGGATCGTTCGACCGTGGCCTGGATCCGGCGCCCGGCGATGTCCGAGAGCCACCCGAGGCAGGCACCGACCACCAGCGCGATGAGAGTGCCGCTGAGGTCGAACGAGGTGCCGAAGATGACCGCCGTCCCGGCGAAGGCGCCGGGGATGAAGGACAGCAGGTCCACAGCCGCCTGCAGGCACAGGATGAATGCGACGACCGTGACCACCAGGGCCACTGCGCCGGTGAAGGTGGCGTACGTCAGGACCAGGCTCGCTCCGTAGCCCCACAGGGCGCCGGCGAGGTTGGCGGCGAGACCTTTCTGGAAGCCTTCGCGGCCACCTCCGGCGGCGAAGTAGCAGGCCCAGGCGACGAACCCGACCCAGGTGATGAGCGTGAGCTCGATGCTCACCTGGGTCCAGATGCCCGCGAGCACTCCGACCGAGACGCCGATTCCGAGGAGACTCTTCATGACGTCGCCTCCTCAGGGGACCAGGATCGCGCGGCCACGGACCCGGCCGGCGTCGAGGTCGGAGATGGCGGTCTGGAAGTCGTCGAGGGCGTACTTCTGCGTGTGCAGCGTGACGGCCCCGCGGGCGGCGAGCGCCATCAGGTCGCACAGGTCGTTGTAGGACCCGACCAGGTTGCCGACGAAGTTGATCTCGGCCGAGATGATGTCGATGGTCGGCACATCGATGTTCTCGCCGTAGCCGACGACGTGGTAGTCGCCCGCCTGGCGGAGCATCCGGACCCCTTCCGCGGTCGCACCGCCCTCGCCGACGAAGTCGATCAGGACCTCGGCGCCGGCACCGTCGGTGAGCTCGAGCACCTGGTCGACCTGGGTGCCCTCGGCGACGACGCCGTGGTCGGCGCCGATGTCGAGGGCGAGCTTCACCGCGTCGGGGTTGCGGTCGACGACGATCAGCTCGGCCGGGCTGAGCGCCTTGAGGACCTGGATGCCGATGTGCCCGAGCCCGCCGGCGCCGATGACCACGCACCTGTCGCGCGGGGTCAGCCGACGGGCGGCCTTCGCGGCTGCGTGGTAGGCGGTCAGGCCGGCGTCGGCCAGGGCGGCCACATCGGCAGGCTCCAGGGAGTCGTCGATCTTCACGACCGAGCGGGCGGAGGTCCTCAGGTACTCGGCGTAACCGCCGTTGGTGTCGATGCCGGGGAACTGGTTGAGCTCGCAGTGCACGTCGTCGCCCGAGCGGCAGGCGCGGCACAGCCCGCAGGTGATCAGCGGGTGCAGGATCACCTTGTCGCCCTCGGCGACGTTGGTGACGGCGGCACCGACCGCGTGCACCCAGCCGGCGTTCTCGTGGCCGATCGTGTAGGGCAGCGTGACGCCGGACTTCTCCTCCCACTGCCCCTCCAGGATGTGCAGGTCCGTGCGGCACACGCCGGCGCCGCCGATCCTGACGACGACGTCGAACGGGCCGGTCGGCTCGGGGGCCGGGACCTCGGCCATCGCCAGCGGCAGGTGGTAGCCGACCACCTGGACGGCTCGCATGGTGCTCATGATGATGCTCCTTCTCGGTGCAGGTCGGTCAGGGGTACGAAGGCGGGCGAGGTGACCTCCTCGCCATAGCGCGTGGCCAGCAGGCCACGGCAGAAGTGCGCGTTCCCGTCGATCGAGATCCGGGTCGAACGCGCCCTCCGCAGCGCCAGCGGGATGTCGCCGGGCCGCTCGTTGTCGTGGTCGACCAGGACGTACGCCTCCGGCAGGTCGGGCAGGCCGAGGATCGCCCGGCGCCGCCTCAGCGAGGCGGTGAAGTCGTCGTCCGGCAGGTCCCCGAGCCGGACCTCGCCCACGGCGTCCTCGGCCAGGTCCGGCTGCCCCCTCAGCAGCCGGGTCAGGCAACGCTCGAGCGCCGCTGTGTGGGCCTTGCGGTGGAACGTGGTCCGCAGCTCGTCCAGGGACGACTCGGCCTCGTGGCGGAACGTGCCGAGATAGCCGGCATCGGCCGCCAGCCCGGCGTTGATCAGGTCGGAGTCGTGGTGGTCGTCGAGCTCGACGACCACCTGGTCGGTCCATGGCAGCGCGGTCAGCGCGTCCTTGGCGTCGCTCGCCATCAGGTAGGCGAAGTTGGGGGAGCAGAACGACGTCGGCAGCCGCAGATGGACCTCGACCCTGATCGTCTCGCCGTCCGGTGCGGTGGGGGAGACGGTCAGCGACCGGACGAAGCCCAGGTCGGTGATGGGCTCGTCGAGCTCGGGGTCGACGACGGCGTGAAGCACGGCGTACGCCTCGGTGGCACGAGTGTTCTCGCAGGTCAGCAAGGTCATGTCACACCGCCGCGAGGTCTGCCCGCTCGGGCTCACGGGGACCTGTCGCGGTCTCGTCCGCCTCGGGCAGCCGCAGCTCGGCGGGCACCTCCAGGCCGTACATCTTCGCGGCGTTGAGGCCCAGGATCTTCTTCTTCTGCGCGACGGTGAGCGGGGCGTACTCGGTCATGTCCTCCGGGATCTGGAAGTCGACGAACCGCTCGATCAGCCACTTCGGCGTCCAGATCGCATAGTCGGAGGAGAACTGGATCCGGTCCTCGCCAATCCAGTAGACGAGCTCGCCGAGGATCTGCGCGAAGTAGCGCGGCCGGGTGTGGATGAACGGCATCGCGACCGCCAGCCCACCGTGCACGTTGGGCTCCTGGGTGGCGATCCAGCAGAAGTCCTCCAGCCGGGGCAGGCCGACGTGCTCGACGATGAAGTTGAGGTCGGTGAAGTCGCTGGCGACGTGGTCGATGTCGGCGACGTCGAACGCGTCGCGGTCCAGCGGCCGGATCGTCGGGCCCTTGTGGATGTGGATGTTGGTGATCCCGAGCTCGCGGCAGGCCTCGAAGTAGCGGTACGCCCAAGGGTCGGTCAGCTTCCAGCCGCGCGACTCCCCGTGCCACTCGGCGGTGTAGAGCTTCACCCCCTTGAGCCCGAACCGCTCGGCGTCGGCGTGGAGCTGTTCGAGGCCGGCCTCGCCGTTGCGGGGGTCGAAGTGGTGGTTGTACGTCAGCCTGTCGGGGTGCTTCGCCGCCAGTTGCGAGGCTTCCTCGGTCTGTCCGAACCCGTTCGTGTAGAACTCGCCCAGGTGGGCCGGCTGGAAGATCGCGTGGTCGACGTAGCCGACCTCGAACAGGTCGTGCATCAGCCGCTCGCCGCCCTGGTAGAGGTAGTCCTCGTAGGACCAGTGCTCCGCCTCGGGGGAGAGGTTGCGGTGGTAGTCGTAGAAGCAGTCGATGAACTGCTTGCCATGGATGTTGCGCTGGTTCTCCGGACGGGCGTCCCAGAGAGCGACGTGGGCGTCGACGACGAAGTACGACTCGTTGTTCTTGGTGTACATCGGGTTCCTCCGATCTGTGGCTTTCGTCACAGGACGCTAGGGCGGCTGCGACGCGCAGATCAGGGGTGCGGCGTCTCAATGTGAGACCTCGACCGTCTCAATCTGAGACGCCGTCCGGCTGTCTCCGCCGACCGGCGGATGTAACGTCGATCACATGACAGGGCGTCATCCGATCGCGCAGCGCACCGCGGCCGTCGACGCGTCGGCGCTGGCGCCGCGCGTACGCGCCTCCTGGCAGCGCAGCCAGGAGTACGGGGTCTCCGTCGAGGAGGTCGACCCGGTCTTCTCCGGCGCCTACGACCAGGAGTCGCTCTTCTTCCAGTGCGGCCAGGAGGTGCTCGACGACCTCCACCGGACGCTCGTCGGCGAGCCGGTCAGCCTGATGCTCACCGATCCCGTCGGCCTGGTGCTCAACCGGCTCAGCGGAGACCAGCAGCTGCTCCGGGACCTCGATGCCGTCCACCTGGCGCCGGGGTTCAGCTACGCCGAGCGCGCGGCGGGCACCAACGGGCTCGGTCTCGCGCTGGCCGACCGGACACCCACCGTGGTCCGGGCCGAGGAGCACTACTCGCTCTCGCTGTGCAGCTACACCTGTGCCGCCGCTCCGGTGATCGACCCGATCAGCGGACGCCTGGAGGGGAGCGTCAACCTGACCACCTGGTCGGAGTCGTCCCACGATCTGCTGCTCGCCCTGGCGCAGTCGGCGGCCAGCAACACCGCGTCGCTCATGCTCGCCCGTGCTCACGGCCGCTCGCCGCGGCCGGCTCCCCGCGGTGAGGTGTTCCGGGTCGAGGCGCCTCGGCTGGAGCCGGGCGCCGGCAGCCTCCGCGACCTCTCCTCCGCCTGGTGCGAGGCGCTCGGGAGTGTCCGCGACGCGCTTCGGGTCGGCCGACGGGTCGCCGTGGTCGGGGAGCCGGGGGTGGGGCGTACGACCCTGGTCGCCCAGGCGTTCCGCGACCTGCGGCCCCGCGACCGGATCCTGGCGGCCTCCGCCCCGGAGCCGGCCGACGCCGAGGCCTGGCTGTCGCTGTGGACGCCGGAGCTCGCCAAGCAGGACACCGCGGTGGTCGTACGCGACGTGAACATGCTTCCCGCCTGGGTGGCCGAGCGGCTGCACGCCCTGCTCGTCGAGGCGGCGCCCGGGGCGGTCGCAGGCGTGCCGTTCGCGATGACCGCCGAGTCCTTCGACGGCATCCCGGCGGCCCTGGCCGACCTGGTCGACACCGTGGTCGAGGTGCCGCCGCTGCGGGAGCGGCCCGAGGACGTCCTTCCACTGGCGCATCGGGTGGGGCTGCGGGTGCGGGGCCGGGAGATCGCGCTGACGCCGGCCGCGGAGCGGGCGCTGCACGACCACGGCTGGCCGGGCAACGTCGCCGAGCTCGTCCATGTCGTCCAGCGGGCCGTGAGCGCCGGTGACCTGATCGACCTGCGTCACCTTCCCGCCGACGTACTCTCCGACACCAGGCGGCCGCTGTCCCGCATCGATGCCTTCGAACGCGGAGAGATCGTCCGCGTGCTGACCCGTCCGGGGATCACCATGCAGGAGGCGGCCGCGGAGCTCGGGATGTCGCGCGCCACCGTCTACCGAAAGGTGCAGCAGTACGGCATCAGGCTTCGGCCGGGTTAGCCCTCGGGGGAGTCGAACTCTTGGCCAAGTCCAGGAAAACTCTCGGCTGAGGCCGGGGCGTCAGGGGTGCTCACCAGGGACTATGGACCCATGCGTATCCGTCCCCCACGCGCCGGTCGCCAGCATTTGAACCATCTGACCGGACAGGGCGGACCCGCTCTGTCCGGTCGGAATCTTGCCGGCCGGCTTGTCGAGCAGCACCCGTTCGCCCCTGAAGAGGCCTCGAGCATCGTCGCGCAGGTCGCGCGCCTCCTCGCCTCGGGCCACGCCGCCGGGCAGGTGCACGGAGACATCAGGCCGGCCACCATCGGGTACGCCCCCGACGGCCGGATCGGACTGATCGGTGCGCCTGCGCCCCGCGGCGGGGAGGGCCTGCCGTACATGTCCCCCGAGCAGATCGACCGCAAGCGGATCGGGCCGGCGAGCGACGTCTACTCCCTCGGCGCCGTGTTCTTCGAGCTGCTCGCCGGGCGCCCGCCGTACGCCGGGCTCGTGCCCGAGCGGGTCGGCACGCTGGTGACCGTGCCCGGCCACCTCGACGGCATCACGACCGCCATGCTCGACCCGGATCCTGCCAAGCGGCCCCGAGCCGACGAGGTGGCGACGGTGCTCGAGAGCGGCGTCGCTCCGCCGCCGAAGCGGATCGTACGTCCGGCCGACATCAGAGGCCCGCGCCTCTCGCCCACGCTGCTGGGTGTGCTGATGGTCCTGGTCCTGCCGGGGTTGGTCTTCGGGGGCTGGGGCACGCTCCGGGCCGGCGACACGATGTCGAACGTCGGCAGCGCCGCGCCGCTGGCCAACATCTTGCCGACCAGCTTCCAGCTCGCCTTCGATCTATCGATCGAACGCGACGCGCTGCGGACCGATGCGGTGCTGACCGAGGACTTCCTCCAGATCACCGACCGGTCCATCGAGGCCTGGACCGCCGAGGTCGAGAAGCTGGACACCGCCGGCGATCCGGGTCTGCGGCGGCGTACGGAGAGGTCGGCCGCCGCCCTCGAGCGGCTCTCGGACATCCGCGCCGCCGCCCGGGCGGGGAACAGGGCCGGCAAGCTGGCGGCCGTCGAGCTGTACACGAACGCGGTCAACGGGCTCTTCGACCTCGCCGCCGAGCTGCCTTCGTTCCGAGACGACGAGCTGGCCAAGCAGGCCCGGAACCTGGAGCTGATCGGTTCCGTCTCGGAGGTGCTCGGATTCGAGCGGAGGATCATGGCGAACGCCTTGCGGAACGAGCGGATCAGCGACCAGGGCATCTCCGACCTCAGCGCGGCCCAGGACTCCTGGGCGACCCACTCGGAGTCGATCTACACGCGCGCTGACGCGGCGACACGGCAGCGGCTCGACAGGATCTCGGGCCGGTCCTTCGAGTTCGGGTCGTACGCGGTCTCGTCCCAGCGTGCCGTCATCCGGGTGCTCAACGCCCGCGACGTCGAGGACGTCGTCAGACAGCTTGAGGACAGCGCCGACGGGAGGCCCGTGGAACAGCTCTGGCTGGCCGATGCCGCCAGCTACGTCCAGGACCTCAAGGAGGTGGTCGTCGACGCCGCCAGCCGGCTCGCCGACGACGTCGAGCGCGAGCACAGGGACGCCCAGAACCAGACGATCGCCTGGGGAGTCTTCACCGGCATCGTGCTGGTGGTGCTCGCTGGGCTCGGGGTCGCGCTGCTCCGTGCGCGAGGGCGATCAGTTGATGCGTAAACCGGCGACGATAGCAAAGATCGGCGGATTTCATCGGTGCGTACACGAGACGCACGGGGTGTGAGTCCGACAACATATGCGCATGCGAACGCGCCCCCCGATCGCAGGCCGGTACCGCCTGCACCGACTGCTTGGCCGCGGCGGGATGGGCGAGGTCTGGCAGGCGGCCGACATCAGGCTCGAACGCTGGGTCGCCGTGAAGGTCGTGGAGACCTCCGCCGACCCCAAGGTGACCGAGCGCTTCCGGCGTGAGGCGCTCTCGACGACGGCGGCCAGCCACCCCGGCACGGTGCAGGTGCACGACGTCGGCGTCGAGCAGACCGAGTACGGCAGCATCGTCTACCTCGTCATGGAGCTGCTTCCCGGCCCGACACTGGCCGACCGCCTGGAGAAGCAGGGGCGGTTCACCGTCGAGGAGGCGAGCGAGGCGATGGTCCAGGTCGCGCGTACGCTCACAGCAGTCCACTCCTCCGGGATCATCCACCGCGACATCAAGCCGTCCAACCTCGTCTACGACGGCGACGGCCGGATCCGGGTGCTCGACTTCGGCATCGCCCAGCTGGCCAACCACCAGGCCGAGCGGCTCACCTCGACCCGCCATGTGATGGGGAGCCTGCCCTACATCTCGCCCGAGCAGGCCGCCGACAACGTGGTCGGCCCACCGAGCGACATCTACGCGCTCGGCTGCGTGTACTTCGAGCTGCTCACCGGACGCGCCCCGTACGCCGGCTCCGAGCCGGTCTCGATGATCTACCAGCACGTGACCGCGCCGGTCCCGCACGTCAACGACGTCGTCACCGTGCCGTCCCATGTGGACGAGTTCGTGGCGTCGATGATGGACAAGGACCCCTCCCGGCGGCCCACCGCGGGCGAGGTCGTCGGCTTCGCGCGCCGGCCCGAGGTCGTGCCCCCGGTTCCGGTCGGCAGCCGCGAGCTGCCCGCCGGGCTCAAGCCCCTGGCGCTCTCGTCGTCCGCGGGTTCCTCAGCCGCCTCGGTCTCGTCGGTCACGGCGGTCGCCGGCGTGGTCGAGTCGGCGCAGCGTACGCCTCGGTCCCATGCCGCCCCGAAGCCGAGGTTCCTCCGCACCCGGGTCCTCGCCGTGCTGCTGGTCCCGGTGCTGATCGCCCTGGTCCTCGGTGGGCTGACCTTCGCCGATGCGCTCGACGAGCGTGCCGTCTCCAGTCGCGCGGTGACGATCGCCGGAGCGCTCCCGGAGAGCTACGAGCTCGGGATGGACCTCATCTTCGAGCGGGACGCGCTCAGCTCCGACCAGGTCCCGGACGCGGTCCGGCAGGCCTATCGCCAGGTGACCGACGACTCGATCGAGGCGTGGCACGACGACATCACCAAGGTCGACCTCGCCGACACCCCGAGCCTGCGGGAGCGCGTCGAGCGCACCTACACCGTCCTCAAGAGCATCGACGCCTACCGCACCGACCTCGAGGAAGGCGACAAGGCGAGCACGGATGCTGCGGTCGCCGCCTACACCGACACCGCCTACGAGCTGCTCGACTTCGCGACCGAGATGCCCAACATCCGCAACGAGAAGATCTACAAGCAGGTCACCAACCTCAAGTACGTCAGGTCTGCCTCCGAGTCGCTGGGGATCGAGCGCGCGGTGATGGTGCCCGCGCTCATGACCGGGAAGATCGACGAGGAGTCGATGGAGGCGATGAGCGAGGCACGTACGTCCTGGCAGCTCACCTCGCGCTCCTTCTACGGCGACGCCCCGAAGGCCACCCAGAAGGCGCTGGACAAGATCTCGGACGGCACCTTCGCCGACGGGTCGCGCGGCCTGGTGTCGCAGAACGCCGTCATCCAGGTCATCAACGACGGCTCCCTCGCGGGCGCGGTCCGGGACCTGGAGTCCAACGCCCCGGGACGGCCGGCCGCGCAGGTCTGGACCGAGGACATGACCCGCTTCATCCAGCTCCTCAAGGACACCATCGTGGCGATGACGCTGATCGTCTCCGACGATGTCGCCGAGGAGCACCGTGGCATCCAGACCAAGGTCGTCCTGAGCGGCGTGCTCGGCGTCGCCGCGTTCCTCGCAGCGCTCGCGCTGCTGGCCGGGATGTTCCTCGTTCGCCCGCTCCGCGGGCGTCGGCGCTCCGTCGAGAGCTGAGCGGCGAGCCGTCGGTCAGACGAGGGTGCTGAGGTTCGAGACCAGGACGTCCCAGCGGCTCTCGACGTCGAAGCCCATCTGGCTCAGCAGCGCCCAGCCGAAGCCGACGACGGCGTACAGGCTGATCGGGGTCATCACGACCCACTCCCGGATGGAGCCGGCGTCGCCGAGGATCGGGAGGGCGAAGTGGCCGCCCCGGGTCCACATGTTGTCGAACGGCAGCCACTTGTTGCGCCGGACCCACCGCGGCGGTTTCGGCGCGATCGGCCAGAACAGCGGGATCCCCATCGTGGTCACGAAGTCGCCGATCAGGTGCACGACGCAGCCGAGCGCGACGGAGAAGGGCATCCACCACCACTCCTCGGGCGCGAAGATGGCGATCACCGTCGCCAGAGCGACCGCCGGGATCCAAGGCCAGTGGACGCCCTTGCGGGTGAGTTTCAGCGCGTCCATGGCGAAGGCGACCAGAAGGACGCACATGATCCCCGGGCCGATCAGGATGCTCCCGAAACGTTCGGTCTCGAGCGAGAGCTTCCCCGCGCCCCAGGCGAGTCCAGTGAAGGCGAGTACGCCGAGGATCGAGTGGGTGCCGTTGCGGTGGCCGCCGGAGACCTGCCCGACGATCTTGGTCAAGCCTTCGGAGACCGGCGGCAGCGAGTGGGCGATCGTGCCGTTGTGGTGGTCCGCGTCCGGAAGCAGCGCGGCGCCGGCGCACACCAGGGTGCCGGTCATCACGCCTATGTCCGAGACGCCCGGATACCACCCGAACGCGATCGGTGCCGACGATGTCACTGCGATCCACGCGGCAGCCCCAGAGGCCGCGTGATGCCCGCCCATCATGTGAAGTTGTGTCCCTCTCCAGTGTTCCCCCGCTGAATGACCGCGGACGAACGTACCGGTCCTCGGGCCACTTCGCGTGCGTCGGGGTGGTGTGTCTGGTGACGAGATTCGAATCACTGTTCGAGGGCTGATCCGAGGAGTGAAAGGGGTGCGGTCGGGGCGGCAACCTGAATAGGATGCGCGGTCATGACGACTCCCGGCACCCACGGCAGTGCCCGCCGTGCGCCGTGGACGTTCGAGACCAGTCGGTGTGCCGCGACGGTGACCGCCGAAGCGATCGAGTTCCGGTTCATGGTCACCGCGCCCGACGGCTCGCTCAGCGAGATGCTCCTCTCGGTGGGCCGGCACGACATGCCGACGCTGCTCGAGGAGATCGCCTTCGAGATGCCCGAGGCTCTGGAATGGATGTCGGCCGCGATCATGACGGTCGCGCGTGACCGGCGCCTGGCCGAGGAGGCCTCGTCGGTTCCGCACCAGCGCGGGGCATAACCTCGGGCGGAGCAAGGTTGTCCCCCTGCACCGCAACTCGATCGAGGAGAGACCTGTGACCACCACGTACGACTTCGAAGCGACCGCCGCTGACGGCAGCACCGTCTCGCTCAGCGACTACAAGGGCAAGCTGCTGCTGATCGTCAACGTAGCCAGCAAGTGTGGTCTGACACCGCAGTACGAGGGCCTGGAGGCGCTCTACCGGGCCAGCAAGGACTCCGGCCTCGAGGTCATCGGGTTCCCGTGCAACCAGTTCATGGGTCAGGAGCCCGGCACCGACGACGAGATCCAGGAGTTCTGCAAGACGACGTACGACGTGACGTTCCCGGTCCTCTCCAAGGTCGATGTCAACGGGGAGAACTCTGCTCCGCTCTACGAGTTCCTGCGTGCCGAGGCGCCGGGCGACATCCAGTGGAACTTCACCAAGTTCCTCATCGGTCGCGAGGGCGAGGTCGTCAAGCGCTACGAGCCGCAGGTGACGCCCGAAGAGATCCAGGCGGACCTCGCGCAATATCTCTGAGGCGATGCCGGACGGCGCTCGATCCCGATGTCAGCGGGGTCGGGCGCCGTTTGGGTTAGATAGTTGGTCAGAAGATAGTTCGGTATCGGATGATTCGTTAAGATCTAGTTCATGACCGGACCGCGTATCGACCTGCTGTTCCTGCTCAACCAGTCCGCGCACGCCTTCGCGGCCCAGGTCGGCGAGGCGTTGGCCGACCTGGAGCTCTCGGTGCGGGAGTACTGCGTGCTGATGAAGGCCGCCGAGGGGGAGTACACCCAGAACGCCGTCGCCGAGATGGCGATGCTGGACAAGACCACGATGGTCACCACCCTCGACAACCTCGAGCGGCGCGGCCTGGCCGAGCGACGCGTCTCGACCACCGACCGCCGTGCCCGCATCGTCGCGCTCACGCCGGCCGGCGTGAAGGCGCTCGAGGAGGCCTCGAAGGCCTACAACGCGACCGTCGCCAAGGCGCTCGAGGGTCTGGCGCCGAGCGAGGGCGAGGCGTTCATCGAGGCGCTGCAGCACCTCGTCGAGGGGCCGTGGGCGACGCCGTCGCACACGATGACGCTGCGGCGTCGCGCGCCTGCCTCGTCCCGCTAGGGATGGGTTTACAACTGAATATCCCGAAATAGATTGTTTCATAACAAACAATCTTCTATGGTCGTATCTATGACGACCAAGACAGTCGCGCTCGCGACCCTCGCAGCCACTCAGCTGATGGTGATCCTCGACGGCACGGTCGTGACCGTCGCCCTTCCTGCAATCCGCGACGACCTGGGCTTCGGCGACGCCTCGCTGTCCTGGGTGGTCAACGGCTTCCTGCTCGCCTTCGCGCTCGTCCTGCTCCCCGCGGGCCGGGCCGGCGACGCGTTCGGCACCCGCCCGGTCTTTCTCGCCGGGCTGAGCATCTTCACGCTCGCCTCGGCATGGTGCGGCATCGCCTGGGACCCGATCTCCCTGGTCCTCGCACGATTCGTCCAAGGCCTCGGCGGCGGCATCGCCTCGGCCGTGGTGCTCGGCATGATCGCCGGCCTCTACGCCGAGCCCCGCGAGCGCCTCCGCGCCTTCGCCGTGCTCGCCTTCGTCGGCTCGATCGGTGCGTCGGTGGGGACGGTCCTGGGTGGCGTACTCACCGACGTCGCGTCCTGGCGCTGGGCCTTCCTGATCAACGTGCCGTTCGGGATCATCGCCCTGATCGTCGCGCTCCGCGCGGTGGAGGGTACGCCGCCGACCGGCGCCAAGGGCGGCCTGCTCCCGCGCGGCCTGTTCGCCCAGCGCAGGTTCGCGCTCGGGAACCTGATCCTGCTGACCCTGACCTTCGGCGGATTCACGTTCCAGTTCGTCACGACGCTCTACCTGCAGGACACGCTCGGGTTCGGCGCGCTCTCGACCGGCCTGGCGTTCCTTCCGGTCAGCGTGGTGATCGCCGTCGCCAGCCTCGGCTTCAGCGCCACGCTGGCAGAACGGTTCGGGTCCGAGCGCGTCCTGCTCGTCGGAGTCCTCGCCTTCGTCGCAGGCATGGTCTACCTGGTTCGCCTCCCCGGAGCGGGCGGCTTCGCCCTGGACGTTCTCCCCGGCGCGGTCGTGATGGGCCTCGGCTTCGGCCTCGCGATGCCGCAGGTGACGGCGTTGGCGATGGGCGCGCTGGCGCCGGAGCACGCCGGCATCGGGTCGGGCCTGACCACGACCACCCAGCAGCTCGGTGGGTTCCTCGGCACTCTGATCGCCGCCGGTCTGGTCACGACCGTCGGCTACGGCGCCGCCTACGCCTCGGCCGCGGTCGCACTGGCTGCGGGAGCCGCGATCGCGGCGTACCTGCTCGTGGACGCGGCACGCGCCCGGGACCCGAAGGTCGCCGAGCGCGTGCCGGACGAGGCCGCCAGTCTCTGACGTCTCGACGCCAGAAGCCGACCCCTCGGCGCTACCTCCTGACCGGGAGGACCAGCGTCGAGGGGTTCGTCTTGGTGTGGTGGACCGTGACCACGCCGGCGACGCCGCGGACGAGCTGCTTCACGTTGGGCAGCAGGTGGGGGACGTCGTAGGAGTGGACGGTGACCCGGAGCCGGTGGCCCTTCTCGATCACCGCGCCGGTGGGGAAGACCTCGACGGGCACGCGATAGATCGTCCCGGGCCGGACCGCCTGCTCGGCCTGACGGATGAAGGGATGCCAGGGCTGGACGACCTGACCGTTCAGCGTCCGCGACTTCGACGCGGTGACGGCACGGTGGCGCAGGGTCTGCCAGCCGCCGGTGATGCGGTCGACGGACCCGTCGGGCGCGACGTCCTCGACCGAGACAGAGATCAGGCCGTCGGTGCCGGTCGTGGAGACGGACAGGTCGGCGTTGAGCGGGCCGGAGAAGGCCAGGTCCGACGTCGCCGGCGCGGTCTCGTAGGAGACCCCGAGCGCGTCGTTGATCCGGTTGTCGGTCTCGCAGCCTGGGATCGCGAGGGCGCCGGCGGTCCACTGCGCGGTGCTGCGCGAGCACAGCCCCTGCACCGGCAGCGGCATGATCGTGTCTCCGCCGACGGGCTTCAGCGCCGACCCGAGGGCGTACGTCTTCGCACGGACCTCGCTCCCGAGCCACGACTGCATCGTGCGCCACTTCCCGGAGCCGATCTCGTGGTAGGTCACCGGCGCGACGTCGCGGTCGAGGGTGGCGTCGGGCAGACCCTTGAGGTGGGTGTCGAACCACCGCAGGGCCATCTCGCCCATGCTGTTGATCCCGCTGCCCTCCAGGCCGGCGCCGGTGGCCGCCTCGGCGTGCGTCCACGGTCCGATGAGCAGCTTGGTGTCGACGCCGTTCTTCTGCATCCGGTCGAAGAGCATCGGTGTGCCGCGCTGGAAGATGTCGTACTGCCCGGCCGTCACGAACGTCGGTACGTCGATCTCGTCGACCACGCTCAGCGGTGACCGCTTCCGGTAGAAGGGTCCGTCGTAACCGGCGTCGCTGCCCAGAACCGCGCTCACGAGCATCGGTACCTGGAACCCGAGCGCGCCACCGACGTGCTGCAGCAGCGTGGTCAAGGTGGCGTCGGGGCGGGTCTGGTTGACGGCCGGCGGCACCAGTCCGGCGCCCGTGACCAGCCCGAACCACAGCGGGATGAACCCGGCGTCGATCTGGCCGCCGGAGGCGACGACGTCGCGGTAGACGTCGCCGGCGGGCACGATCGGGAACATCGCCTTCAGTCCGCGCGGGTGCTGAGCGGCGGTGAAGAACTGGTTGATCGCCATGTAGGACGCGCCCCACAGGCCGAGCTCGCCGTTGCTCCACGGGCGCTTCTTCGAGGTCGCCCAGTTGGCGACCTCGAGGCCGTCCTTCTGCTCACGGTCGCCGAACGCGTCCCACTGGCCCGCGGAGGAGCCGGTGCCGCGTACGTCGGTCTGGACCCAGACGTAGCCGCGCTCGACGAAGTAGTCGCCGCCGCCCCCGCCGGAGGCGTTCTTGTTGTAGGGGTTCTGGGTCAGGATCACCGGGAACCGGCCCGCCGCCGGCGTCCCGTCCGCCTTCGCCGGACGGTGGACGTCCGCGCGCAGCACCACCCCGTCGGACATGGTCAGCTGGATGTCCTTCTCGACCACCACGCCGTACGTCGCCGGACGAGGGTTCCACGTCCCGGCCCGCGCCTGCGGCGCCTGAGCCGCCGCAGACGCGGAGTGCGCCGGTGGCAGGAAAGCCGCGACCAGAGCCAGGAACGCTACGAGGAATGCCAGTCTGCCGAGTTTCACGACTCACTCCAGGGGTGTGTTGGATGTCACACCTGGAACGACAGAGTGCAAACGCGAGTTACGAAGCGAGGCTCGGGTTTTGAATAGCGAGACTAAGCAGTCACGGCGACGGTCTTGTCGACGACCGGCGCGCCCGTGGCCGCCACGACCTCGTCGTACGTCACCCCGGGAGCGAGCTCGACGAGCTCGAACGCTGCGCCAGCCACATCGAGAACGCCGAGATCCGTGATGACCCGCTTCACGATCCCGCGACCGGTCAGCGGCAGGTCGCAGGCCGAGAGCAGCTTGGGCGCACCCTTCTTGGTGACGTGCTCCATCAGCACGATCACCCGCCCGGCGCCGGAGACGAGGTCCATCGCGCCGCCCATGCCCTTGACCATCTGGCCGGGCACCATCCAGTTGGCGATGTCGCCGTTGGTCGAGACCTGCATCGCGCCGAGGACGGCGACGTCGATGTGGCCGCCGCGGATCATCGCGAACGAGGTCGCCGAGTCGAAGTAGGAAGCCCCCGCGAGCACGGTCACGGTCTGCTTGCCCGCGTTGATCAGGTCGGGGTCGACCTCGTCCTCGTAGGGGAACGGGCCGACGCCGAGGATGCCGTTCTCGGCGTGCAGCACCACCGTCGAGGCCTCCGGGATGTAGTCGGGGATGAGCGTCGGCAGGCCGATCCCGAGGTTGACGTAGTCGCCGTCCTGCAGCTCCTGCGCGGCGCGTGCGGCCATCTGGTTGCGGTCCCAAGCCATGACTCAGGCCTCCTGGTTCGTGGTCGGGCGCTCGCCGCGCGTCGTACGCTTCTCGATGTCCTTGCGCGCTGCCTGCTCGGGCGTGAGCGCGACGATCCGCTTCACGAAGATCCCCGGAAGGTGGACGTCGGCCGGGGCGATCTCACCGACCTCGACGACCTCCTCGGCCTCGACGACGGTCACCCGACCGGCCATCGCGGCCGGTACGTTGAAGTTGCGCGTGGAGGCGTTGAACTGGGCGTTGCCGGCCCGGTCGACGCGGGTCGCGCGGACCAGCGCGAAGTCGGTGATGATGCCCTCCTCGAGCACCATCTGCTTGCCGTGGAACTCCCTGACCTCCTTCGGCTCGGAGGCCTCGGCGACCGTCCCGTCGGGGTTGTAGCGGTAGGGCAGGCCGCCGTCGGAGACCATCGTGCCGACGCCGGTCGGGGTGTAGAAGGCGCCGATCCCGCTACCACCCGCGCGCATCCGCTCCGCGAGCGTGCCCTGCGGGGTGAGCTCGAGGGTGATCTCGCCGGCCAGGTACTGGCGCCCGAACTCCTTGTTCTCGCCGATGTAGCTCGCGATCACCCGGGAGATGCGGTGGTCATCGAGCAGCAGCCCGAGCCCGGCGCCGTCGACGCCGCAGTTGTTGGAGACCACCATCAGGTCGTCCGCACCCTGCTCGCGCAGCGCCTCGATCAGGAACCACGGGATTCCCACCAGCCCGAAGCCGCCCACGGCCAGGCTGGCCCCGCTGTGAATGTCGGCAACGGCCTCCGCGGCCGACCCGACCACCTTGTCCAGACCCATGTCTTCTCTGCTCTCTCGAAGGATTTCGTACGTCGCTCTGCTGACTTCAGTGCACCGATTCGAAGACCGCCGCGAGCCCCTGCCCGCCACCGATGCACATCGTCTCCAGGACGTACCGGGCCTCGCGTCGCTGCGCCTCGCGGGCGGCGGTGGCGAGGATGCGCGCGCCGGTGGCGCCGATCGGGTGGCCCAGCGAGATGCCCGAGCCGTTGGGGTTGAGCCGCTCGTCGGTGGCGTCGATCTTCCACTCGCGCAGGACGGCGAGGACCTGGGCGGCGAAGGCCTCGTTGAGCTCGATCAGGTCGATCTCGTCGAGGGTGAGCCCGGCCCGATCGAGTGCGGCGCGGCTGGAGAGAACGGGGCCGATGCCCATCCGCTCGGGCTCGCAGCCGGTGACGGCCCACGACTTGAGCGCCAGCAGGGGAGTCAGGCCGCGCCGCTCGGCCTCGGCGCGCGTGGTCACCACGCACATGGCGGCGCCGTCGTTCTGGCCGGAGGCGTTGCCGGCGGTGACGGTCGACTCCTCGTCGACCTTCAGCCGGATCGGGCGCAGCGCGGAGAGCTTCTCCAGGGAGATGTCGGCACGGGGGTGCTCGTCGCGGTCGACGACGACATCGGGCTTGCGGCGGCCGCCGGGGACGGTCACCGGAACGAGCTCGTCGGCGAACTTGCCGGCCTCGTGGGCGGCGACGGCACGCTGGTTGGAGCGCAGTGCGAGCTCGTCCTGCTCCTCGCGCCCGATGCCGTACTCACGGCGCAGGTTCTCGGCGGTCTCGATCATGCCGCCGGGGAGCGGGTGGTCCTTGCCGCCGGCGGTCTCGCGAGCCCGGTCGAGGCGGTCGAGCAGCTCGATGCCGCCCTGCTTCACCCCGCCGCGCAGCCCGAGCGCGTAGTGCTCGACGTTGGACATCGACTCCGCACCGCCGGCCACGACGAGGTTCGCGGCGCCGGTGGCGACCGAGCCCGCGGCGTACAGGATCGCCTGCAGGCCCGAACCGCAGCGACGGTCGATCTGGAGGCCGGGGACGCCGGTGCCGAGCCCGGCGTCGAGGGCCGCGATGCGGCCGATGGCGGGGTTCTCGCCGCTCGCGTAGCCGTTGCCGAGGATGACGTCGTCGACGTCGCCCTCCTGGAGGCCGGTTCGCGCGACCAGCTCGCGCAGGACCGTCGTGGCGAGGTCGGTCGCGGTCAGCGGCGCCAGGGCGCCGAGGAACCGGCCGACCGGGGTGCGGAGGGGCTCGCAGATGACGATGTCGTTGGCGGAGCTGCTCATGCCGTCGACGGTACGCGCGCAGTCATGACTTGAGAAGTATTCATTTGGCGTCGATTGACACTTCTGAAGTCTTGATTCACTGTCCGACCGGACAGTGCGCGGGCGAGGCTATTGCGATAAGTTCGCGTTAGCAGTTTCCTCTCGGGTTCCACTTCGACCGACCCCCACGCAGATCAATGAGGTGACCATGCACGTCCCCGACGGCTTTCTCGACGCGCCGACGTCGATCGCCACCGGTGCAGTCGCTGTCGTCGCGGTCGGCGTCGCGCTGCGCGGCGCGCGCCGTGAGCTCGACGACAAGACCGCCCCGCTGGCCGGCCTCGTGGCCGCGTTCGTCTTCGCGACCCAGATGCTCAACTTCCCGGTGGGAGCGGGCACGAGCGGTCACCTGATGGGTGGCGCGCTGGCGGCGGTGCTGGTGGGGCCGTGGACCGGGGTGCTGTGCGTCTCGGTCGTGCTGATCGTGCAGTCCCTGCTCTTCGCCGACGGCGGCATCACCGCGCTCGGCACCAACATCCTGCTCATGGCCGTCACCACTGTGCTCGTCGGCTGGTTCGTGAGCCGGGTGCTGATCAAGGTGCTGCCGAAGCGCGTCGGGCTGGTCGCCCCCGCGGCTGCGATCGGCGCCTTCCTCTCCGTCCCCGCGGCGGCAGCCGTCTTCACCGCGCTCTACGCGGTCGGTGGCACCGCCGACATCTCGCTGACCACGCTGGCCACCGCGATGCTCGGCTGGCACACGGTGATTGGTCTGGGCGAGGGCGCGATCACGTTCCTCGCGGTCGGCGCGATCCTGTCCGTACGCCCCGACCTCGTCTACGCCGCGCGAGGCGTGATCGCCGAGCGAGACCTGGTGATCAAGCCGAAGGAGTCGGTGGCATGAGCGAGCGACAGCGAGCGACAGTAGGCCTCAGGCCGTCGCTTCCGTATTCTTTGCCTTCTACTACGGAGGCGGCGGCATGAGCGAGTCCGCGAAGACCGTGCCGTTCAAGTGGGTCGCCGTCGGCATCGCCGTCGTCGCGCTGCTCCTGGCCGGGGTGGTCTCCTACTACGCTTCCGCCCACCCCGACGGCCTCGAGTACGTCGCCGGCAAGACCGGCTTCCTCGACAGCGCCTCGGAGCACGGCGCGGCCGACGGCCCGCTGGCCGACTACGGCACGAAGGGCGTCGACAACGAGCGGCTCTCCGGCGGTCTCGCCGGCGTGATCGGCACCGTGGTGGTGCTCGTCATCGCCGGTGGTCTGGCCCTGGTCGTCCGCCGTCGTTCCTCCGACGAGGCCTGAGCTGTGCCCGCCCATCTGAAGGTGCTCGCCCTGATCGGCTTCATGCTCGTGGTGGTGGCGACGCCGCGGGAGTGGTTCGCTGCGTACGCCTTCTTCCTCGCGGTCCTGGTGACGGTCGGCGCCGTGGCGCGGGTGCGCCCGGGTTGGGTGCTGAAGCGGATGGTGGTCGAGACGCCGTTCGTGGTCTTCGCGGTGCTGATGCCCTTCATCGCGCACGGGCCGCGGATCGAGGTGCTCGGACTCAGCCTCAGCGAGTCGGGTCTGCTCTCGGCGTGGGGGCTGCTCGTCAAGGGCACCCTCGGTGTGATCGCCGGGCTGCTGCTCGCCGCGACCACGACGCCCCAGGAACTGGTCCACGGCCTGGAGCGGCTGCGGCTGCCTCAGCAGCTGGTGCAGATCATGGCGTTCATGGTGCGCTACCTGGAGGTGGTGACCGACGAGATGCGCCGGATGGCGGTCGCGCGCGCCTCCCGCGGCTTCGAGGCCCGCAACCCGCTCCACTGGCCGGTGCTGGCCCGCTCGGTCGGCGCGCTGTTCATCCGCTCCTTCGAGCGCGGCGAGCGGGTGCACCTGGCGATGGTCTCGCGCGGCTACACAGGGAGAATGCCTCGATGACCACTCCAGTCCTGGACGTACGCGGCCTCGCCTTCGCCTACCCCGACGGCCATCAGGCGCTCTTCGGCGTCGACCTGCACGTCCACCGCGGTGAACGGGTCGCGCTGCTGGGTCCCAACGGGGCCGGCAAGACCACGCTGGTACTGCACCTCAACGGCATCCACCTCGCCGGCGCCGGATCGGTCGCGGTGAGCGGGCTTCCCGTGACCAAGGCCAACATCAAGGAGATCCGCCGCCGCGTCGGCATCGTCTTCCAGGATCCCGACGACCAGCTCTTCATGGGCACCGTCCGTGAGGACGTCGCCTTCGGCCCCGCCAACCTCGGCTTGCGCGGCTCGGAGCTCGACGCCAAGGTGACCGAGGCGCTCGCGAAGGTCGGCATGGAGGAGTACGCCGACCGGCCCCCGCACCACCTCTCCTTCGGCCAGCGCCGCCGGGTCGCGGTGGCCACCGTGCTGGCGATGGACCCCGAGATCCTGGTCCTGGACGAGCCCTCCTCCAACCTCGACCCCGCCTCCCGCCGCGAGCTCGCCGACATCCTCCGCTCGCTGGACGTGACCGTGCTGATGGTCACCCACGACCTGCCGTACGCCCTCGAGCTCTGCGAGCGCTCCGTCATCCTCGACGGCGGCATCGTGGCCGCCGAGGGCCGCACCGTCGACGTACTCTCCAACACCGACCTCATGCGCGCCCACCGCCTCGAGCTCCCCTTCGGCTTCGACCCGGTCGCCGCAGCCGCCACCCTCTAGCCGAGACGTCACTTACGTCGGCCGAGACGTCAGTTAGGTCGGGCGTGTTTGGAACGGGGGGGCCAAACGGCCGGCGGGGGGGGAGCCCCGGCCGGCGGGGGGGGAGCCGAGGCCCGCCGGGGGGTC
>NZ_JBEPDH010000037.1:0-32406 GCF_040300245.1 Nocardioides sp. NPDC000445 | reverse complement strand
GACCGGGCTCCGGCCACTCCTCGAACTCGCTGATCTCGCCACTGGTCAGGAGCGCGAGGCGCGGGGCGATGAAGGACTCGATCGGCAGGGTTGCTAGGCGGCGGTCGCGAAGGCCGCCTCGGACTCCGGGTTGCGGGCTACGGAGCGGCGGGCGAGGGTGAACGCGACGGCACCGAGGACCGAGGTGACCACCATGGTGATCGCCAGTGGAACCGCGGTGTGCTCACCGGCGACGGCGCCGAGCGGGGAGGCGAGGCCGCCGCCGAGGAACATGATCCCGCCCATCAGCGCCGAGCCGGCGCCGACCGAGGGACGGGCCTGCTCGATGGCGAGGGCGCCGGTGTTGCCCATGATCAGGCCGACGCAGGTGGTGACGACCAGGATCGGCAGCAGGATGAGCGCCTTCGGCACCGGCAGCAGCGCGACGACGAGCACGAACAGGGCGCCGATGGCGAGCACCGGCTGCGCCGACCGGATGATCTGCGCGGGATGCACCTGCCGCTTGGCCAACCGTGCCGAGAAGAGCCCGGCGACCGTCAGGAAGGCGGCGTTGACCGCGAACCCGATGCCGTAGACCGCCGCCGACGTACCGATCACCGACTGGTAGAGGAACGAGGAGGAGGAGACGTACGTCATCAGGGTGGCGAACGTGAGCGACTGCGTCAGCGTGTAGCCGAGGAAGGCGGGCTTGGCGAGGAGACGGCCGAGGTCGGCGTACTCGACCCGGCGGCTGCGGCGCTCGACGGGGAGCGACTCGCGGATCACCAGCATCACGACGACGACCTGCGCGACGGCGATCGCGGCCACGATGCCGAGCACCCCGCGCCACGGCACGAACCCGGCGAGGGCGCCGCCGATCACCGGGGCCAGGATCGGCGCGATCCCGCTGATCGACATCATGATCGACATCGCTCGGGCGGCGGCGAAGCCGTGGAGTACGTCGGCGACGATCGCCCGTGCCATCACGATCCCCGCCGCGGCGGCGAGCGCCTGGATGAAGCGGGCGGTGATCAGCAGCTCGACGGTGGGTGCCAGCGCGGCCAGCACACCGGCCGCGGCGGCCACGACCGACCCGATCAGGAGCGGCTTGAGCCGTCCGAAGCGGTCGGAGATCGGCCCCCAGGCGATCTGTCCGAGCGCGAGCCCGATCAGGAAGGCGGTGAGGGTGAGCTGGACGTTGCTCGCCGCGGCCCCCAGATCGCTGCCGATCTGCGGGAAGGACGGTAGGTAGAAGTCGATCGCCAACGGCGCGGATGCCGAGAGCAGGGCGAGCGCGAGCAAGAGCCGCGGCGGGACTGACGTCACCGAGTGAACCTCCGGAGAGTTTGGTTGAAGAAGACAACCAGCCGAACGCCGAAGTCCCGCCGGGCATTCCTCACCAGAGCGTGATGGACCTCTCGAAGATCCCGGTCAGGTCCTCCGCCGACGGCTGCTTCGGCGCGGTGGCGAGCAGCCGCTGCTGCTTGAGCGCACCTTCGACCAGGTCGGGGATGTCGCCGGCGACGTAGCCGACCTCGCCGATCCCGGCCGGGATGCCGATGTCCCGCATCAGGTCGCTCAGCACCCGGGGCAGCAGGTCGCGCGGCTCCTCCTGAGACTCGTCGAAGCCGGGTGCCAGCAGCCGGGCCGCACGCAGGTGCCGCTCGGGGGCGGCGTCGAAGGTGTAGCGGAAGGCCTCCGGAGCGGTCAGCGAGACCGCCATCCCGTGCGGCACCAACGCCTCGTCCCCGGGGTAGTCCGCCGGATGGAAGTCACGCACCCGCCCGGCGATCGGGTAGGCGCAGGCGTGCGGGATGTGTACGCCGGCGTTGCCGAAGCCCAGACCCGCGAAGGTCGCCGCGAACGCCATGTCACCGCGTGCGAGGGTGTCGTCGCCGTGCGCGACCGCCTGCCGGAACGAGCCCGCCAGCAGCGACAGCCCCTTCTCCGACCACATGTCGGAGATCGGGTTGGCGCCGCAGTAGGGGACGCGCTGATCAGGAGACTTGCGATCGTAGGAGGTGTAGGGGCGGGCCGTGTAGCTCTCCAGCGCGTGGCACAGGATGTCCATCCCGGAGGCGGCGGTCACCCCGGCGGGCTGGGTCATCATCAGGTCGGGGTCGACGACGGCCAGCGTGGGACGCAGGCGCGCGTGCGAGATCCCGGTCTTCACCTTGAGCGAGAGCACGTCGAGCACGCACACGGTCGTCGACTCCGCACCGGTGCCGGTGGTGGTCGGCACCGCGACCAGGGGCAGCAGCGGGTTGGCCGGCGCGAGCCCCCGTCCCACCGGCGCGTTGAGGTAGTCCATCAGGTCGCCGTCGTTGGTGGTCAGCAGGTTGACCGCCTTCGCGGTGTCGATGCTCGACCCGCCCCCGACCGCCACGATCGCGTCGAACGGCCCGTGCTCGCGGGCGAACTCGACCGCCTCGCGCATGCTCTCGTCGGTCGGCTCGACATGGACGCCGTCGAAGACGACGGCAGTGACGTCGTACGCCTTCATCTGCTCGGCCGCGCGCTGCGGCAGCCCGGTCGCGGAGATGCCGGGATCGGTCACCACGAGGGCGCGGCGGGCGCCCAGCGACGCGAGGTCGTAGCCGATCTCGGCCGAGGCGCCGGTGCCGAACTTGAGCTGCGGAGAGCCATAGGTGAACACGGTCTCAGGTGTGGCGTGCGTCATGAGGCGCACGATATCGACCGGCTCCCACCCGCATCACCGGTCGGAGTGCCCAACCGCCATCAGGCGATGGTGAAGCCGACCTTCCGGGCGACGACGTCGGCCGTCTCCAGGCGTACCTCGATCTCCTCGCCGAGCGGGAGCGCCGTCGCGCCGGTGACCCGGGCCTCGATGGCAGGCTCCTCGACGGTGATCGAGCCCTTCTGCTTGTCCTCGTCGTCGATCTCGACCACCACCGCGGTGAAGGTCTCTCCGACCCGGTCGTGCAGCACCCCGGCCTCGACCAGGTCGACGACGCCGCGTTCGTAGGCACCGCTGGTGCGCGAGGAGGCACGCATCGTCTCCGGCAGGGTGGTGAACGCGGTCGTGACCCAGTCGGGGACCGGCTGGTCGGCGCAGAGCGCCAGGCAGACCTCGCCGGCGTAGCGGTCGATCAGCCGGCGCAGCGGCGCCGTCACGTGCATGTACTCGTTCGCCAGCGCCGAGTGCTCGGTCAGCGCGGGCAGCTCGCCGTTGAACGAGGCGTACCCACTCCCGCGCAGCAGCCGGGTGCACGCGATCGCCATCGCGGCGTGCTTGCCGTTCTTGCCGTCGAGCGAGCGGATGAAGTCGGGGTAGAGCATCTCCGCGGGCCACTCCAGCCCGAGCGCCCGAGCGGTGCGGTGCAGCCGCTGGACGTCTCGGGGGTCGGGTTCGGGGAGGGTCCTGAGGAGCCCGACGCGGGCGTAGACCATCAGGTCGGCCGCCCCGAAGCCGGTGAGCAGCGAGATCTGGGCGTTCCAGTTCTCGACGGGGAGCAGGTCGCGGTACTCCAGCGACCACTGATCGCCCTGGACCGAGATCTCCTGGTCGCGCAGCGGCAGGTTGACCCCGCCGCGGGCCGCCTCGAGGGCGATCCGCTTCTCGCCGATCTCCTTCAGCAGCTGGAGGGAGTCGGCGTAGTCGGTCTCGGCGAACCCGTCGCCGTCGAACATCTTCTGCACGCCCTCATAGGAGAGCTTCGCCCGCGACCTGACCAGCGCGCGCTCCACGAAGGTGTCGGTCCCCTCGCCGGTCGCGTCGAGCCTGTGGGTCCACACCAGGGCGGGGCGTACCTGGTCCGGGAGCAGCGAGGCGGCGTCCTCGGAGAGCACCTTGGGGTGGAGCGGGATCTTCGCATCGGCGGCGTAGAGCGTCTCGCCGCGCTTGTTGGCCTCCAGGTCGACCGGGTCACCGGGCGCCACGAAGGCGGCCACGTCGGCGATCGCGTAGTGCACCACGTAGCCGTCACCGTCGCGCTCCAGGTGAAGCGCCTGGTCGAGGTCCATCGACGTCTCGGGGTCGATCGTGACGAACGGCAGGTCGGTGCGGTCGAGCTCCGGGAGTCTGGGGTCGGCCGCGGCGGCGGCCGCCGCTTCCTCCACCTCGGGCGGGAACTCGGCGGTCACCCCCAGCTCGGCCTGGAGCGCTGCGATCCCGTCGCGGAGCGTGGTGGCGGCGACACCGTTGTCGGCACTGGCGACCCGGATGATGCGTGCGGAGCCCATGGCCAGAACTGTAGTGGCTACTTCTTCTTCGAAGCCTTGTACGTCTTGTGCAGCGCGGCGGCCTCCTTGCCGAAGGCCTTCGGGTTGCCCTTGAAGGCGTCGAACTGCCCCCACAGACCCTTCGTGGACCTGCTGTGCGCCTTCGCCGTCCTGTCGATCCTGGCCACCGCCCGGCGCTGGGAGGAGGTCAGCGACCGCTTCGCCCGGAGGTGCTCCGAGCGCGCCCGGGCCTTCTTCGAGACGTCCTGGATCAACCAGAACAGCCCGACGATGATGATCACGACGAGGAAGCCGGCAAGGTTGGGCCCGGAGGCGGACTCGGCGGCCAGAACGATCATGCCTGGAAGGTAAGCTCGCACGTTCCCGCAGGTCACAGGCGCTTTGAAAGATACCCAATCCTCGATTCGGCCATCCTGGCCGCGGGCGGCACGATAGTCCCGTGCTGATCCTGCTGCCGCCCTCGGAGGGCAAGACCGCGGCCGTACGCGGCAACCCGCTCGCGCTCGACGACCTCCGCCTCCCGGGGCTCAACCCGGCCCGAGCCAAGGTCATCGACGCGCTGGTCGAGCTCTGCACCACGCGCCCGGACGAGGCCGTCGACATCCTCGGCATCCCGAAGACCCAGCCCGAGCTCGTCACCCTGAACGCCGGGCTGGCCGATGCCCCCACCGCGCGCGCCGACCGGATCTACACCGGCGTCCTCTACGACGCCCTCTCCCCCGCCACCCTGTCGCCGGCCGCCAAGCGCCGCGCGACCAGCCGGGTCATGGTGACCAGCTCCGTGTTCGGCCTCGTCGGCCTCGCCGACCGCATCCCGGCGTACCGTCTCTCGGGCGACACCACCCTCCCCGGCATCGGCGGCGTCCAGGCCCACTGGCGCGCCCACCTCGGCGCCGGCGTGTCCGAGGCCCTCGGCGACGGCCTGCTCGTGGACCTCCGGTCCGGGACGTACGCCGCCTTCTGGCGCCCCGAGGCCGAAGGGTCGAGCACAGTGCCGGCCCGCACCGCCACCGTCCGTGTCCTCCACGAGCACAACGGCCAGCGCAAGGTGGTCAGCCACTTCAACAAGGCCACCAAGGGCCGTCTCGTCCGCGCCCTCCTCGAGTCCGGCGCCAACCCCCGCACCCCCGCCAAGCTCGCCGACGCCTTCCGCGACCTCGGCTGGACCGTCGAGGCCGGCCCCGCCACCAAGACCGGCACCCAGCTCGACATCATCGTCTCCGAGATCTGACCCCGCGCCGAGTCGGCTCGTCCTGACCGAAAACCTCGCCGAGTCGGCTCGTCATGACGAGCCGACTCGGCGAGAAATCAGGTCAGGATGCGCCGAGTCGGCGTCAGAAGAGGCCGGAGGCGAAGGGGTCGCGGGAGACGGGGAGACCGTTGAAGAGGCGCATCGAGGCGCGGTCGTCGGCGAAGAAGGAGACGACGGTGACGGAGGCGGGCGAGAGCTCCATGCTGAAGACTCCGCCGATCGGGGCGCCCAGGGCGTGGGCGACGATCAGCTTGATCGGCGAGACGTGCGAGGCGACCACGACGGTCTCGCCGGCGTGGGCCTCGAGGACCCGCGAGAGGCCGTCGAGCACGCGGGCCTGAGCGGAGTCGAAGGACTCACCGCCCGGGGGCGCGACCTCGGTGGCCCCCATCCACGCCTTCATCTCGTCGGGGAAACGTTGGGCGACCTCACCGAAGGTGAGCCCCTCCCACTCCCCGAACTCGATCTCGGCGAAGGCGGGCTCCTCGACCAGCCGGGCGCCGAGCGCACCGGCGACGAGCTCACCGGTCTCGACGGTGCGCAGGACCGGCGAGGTCACGACGGTCGAGACCGAGGACGCGAGCGGCTTGAGCCACTCCGCGGTGAGCATCACCTGCTCGCGGCCTTCCTGGGTCAGCGGCGGGTTGTCGCCGCCGAGGCCTCCGGAGAACGCCTTGGCGGCGGTGTGCTTGGTGACCCCGTGACGTACGAGAACCAGCGTCGTCGCCGCCGCGCCGGCTCCCCACCCGCGCGCGGTCTTCTCGCTCACAGACCCGACTCGGCGGTGCGGACCAGGATGCGGGAGCACTCCTCGCAGCGCACGACCTCATCGGCGGCGAGGCCGCGGATGCGGGAGATCTCGGCGGGGTCGAGCTGGAGGTTGCAGCCGCCGCAGCGGCGGGCACGCAGCTCGGCAGCGCCGACACCCATCTTCTCGCTGAGTCGCGAGTAAAGAGCGAGCAGGTCGTCGGGGATGCCCTCGAGCGCGGGCGCCCGCTCCTCGGCGACCGCGGCGAGCTCGCCGTCGATCTTCGAGGTCTCGACGTCGACGGAGTCGACCGCGACCGCGAGCTTCTCGGTGATCTCGGCCAGCTCGGCCTCGAGCCGGGTCACGGCCGTCTGAGCCTCCTCGAGCTGCTCCATGACCTCGAGCTCCTCGTCCTCGAGCACCGAGATCCGGCGGTCGAGGGTGGCCAGCTCGTGCTGCATGCGCTCCAGGTCCTTGGCGCTGCTGATCGCCCCGGAGTCCATCCGCTCCTGGTCGCGGCGGCGGCGGGTCTTGACCGCCTCGACGTCGGCGTCGGCCTTCTTCTGCACCCGCTCGAGGTCGTCGCGCGTGATCCGGGCGTCGCGTACGGCATCGTCGGTGGTCTTCTTCGATGCCTGCAGCTCCGCCACGACGGCGGCCTGCGGCAGGTGCGCACGGCGGTGGCGCAGCTGGAGCGCACGCGAGTCCAGCTCACAGACGTCGAGCAGCTTCACCTGGGCGAACGGGTCGGCTTTCAGCGGATTCTCCTCAGCTATTCACGATCAAGGTCCACGGGTCGGTGACGATCTCCGAGACCCGGGTCTCCACCGTATCTCCGAATGCCTCCCGAAGTCGCCTCGCCAGGACAGGCAGCCAGGTCCACTCCGCCGCCCAGTGCGGGATGTCGATCAGCGCACCGCCCTTCTCGAGGAACTCCGAGGCCGGATGGTGGCGCAGATCGCTGGTCACATAGACGTCGTACGCAGCCACCTGGTCGAGCAGGAAGTCACCCGCGCCGCCGCACAGCGCCACCGAGGAGACCGGTCGGTCGAGGTCGCCGGCGACCCGGATCCCGGCCGCGGTCGAGGGCAGCGCGGCCGCCACGGACTCGGCGAAGGCGCCCAGCGTGGTCGGCGCCACCGTCCCGGCCCGGCCGGTCCCGACATCCTCGGTCACCCCCGGCACCAGCGGCCGCAGCGAGCTCAGCCCGAGCGCGAGCGCCAGCGACTCCGAGACGCCGCCGAGGGCCTGGTCGGCGTTGGTGTGCGCGGTGAGCAGGGCGCACCGCGCGGAGACCAGCGTCGAGAGTGTACGCCCTTTGGGGGTCGTCGCGGCGAAGCCGTGCACACCCTTCAGGAAGAGCGGATGATGGACCACGACCAGGTCCGCACCCCACGCGGCCGCCTCCTCGGCGACCGGGAGGGTCGGGTCGACGGCGAGAAGCACCTTCGAGACGGGCTGCGAGGGCTCGCCCCAGACCAGCCCGACGGCATCCCATTCGTCGGCGGTCGCGGGCGGGTACCAGTCGTCCAGCAACGAGGTGACGGTGGACAGAGTGGGCGGGGTCGGCATGGGGTAAACCCTAGATCCCGGGACCGGGGCCGCACTCAGCGGCGGCGACGTACACGAAATCAAGTTCGTAACCGTTCTTTTACAACTGATTCCGTACTTTTCCCCGGATCCTGTGGTGGAATGCAGCGCTAAGTGAACAATCGACTGGAGCAGCGATGACCACGACAGCTACCCCGGACCAGACCTCCGGCTCGGTAACCATCACCGGCCTGACCAAGACCTATGGCCAGGCCACGGCGGTCGACGGCCTGGACCTGGAGATCCGGGCCGGCGAGTTCATCTCGCTGCTCGGTCCTTCGGGCTGCGGCAAGACCACGACGCTACGCATGATCGCCGGGTTCGAGAAGCCCGACTCGGGCAGCATCGTCATCGGCGGTAAGGACGTGGTCAGGCTCGCGCCCTACCAGCGCGACGTGAACACGGTCTTCCAGGCGTACGCGCTGTTCCCGCACAAGTCCGTCGCGGAGAACGTCGCCTACGGCCTGCAGCAGCGCAAGACACCCAGGGCCGAGATCCGCGAACGGGTCGTCGAGGCGCTGCGGATGGTGCGGATGCTCGACTTCGCCGACCGCGGCCCGGCCCAGCTCTCCGGCGGCCAGCAGCAGCGGGTGGCGCTCGCCCGGGCGCTGGTCAACCGCCCCGGCGTCCTCCTCCTCGACGAGCCGCTGGGCGCCCTGGACCGCCAGCTGCGCGAGGAGATGCAGCTCGAGCTCAAGCTCCTCCAGTCCCGCCTCGGGATCACTTTCGTCTTCGTCACCCACGACCAGCACGAGGCGCTCGCGATGAGCGACCGGATCGCGATCATGCGCGCCGGGCGGATCGAGCAGCTCGCCGACGCCGAGACCGTGTACAACCAGCCCGCCAGCGCGTACGTCGCCGGCTTCGTCGGCCAGCAGAACTTCCTGCACGGCGAGGTCAGCGCCGACGGCACCACCGTCGAGACCCCCTTCGTGGTCGTCGAGGGTCCCGCCAAGCCCGACGGGAAGCCCGGCGAGGCCCACCAGGCAGCGATCCGCCCCGAGATGATCTCGATCGAGCCGCGCGCCGAGTCCGGGACCGTGACCGAGGGCCGCAACTCCGTCACCGGCGAGGTCCTCCAGGTCTCCCCGCTCGGCGAGGTGATCCAGTACCTCGTCAAGGTCACCGACGAGGTCAGCCTGCTGATCCGCCGCCCCACCCACGGCGCCGCCCGGCTCTCCCCCGGCGACCCGGTCCTCTGCGGCTGGGCCGCCGAGGACGTACGTCTCTTCCCCCTCGACACCCCGCTCGCCCCGTCCACCGCTAGGAGCCCACAGTGAACAAGCCTGTCAACAAGAACGGCAACGTACGGATCCTGGCCAGCCATGCCGGCGCGCGAGCGATCCGCCAGGAGCTCTCGCGGCGCCACTTCCTGAGCCTGGCCGCTCTCGCCGGTGCCGGCGTCGCGCTGAGCGCATGCGGCTCGGACGGCGGTGGCGGGGCGTCCAGCGCCGTCGAGCCCGGCGGCGGCGCGACCGGTGGGCCGGTCGAGAAGTCGCTGTCGATCTACACCTGGGGTGACTACGACTCCCCCGAGGTGATCGACGCCTTCAGCAAGACCGGCCCGAAGGTGACGCTCGACTCCTACGGCTCCAACGAGGAGCTGATCTCGAAGCTGGTCGCGGCCGAGGGCACCAGCGGCTACGACATCGTCGTGCCGACCGGGGTCTACATCCCGCAGCTGATCGAGAACGAGATCATCGTCCCGCTCAACAAGGACCTGATCCCCAACATGGCCAAGGTCGACCCGAAGTTCCTCGGCCAGGACTGGGACCCGGAGAACGAGTACTCGGTGTGCAAGTGCTGGGGGACCACCGGGTTCGTCTACGACACCACCGTGATCAAGCGCGACCTGGCGACGTGGAACGACTTCATCGACGCGATGCAGAACGAGGCCTCGGGCAAGACCTCGCTGCTCGACGACCCGCAAGGTGTCTCCGGCCTCTACTTCTGGGCCAACGACATCGACTGGAACACCGAGGACATGGCCGACTACGACGCCTACGAGGCCGAGGCGGTCGAGAAGTGGGCGCCGCACATCGCCGGCTTCGACTCCTACCCGGCCACCGGCGCGATGCAGCAGAACACCTTCGCGCTGATGCAGAACTGGAACGGCGACTCCCGCCTCGGGATCCTCGAGCACAAGCAGCCCGACCGCTGGAAGTGGGTCCTGCCCGGCCCGACGACCGAGCTGTGGATGGACAACTGGTGCATCCCGACCGGCGCGCCCCACCCCGAGGCCGCGCACGCGTTCCTCGACTACGTGCTGGAGCCGGAGAACTCGTTCCTGGAGATGGACTACATCGGCTACAACACCGGCGCGCTCGGCATCGAGGAGATGGCCAAGGAGCGCAAGGTCGAGCTGCCCGAGATGATCTTCTTCACCGACGAGCAGCTCGCGACCATGAAGAACGGTGCCGTCAACGAGGCTCAGGACCGGCGTACGGAGGTCTACGACAAGCTGAAGGCCGCCGCCAGTGCGTAGCAGGCTCCCCGGGTTCGTCCTCGCCGTCCCGGCGTGGCTGTGGCTGACGGTCTTCTTCGTGGTGCCGTTCCTGCAGATCGCCTGGTTCAGCTTCGGCGAGAAGCCCGGGATGTTCGGCACCCACAGCAACGCGGTGATGTCGCTGGACCGCTACGCCGAGGCGTTCAGCCCGACCTTCTTCACGATCTTCCGGGCGACGCTGTGGATGAGCGTCCTGGGCACGGTCGCCTGCCTGCTGATCGCGTTGCCCGCTGCGTACTTCATGGCGGTGAAGGTCCCCGCACACCGCCGCGGGCTGCTGGTCGCCCTGGTGATGGTCCCCTACTGGACCTCCTTCCTGATCCGGACGATCGGCTGGAAGGTGATCCTGTCCTCGGAGGGAGCCCTGGCCGGGTTCCTGACCGACGTCGGCCTGGTCGCCGACCCGCACGACCTGCTCAACACGCGCGGTGCGGTGCTGCTGGGTCTGATCTACAACTATCTGCCGCTGATGATCCTGCCGATGTACGTCGCCTTCGACCGCGTCGACAACGCCCTCGGTGAGGCGTCCAAGGATCTCGGCGCCGACCGGGTGCGGACGTTCTTCCAGGTCACCCTGCCGTTGGCGCGGCCCGGAATCATCGCCGGCATCGTCCTGGTCTTCATCCCGATGATGGGCGACTACGTCACTCCGGCGGTCCTCGGCGGCGCGAAGGGCACGATGGTCGGGTCCCTGATCGCCAGCCAGTTCCTGACCGCGCAGAACTGGGCGCTGGGCTCGGCCATGGCGGTCGTCCTCATCCTGCTCACCATGCTCATCGTCGTCCTGGCCATCACGCTGATGTGGGCCGTGGGATGGCTCCTGCACAGGCGCAGCAAGCTGGTCATCGGAACCGTCCCGCCTCCGGACACGAGGCTGCACACCAAGGAGGTGGTGACGGCATGAGCAGGCCCTCCGGCACCAATCTCGCGCTCGGCGCGTGGACGACCCTGGTCTTCCTCTTCCTCTTCGCCCCGATCATCGTGATCGGCATCTACTCCTTCAACGGCGGCCGACTGCTCACCGCCTGGGACGGCTTCAGCCTGGAGCCGTTCACGGCGATCATCGAGCGCCCGACCGTACGCCACACCGTCGCCGTCTCCCTGCAGACCGCCGTCGTCGCCGCCCTCCTGGCGAGCGTGCTCGGCACCCTGGCCGGGATGGCGATGGCCCGGTTCCCGGGCCGCTGGGCGGGCCCGTTCACGCTGCTGTTGCTGCTCGTCTCGGTGACGCCCGAGATCGTCGACGGCATCGCGCTGCTCCCCTGGTTCGTGACGCTCGGGCAGGACTGGTCGCTGCTGCCGTTCAACAACGGCTACGTACGCCTCGTGGTCGGCCACTCGCTCTTCGCGACCGCGGTCGTCACCTACATCGTCCGGGCCCGCCTGGTCGGGCTGGACGCGTCGCTGGAGGAGGCCTCGGCGGACCTGTATGCGCGGCCAGTGGCGACGTTCTTCAAGGTCACGATCCCTCTCGTCGGACCGGCCGTGCTCGCCGGTGGGCTGCTGGCTTTCACGCTGAGCCTCGACAACACGGTGATCTCCTCGTTCATCAACGTCTCCGGCACGACCTCGTGGCCGGTCTACGTGCTCTCCTCGGTCCGCTCCGGTCTCAAGCCCGAGATCGCCGCGGTCTCCACGATCCTGCTGGTCTTCACGCTCCTGGTCCTCGGCCTGGTGGCGCTCGTGCTCAAGCGCTCGGGCTCCTCGGTCACCGACACCATGGCCGTCAACTGATGGGCTCTGACACCCTCGCAGCGGACCTGCTGCTGCGAGGCGGCCGCGTGCTGCGCGAGGGCCGCTGGGAGGAAGTTTCGCTGGCCGTGCGCGACGGCCGGATCGCGGTCATCGGCAAGGAGCTCGACGCTCTGGCCGGCCCCGAGACGGTGGTCGAGGAGCTCGACGGCCGGTGGGTCCTGCCCGCCTTCCACGACTCCCATGTGCACCCGATCCAGGCCGGGCTGGAGATGAACCAGTGCGACCTGACCAGTCTCTCGACCCTCGAGGGCTACCTGGACGCCATCGGCTCCTACGCCGCGGCCAACCCGGGACGCACCTGGGTCACCGGCGGTGGCTGGTCGATGGACTCCTTCCCGGGAGGCGTGCCGACCGCGTCGCCTCTGGATCGCCTGCTTCCCGACCGGCCGGTCTTCCTGCCCAACCGCGACCACCACTCCGCCTGGGTGAACAGCCGCGCGCTCGAGATCGCCGGCATCGATGCCGGCACGCCTGATCCCGCCGACGGGCGCATCGAGCGCGACTCCGCCGGCCGGCCCACCGGTGCGCTGCACGAGGGTGCGATGGCGCTGGTCGGCTCGCTGGTCACCGCCCCGACCTCGCGCGACCTGACCGAGGCGCTGCTCACCGCACAGCGCCATCTCCACTCCGTCGGCATCGTGGGCTGGCAGGACGCGCTGGTCGGCGACGGGCTCGGCATGCCCGACTCGCTGCCGACCTACATCGCCGCCAACGAGTCCGGCGCGCTCACCCCGAAGGTCGTCCTCGCCCAGTGGTGGGACCGCGACCGCGGCCTGGAGCAGCTGCCCGAGCTGATCTCGCGCCGCGCTCGTGCCGCACAGGCGGGGCTGGACGCGGCCAGCGTGAAGCTGATGCAGGACGGCGTCTGCGAGACCCACACGGCCGCCATGCTCGACCCCTACCTCGACTCCCACGGTGATCTCACCGACAATCGCGGGCTCTCCTTCATCCCGGCCGACGCTCTGGCGACGTACGTCGCGGCGCTGGACGCCAACGGGTTCCAGGCACACATCCACGCGCTCGGGGACCGGGCGGTCCGCGACAGCCTGGACGCGATCGAGCACGCGCGGGCGACCAACGGGGCCACCGGGCTGCGGCACCATCTGGCCCACGTCCAGGTCGTCGCGGCATCCGACGTCCCTCGGTTCGCCGCGCTCGAGGTCACCGCCAACATCCAGCCGCTGTGGGCCTGCCTGGACGAGGCGGTGGAGGTGCTGACCCTGCCGTTCCTGTCACCGGCGGCACGGGGTCAGCAGTATGTGTTCGGGTCGCTGCTGCGTACGGGTGCCCGGATCGCGTGCGGCAGCGACTGGCCGGTCTCCGACCCGGCGCCGCTGCTCGGCATGCACGTGGCGGTCAACCGCCGCTCCCCCGACCAGCCCACCGACGCCACTCCGCTGCTGCCCGAGGAGGCGCTGCCGGTCGCCGAGGCACTCGCCGGCTACACCACCGGCACCGCCTACCTGAACCGACTCGAAGGGTCCACGGGCCGGATCGAGACCGGGTACGCGGCCGACCTGGTGGTCGTCGACCACGACATCCTCGGCGAGGACACGACCGTCCTCGCCCGGACCCGGGTCACCCACACGTACGCAAACGGTCGCGAGGTCCATCGGCGCTGACCGCGTGCAAGACTCGTCGGCATGATCATCTTCGGGCTCAAGACCTACACGCGACTGCTGGCCACGCTCTCGCTGGTCTGCCCACACTGCCGCCAGCAGGCAGCCCATCGCCTGTTCGAGGTCGTCAACAAGTTCACGCTCTTCTTCATCCCGCTCTTCCCGGTGAGCAAGTCGCGCCGGATGGACTGCACCTACTGCGGCTACGCCTCGAAGCTGTCCAAGGAGCAGGCGGACCAGCTCCAGTCCGCCCCGCGTCCGAGCCTCGGCTGATCCTCGGCTTTCACAGGAACCCCACAGCCGGGGCAGGAGGTCCTCACGGATCCGGACGTCAGAGTCAGGTCAACGCACCAGGACCGACGTCAAGGAGAACCAGATGAGCCGCGTACCCGAACCCGAGAACACCCCTGAAGGCCCGGCCTATGAGGGCCGCCTGCTGGCCCGCCCGGAGGAGGAGGTGGTCGACCAGGGCGCCGGCTTCGACATCTCGACGCTGCTGACCCGCCGCCGGGTCCTCGGGCTCGTCGGGGTCGGGGTCGGAGCGGCCGCCCTGGCCGCCTGTGGGGCGAGCTCGTCCGGATCGAGCTCGTCCGGCTCCTCGAGCACCTCCACGGGCGGCTCCGCCGCCACCACCTCCACGACCGCCGACGGCGAGATCCCGCAGGAGACCAACGGCCCCTACCCGGCCGACGGCACCAACGGCACCAACGTGCTGACCGAGTCCGGGATCGTACGCAGCGACATCACCTCCAGCCTCGACGGCGGCACCACCGTCGACGGTGTCCCGCTCACGTTCACCTTCACCGTGACCGACATGGCCAACGACGACGTGCCCTTCGAGGGGGTCGCGGTCTACCTGTGGCAGTGCGACGCCAAGGGCCTCTACTCGATGTACTCCGAAGGCGTCGAGGACGAGACGTACCTCCGCGGGGTCCAGGTCGCCGACGCCAAGGGCCAGGTGACGTTCAAGACGATCGTCCCGGGCTGCTACGACGGCCGCTGGACGCACATGCACTTCGAGGTCTACCCCGACGCCGACTCGGCCACGACCGGCGAGAACGCGATCGCGACCTCGCAGGTCGCCTTCCCGGAGAAGATGCTGAACAAGGTCTACCAGGACGACGCCTACGAGGGGTCGGCCGACAACCTCGCGAAGGTCAGCCTCGACACCGACAACGTCTTCAGCGACGGCTACGACCTGGAGATGGGCACGTTCACCGGGAGCCCCAGCGCCGGCTACAAGGGCTCGCTCGCCGTCGCCGTCGACACCACCACCGAGGCCTCCATGGGCGGCGGCGCCCCGGGTGGAGGCGAGGGCGGCACCCCGCCCGAGCCCCCGACCGAGTGACCCTCAGACCATCAAGGAGAACCCATCATGTTGCAGAACCTCACGGGCTGGCACGCCCTCGTCATCCTCGCCATCATCCTGCTCGTCTTCGGCTCGGCGAAGCTGCCGGCCCTCGCCCGCAGCGTCGGTCAGTCCGTACGCATCCTCAAGGACGAGACCCACGACGCCGCCGACCCGCAGCCCGCCACGGTCGAGGCCGTGGCTGACCGCAGGGCGTCATGACCACGGCCACCGTCGCACAGGGAACCATGCCGGTCGCGGGCCACCTGCGCGAGGCGAGCAGGCGTGGGATCCGGGCGGCGGTGGCCCTCCTCGTCGGCGTCGCCGTCGGCTTCTGGCTCTCCGACCAGATCCTGGAGATCCTGCGGGCACCCGTGGAGCAGATCGCCCAGTCGCAGGATGCCAGCCTCAACTACGACACCGTCACCGGTGCCTTCGACCTCAAGCTCAAGATCGCCCTCTTCGCCGGGGTGATCGGTTCCAGCCCGGTCTGGCTGGCCGAGCTCTTCGCGTTCGTCACCCCGGGGCTCACCCACCGGGAGCGCAGATACACCGCCGGGTTCCTGGCGGCCGCGATCCCGCTGTTCGCCGGTGGCTGCGCGTTCGGCTTCCTGCTCTTCCCGCACATGGTCGAGATGCTCGCCGGATTCTCCTCGACCGAGGACAGCTCGATCCTCAACGCCGGCTACTACGTCGACTTCGTGATGAAGATGGTCCTCGCCATCGGCGTGGCCTTCGTGCTGCCCGTCTTCGTGGTCGTGCTCAACCTGCTCGGCCTGCTCTCCTCGCAGACCCTGCGACGCGGCTGGCGCGCCATCGTGGTCGTCATCGTCCTGTTCAGCGCGCTGGTGACACCGGCCGCCGACGTCCTGTCGATGTTCCTCGTCGCCGCCCCGATGGCGGCTCTGTTCGCCGCCGCCGTCCTCATCACCCATGTCCACGACCGCAGGAAGGCACGCCGTGTTCGGACTGAGCTTTGAGAAGCTGTTCCTCGTCGCGATCGTCGCCGGGCTTGTGATCGGCCCCCAGCGACTCCCGCTCTACACCCACCACCTCGCCGAGCTGATCCGGTCCTTCCGGAGCTTCATCGACGCCTACCGATCCCGGGCGGAGACCGAGATCGGGATCTCACGCAAGGAGCTGGAAGCCCTGGACGTACGCCGGTACGACCCGCGCCGCATCGTCCGCACCGCCCTCACGGAGACGCCCGCGACCGCGGTGGAATCACCGGCCGATGCAGCTGCCGATCTGGAGGCAGAAGCCGGCCGCGTACGTCCCGGGCAGAAGTACGTCGTCACCGGCGGCTCCGCCCACCCCCGCCGCGTCCTGATCTCCTCGCTGCCCGAGGACGACCCCCGCCGCCTCGCCGCCCACGTCCCGCCCGCGGCAGCCGACGACGAGACCGAGCTCCTCCTGGCCGAGGTCAACCGCCTCCTCGAAACCTCCACCCCCTAGCCGAGTCGGCGCAAGTGTCCCGCCCCAAGCCGCCGAGTCGGCGCGTTTGTCCCACTCTCGCGGGACAGACGCGCCGACTCGGGCCGATTTAGCGGGACATTCGCGCCGAGTCGACGGGTTAGTTCACTTTGCGGTCGCGGTCGCCCCAGTAGGGCTCGCGGAGCTTGAACTTCTGCAGCTTCCCGGTGGCCGTACGCGCCAGGGAGTCGCGGAACTCGACGACCGTCGGCGCCTTGTAGCCGGCGGCTCGCTCCTTGCACCAGGCGATCAGCTCCTCCTGGGTCGCCTGGGCGCCCTCGGCGAGGACGACGAGGGCGAGGATGGTCTCGCCCCACTTCTCGCTCGGGATGCCGATGACGGCCACCTCGGCGACCGAGGGGTGCAGGAAGAGCACGTCCTCCACCTCGGCGGAGCTGACGTTCTCGCCGCCGGTGATGATCACGTCCTTGATGCGGTCGGAGATGGTGAGGTAGCCGTCGTCGCCGAGGCTGCCGCCGTCGCCGGTGTGGAACCAGCCGTCGGCGAGAGCCTTCTCGGTCTCCTCCGGCTTCTCCCAGTAGCCCTCGAGCACGACGTTGGAGCGGGCCAGGACCTCCTTGTCGGGCGAGATGTCGAGGCTCACCCCGATCGCCGGCGCGCCGGCGCGGGTCAGCTTCGCGGCACGCTCCATCGGGTCGAGGTCGTCCCACTCGGCCCGGGTGCGGTTGATGGTCAGCAGCGGCGAGGTCTCGGTGAGGCCGTAGATCTGGATGAACTCCCAGCCGAGCTCCTCCTGGACGCGGACGACCGTCTTCGTGGGCGGCGGAGCGCCGGCCATGATGATCCGGACCTTGTCCCGCCCGGGGATCTCGCCTTCGGTGGCCTGCCACTGCGGGAGCGCGTCGAGCACGGCGGCCGCCACCGCGGGCGCGGCGCACAGGTAGGTGACTCCGTGGTCGCGTACGCGGCGCAGGATCTCCATCCCGTCGACCTTGCGCAGCACGATGTGCTTGATGCCGAGGCCCGTCGCCGCGAACGGCATCCCCCAGCCGTTGGCGTGGAACATCGGCAGCGTGTGCAGGTAGACGTCCCGATCGCTCAGCCCGGCGTGGAGCCCGAACGTCAGCGCGTTGGTCCAGATGTTGCGGTGGGTGATCTGCACGCCCTTGGGCCGGGCGGTGGTGCCGGAGGTGTAGTTGATCGCCGCGGTCGCGTTCTCGTCCGGCTCCCACGGCGTCGGCTCGACCCCCTCCTCGGCGTAGAGGTTGGCGTCGTCGCCGAGCACGAACCGATGCTTCGCGGTCACGTCCTTCAGCGCCTCGTCGACCTCGGGGTCGACCCAGAGCACCGAGGCGCCGGACTGCTCCACGATGTAGGAGACCTCGTCGGGGCGGAGGCGGAAGTTGACGGGCACCAGGATGCGGCCGTAGCCGGAGACGCCGTAGAACGCGGTCAGCAGTCGCGCCGAGTTGTGGGAGACGATCGCGACCCGCTCCCCCACCCCGATGCCGAGCTCGTCGAGCCTCGCGGCCATCCGCTTCGCGAGCGACTTCATCTCGGCGTACGTCACCTCCCCGAGCGAGGCCGCCGGCTGGTCGGGCTCGTCGACGATGCCCACCCGCTCGCCGTAGACGGATGCGGCACGGTCGATGAAGTCGTTGACGCTGAACGGGACGAACACGGGCGTTACCTCCAGGTGCAAGTGGTGACCCGGATCACTGTATCGATGAGAGGTCTCTCATGGACCCCCACTTCGGACAGGTCGTCAGGCACTATCGGAGGGTCATGTCGCGCACCCTGAAGATCCTTCTCCCGCTGGTCGTCCTCGTGGCGGTCGGCGTCTATCTGGCCGGCTCCTTGGCCGGAGCCTCCGAGAACGACCCGCCGCCGCGGGAGCCCGTCGTACTGCCTTCGCAGTCGGTCTCGCCGTCCGCGCCGAGCACGGGATCGTCTCCGAGCACGGATCCTTCGAGTGTCCCGGTCGTCACTCCTGGTCCCGTCGACGATGATGATGACGACGATGACCGCGACGACCGACATGACGACGACTGACCCACGCCGGGGGCTGTCCGTACGCACCCGGATCACTGCCTCGGTGGCCCTCCTGGTCACCCTCGCCCTGGCCGGCGCCGGTCTCATCGTCTACGCCGTCGAGCTCAGCCGGGTCGACGCCGCGACCACGCGCGAGATGGAGCAGGAGCTCGACGAGTTCTCCAGGCTGCGCACCGAGGGCATCGACCCCGAGACCAGGGCGCCGTACGACGTGGAGGGCCTGCTGCGGACGTTCCTGAGCCGCAACGTGCCCGACGACGACGAGCTCCTCGTCGCCTGGGTCGACGGCCGGCCGCGTGCGCACTTCCCCGAGGACCCGCTGGTCGAGTCGCCACGGTTCCGCAGCGCCGTACGCGACGTGGTCCGCGACGGCGGGACGACCTATCTCGACACCGCGGACGGCGACGTACGCATCACCAGCCAACCGGTGCGGCAGGACAACGCCCAGGGCACCACGGAGGGCGCCCTGCTGGTCGTCTCCTACCTCGACGAGGACCGTGCCGAGCTGCGCAGCACCATGCGGACCTACACGATCGTGGCCGCCCTCCTCGCCCTGCTCGTCACCGTGGTCGCGGCCTGGCAGTCCGGGCGGCTGCTGGCCCCGCTGACCAGGCTCCGGCAGGCGACCGGGGCGGTCGACGCCACCGACCTCTCCGCCCGGCTGCCCGAGTCGGGCAACGACGACATCTCGGCCCTGACCAGGAACTTCAACGGCATGCTGGCCCGCCTGGAACAGGCGTTCTCCGACCAGCGCCAGTTCCTCGACGACGCCGGCCACGAGCTGCGTACGCCGCTGACGATCATCGGCGGCCACCTCGAGCTCCTCGACGAGTCCGACCCGGCCGAGGTCGAGCAGACCCGGCGGCTGGCGCTCGACGAGATCGACCGGATGAGCCGTCTGGTCGGCGACCTGATTCTGCTGGCCAAGCACGACCGGCCCGACTTCCTCACCCTGGAGGAGGTCGATGTCGACACCCTCACCGAGGACATCCTGGCCAAGGCCAGCGCGCTGGCCGACCGCGACTGGCACCTCGACGCGGCCACTCCCGGCACCTGGCGTCTGGACCCGCAGCGAGTCACCCAGGCGATGCTGCAGCTGTGCGACAACGCCGCCGGGCACACCTCGCCCGGCGACCGGATCGCGGTCGGCTCGGCGACCGTCGACGGCACCCTGCGGCTGTGGGTGCGCGACACCGGACCGGGCGTACCCGCCGAGGACCGGGACCGGATCTTCGAGCGGTTCGCGCGCGGCGCCGAGACCGGCTCCGGGGACAGGCCCGGACTCGGGCTCGGCCTCGCCATCGTCTCCGCCATCGCCACCGCCCACGGCGGCACCGTGGGCGTCGAGGACGCGACACCCTCCGGCGCCCGCTTCACGATCACCCTGCCCGCACGCACCGAAGGAGAGGCATGGCCCGCATCCTGATCGTCGAGGACGAGGACCGCATCGCGGCCTTCCTCGCCAAAGGCCTGAGCGCCGACGGCCACCAGGTCAGCACCGTCGCCGACGGGCTGGAGGGACTCGAGGAGGCGCTCAGCGGCGCCTTCGACCTGATGGTGCTCGACATCGGTCTGCCGACCATCGACGGCTTCGAGGTCCTCGACCAGCTCCGCGCCCAGGGCTCCCGGATGCCGGTGGTCGTGCTGACCGCCCGCGACTCGGTGCACGACACCGTCTCCGCGCTCGAGGGCGGCGCCGACGACTACCTCGCCAAGCCGTTCCGCTTCGCCGAGCTGCGGGCCCGGATCAACGTACGCCTGCGCCAGCAGGACAACACCGACGCCGAGGTCGGCGAGCTCCGCTCCGGCTCGGTGGCGCTGGACCTGCGTACCCGGCGGCTGCGGGTCGACGGGCGCGAGACCGACCTCTCCGCGCGGGAGTTCGCACTGGCGGAGGTGCTGCTGCGGCATCCGGGGCAGGTCCTCTCCCGGGCGCAGCTGCTCGACCTGGCCTGGGGCATGGACTTCGACCCCGGCTCCAACGTCGTCGACGTCTACGTCGGCTACCTGCGCAAGAAGCTGGGCACGTCCCGGGTCGAGACCGTACGTGGCATGGGCTACCGCTTCCAGCCCTGAGCTCGGTGCCGGGAACGGCTGAGGACCCGGCAAGCGCCGGGCCCTCAGCCGCAGGGGATATCGAGAAGGGTCAGTGGATCCGCAGGCCGCCCAGCGAGGCTCGCGGGAGCCGCTCCAGCGCGGGCGAGACGGTCTCGGCGATCTCCGCGGGGGCCGGCCGGTCGCCGGCTTCCGGGGCGAGGCACGCCTCGATGATCTTGACGATCTCGGGCGGCGTACGTCTGGGGAGGTCGCCGGGTCCGGAGACGAGCTGCGGGTAGCGCTCGGTGCGGTCCGCGGCCTCCGGGTCGCCGGCAGGGAAGGGCCGCTCGCCGGTGACGGCGTGGAAGAGCGTTGCGCCCAGGGCCCACACGTCGCTGGCGGGGCCGACCTCGCCGCGCTCGCCGGGCAGGCACTGCTCGGGCGCCATGTAGGCGTCGGTGCCGATCTCGTGGCGCAGCGCGGCGGCCGCGGCGGTCGGCCGGGCAACGGAGAGGTCGATCAGCCGGGCCGGCGAGCCCATGATCAGGTTGCTCGGCTTGATGTCGAGGTGCACCCAGCCGGAGCGCCGCAGATAGTGCAGCGCCGAGGCGAGGTCGAGCGCCAGCGGCAGATACTGCTGCTCCGGGAGGCGCCCGTGGCGGCGGATCAGCGTCGAGAGCCGGGGACCCTCGACGTGCTCCATGACGACGTACGGGCGCTCGCCGTCGAGGTCCTCGCGCAGCCCTCGGACGAGGACCGGATGACGCAGCTGCGTCAGTGCGTCGGTCTCGCGCCGCAGCGCGTTGCGGCTGGTCTCGCTCTCGATCAGGTTCGGTCGCAGGACCTTCGCGACCACCGGCCCGTAGGTGATCTCGTCGAAGGCCAGGAAGGCCTCGTACGACGAGCCGCCCCCGAGCAGCCGCATCGCGGTCAGCTCGGGGGTGATCGCGTCACCCTGGACCAGGCCCCAGGTGTCGGTCATCTTCGACTCAGCCCTGGGTCCGGTCGTTGGTGTTGTTGTCGCGCGTGTTGTCCCGCGTGTTGTCCTTGGTGTTGTCGTCCTTGGTCTGGACGTCGCGGGTGACGTTGTCGCGGGTGTTGTTGTCCCGGGTGTTGTTGTCCCGGGTGTTGTCCTTGGTCGCCCGGGTCACACCGGTGCCGTTGGTCGCGGTGTCGTTGCCGGCGGCGTCGCGGGTGACGTCGTCGGCGTCGTTGTCGTCGTCATCGTCGACGGTGGTCACCTGGGTGTTGGACTTCTCCTCACGCTTGGCATAGCCGTCGTCATCGACAGCGGCAGCGCTCTGGTAGCTGAACACAGCGGCCGCGACCACGCCGACCAGGCCGGTCCCGAGGATCATCGGAAGCTTCTTCATCATTCGTCCCTTCAGGTTCTGCCCCGGGTGTTCCCGGCGCCATGCAAGAACCATCTCGACCCGCGGTGAGGTGATCGTGAGACGACCATGAGAGCTCTCTCATCCGCGAGCCGGTTCGGGTCCTGGGGCCGGTGGTGATAGGAACGTCCCGTGCAGAGCAGCGAGCGGCGCGAGATCGCGATCAAGGTCGGTGTGCTGCTGTTGGTCGGGGTGCTGATCTCGGTGGCCGGCTACGGCTACTCGCGCTCGCGCTTCCGCGAGCACGCCACCGAGCAGTCCGAGACGGCCGCCAGCCGGTTCGCGCGGACCACGAGCTGGACCACGGTCGAGGCGAAGCCGGAGCTGGTGGCGCAGTGGGCGCGGGCCTGTCCCTCCGTCCAGACCCCGCCCACGGAGAAGACGGCTGACGCGCGCGGTCACCTGGAGAAGGTACGCATCACCTCCACCGACCTCACCGAGACCGGCGCCACGGTGGAGCTGACCCCCGACGGCGGCAGATCCGTGTTCACCTTCGTGGTCACCCGCTCCGGCGAGGGCAAGGACGAGGAGTGGCACGTCACCGAGGTCACCTGCGCGGCAGGCTGATCCTGCCCGTGTGACGTCAGCCGTCGGTGGGTACCACACCGGTATGGACACCGCTGGATTCACCAACCTGTTGACCCGTCCGGGGCCGTACGCCACCGTGCTGGCCGATGTCAGCCAGAACTCGGAGGACGCGGCCCATGCCAAGGAGCTCAGGGTGCGAGCCGCCTGCGAGAAGCTCTCCGCCCAGGGGGCTCCCCCGGGCGTCGTCGCCCAGGTCTCCGACCGGCTCGAGGCGAACGTACGCCAGCCGGCCCCGCTCGCACGGGTCGTCGTCGCGACGCCGGAGGGGATCGCCTACGACGAGATCGCCGTGGCTGAGGTCCCGGACCCGGTCGCGACCTGGGACGCGCTCCCCGACCTCGGCTCCTGGATCGCCGCGCGCGAGGCCTCGATGCCGTTCGTGCTGGTCCTGGCCGACCACACCGGCGGCGACATCTCGCTGTGGGACTCCGGACTGCCGCAGCCCACGAGCACGACCACCGTGGTGGGCGACGAGCTCGAGCACGTCCACAAGGTCCACGACAACGTCGGCTGGGCGGCCTTCCGCATGCAGCAGACCACCGACAACGTCTGGCGGCACAACGCCGACAAGGTCGCCGAGGAGGTGACCAGACTGGTCCGCGACCACGGCCACGAGCTCGTGCTCATCGGCGGCGACCCGACCACGGTCGGCAGGCTCCGTGAGGATCTGGCCGGCCTTCCCGCCGAGGTGGTCGAGCTGGCGAGCGGTCAGCGCGCCGAGGACGGCGGCGACCACGCTCGCGACGAGGCGATCCGCACCGCGCTGCTGGACCAGGTCGTACGCCGCCGCACCGAGCTGGTCCGGCGGCTCGAGGAGGCCTGGGGCCGGGGCGAGCGCGCGGCCACCGGCGTACGCGACGTCGCCGATGCCTTCGTCACCGGCCGTGTCGAGATGCTCTTGATCGACCCCGGCGCACTGGCCGGGCACACCCTCGACCCGGCGGACCATCCCGGCCTCACCTTCGGCGAGGCCCCGGTCTCCGGTCCGGTCCCGGCCGGCGAGGCGCTCGTCGCCGCCGCCGCCGTCCTCACCGACGCCGAGGTGTGCGTCCTGCCCGCCAGCGTGCTCGGCGACGCACCCGTCGCCGCGCTGCTGCGCTGGGCCTGAGTAGCTGGGCCTGAGCGTCAGCGGCGCCAGGCCCTGATCCGGTCCGGCTCGGGGTCGGGTGACTCCGTGGCCGCCCAGACCTTGCGCCACTCGGCGATCTCCTCGCCGGCGGGGTCGGGCGTGCGCTCCTCGGCGGCGCGGCGCATCGAGGCGTACCAGTCGGTGGCGTCCTCATCCAGCAGCCTCGCCACCGCCGTCCGGATCCGGGGCGCGAACTCGCGGATCGACTCGCCTTCGGTGGGGCGGAGCGGCTCCCCGAAGCGTACGGTCAGCTGGCGACGGCCCCCGGCCTTGTCCTTGCCGGGCCAGTTCACCCCGCGCGGCATCGCCGCGTAGGTGCCGCGGTGGGCGATCGGGACGACGGGGACGCCGTACTCGATGGCCAGGTAGGCGGCGCCGGACCGGAACCGGCCGACGGTGCCGTCCTTGGACCGGGTGCCCTCGGGGAAGACGACCAGCGACCAGCCGTCGGCGAGCACCTCACCGGGCGCGTTCGCGAGCGCGCCCCCGCGACGGTCGATCGGCAGCGTGTTGAAGACCAGCGAGGAGCCCACCGCCCGCCACCAGGTGTCGAAGAAGTAGTCGGCCGCGGCCGCCACCGCCGTACGCCGCCGCCACCGGTCCGGAAGGCTCAGCAGGATCAGCGGGGTGTCCAGGTGCGAGGCGTGGTTGGCCACGAAGATCACCGGCCCGTCGAGCCTCTCGAGCACGTCCAGCCCCTCGACCTGGGTCTTCACCTGCGACCGGAAGACCGCCTCGAGCCCGGCCTGGGCGACCTCTCTGACCGCCCGCGCGGCCGGCTTGCGCGACCACTCGTTGTCGAAGACCGTCGTCGTCGCCGGTGGTACGAACGGCTCCGCCGACCGCGGCACCTGCGCCCGGTGACCCCATCGCCAGCCCCGCTTCATGAGGCGTACGTCGCGCACCGTCTCCTTCCAGAATCCGCTCATCGGACGTCCGCCAGCAGGTGGGGAGGGTTGCGCAGGTAGGTGATCGACGGCGACGGGCCGACGGTCGAGCTCGCCATCTCGAGCGCATCGCGCAGGGTGGATGCCGAGCGGAAGCCCATCCGCGCCGCGGCCTTGGGGTTGCCGCCGACCCAGATGACGTCGCCGAGGTGGTCGAGGGCGTGCGCGATCCAGTACCACATGTAGAACGGGTGGACGCCGTGGTAGGCGTTCGAGGTGCGGTAGAGGTGGACGTACCAAGGGTCCGTGGCGAACTGCTCCTCGAACTTCGGCCCGATCAGCGCCGGGTCGGTGGTGTCGGCCAGCACCTCCTCGTAGAAGTCGACGTAGGAGGGGTGGGTGAGCGTGTTGAAGCCCTCGTCGAGCGGGTGGTAGAGGATCGCCACGCCACCCTCGCGCACGACCGGCTGCCGCAGGTAGGAGTTGAAGTAGTAGCCCAGCCCCATGCAGGCGGCGAGGATCGGGTTCATGGTCGAGTTGACGTTGTAGGGGCCCAGATAGGGCACCCCCATCACCATCACGTCCGACTGCCCCTCGACCTTGACCCGCTGCTGCTGGTGGACGCGCTGCACGGTCAGCTCGTGCACCGGCTCGACGGCGCCGGCGGTGATCCCGGTCAGACCGTAGTTGGACCGCAGGTCGTGGAACATCTTGTGGCGCATCTTCTGCGGCGCGACCGCCAGCCCGCGGCGCAGGCCGAGCACGGTGGCCTGGTCGCGCAGCGACCACTCCCACTCGCGCTTGAGCAGGGTGTCGTACGGCTTCCCGAACACCTCGTTGTCGAGCGTCGTCTCGATCTGGAAGACCTTGACGTGCTCGCCGATCAGCCGGCCCATCCGCCAGGCCGAGGAGTGCATCTCGGAGTGCTTGTGGTCCATGAAGCTGCGTGAGTGGACCATGGTCTTGGCGTTGTGGTGGTGCTTGATCGACTTGTAGGACGCCAGCCCGATGCCGACCGACTTGTGGCCGCCGTCCATCGCGACGAGGTTGACGTTGACGTAGATCAGCAGGTCGGAGGTGGCCGCCCGCTTGTTGATCTCGACGTCCTCGCCCTTCTCGGTGACGCCCATGTGCTCGAGGTTGGCGCGGTCCTCGGCGTCGTGGTTGTAGAGCAGCCCCTGCGGCGCGAAGCTCCGGAAGACGCGCTCGCCGACGATGTGCTTCATCTCCGCGTCGGTCATCCGGCGGTGCAGGGCCAGCGCGGCGATGATCTCGACGTCGTCGACGCCCTTCTCGGCCGCGATCGTGAGCACCTGCTCGATGATCCTGCCCCGGATGTCGGGCGCCTTCATGGTCGGCAGCGGCAGGGAGAGATCGTCGAAGGCGATCGTCAGCCGCATCCCCGGGAACATCAGCTCCCGCAGCGGCTCGGAGTCGACCGGGTTCTCCAGCGACTCGCGGATCGCCGCTTCGACGTCCGGCACCGTCGGCAGCGACTCGGGCGGGTAGACCACCCGGGTGCCCTGCGGGAACTCCTCCAGCCGGAACCCGAGCCCCTCGTGGACGAGCAGGGGCGGCGTACGGTCGTCGACCTCCAGCACGAAACCTGGCCGTGTCATCGATGACTCTCCTTCTTCAAGACGTACGTCTGGGGTCGAACGCCACCTTGACGGTGCCGAGCCGACCGGCTGAATGGGCATGGTCGAGGGCCTCGCGCCAACGGTGGAGCGGGTAGGGCGCGACGGTCTTGGCCAGCCGGCACATGGCGTCGTGGCCGACCAGGTCGAGGGCGGTGGCGAAGTCGCCGGAGCCGCGCGAGGAGGCGTACGTCCCGACCACCTCGAGCTCCCGGAACCAGGCCGCGGACAGGTCGGCGGAGGCGGGCATCCCGGAGAGCACCACGCGTCCACCCGCGCGGGTGGCGTGCAGGCAGGTCTGCAGCGACTCCTTCGAGCCGACCGCATCGACGGTCACGTCCACGCCGCCGAGCAGGTAGGGCGAGGAGAGCATCTCGGGCTCGAGCATGAACGCGCTGGTCGCGCGCCTGATCCTGCGCAGCGTCTCCGACGGTGCGACGACCTCGGTGGCGCCGAACTCGAGCGCCAGCTCGCGCTGATGAGCGTGCTTGGCGACGACCAGGATCTCGCCGGCGTCGGTGAGCTCGCGCAGGGCCAGCGTGGCCAGCAGCCCGACGGCACCGGCGCCCGAGACGAGCACCCGGTCGCCGGGCTTGACCGCGGCCCTTCGCGCCGTGTGGACCGCGCAGGCGACCGGCTCGGCGAGCAGCGCCTGCTCGTCGGAGTAGCCGTCGGGCACCACGTGGAGCTGCGAGCGGTGCACCGAGAGCTGCTGCGACCAGCCGCCACCGGTGTCGTGGCAGAACCCGGTCTGCAGCCCTGAGGAGATGTCGCCGACGGTGATCCGGGAGCACCGGTTGGTCTCGCCCCGCGCACACGCCTCGCACGCCTCCAGCCCGCGCGCGGCGCAGGTCAGGACCGGATCGACGACCACGCGGGTCCCGGCCGCCAGGTCACCGCAGGGGTCGAGCAGCTCGCCCACGATCTCGTGGCCGGGCACGAACGGCAGGCTCACCAGCGGCTGGAAGTAGAGGCTCGTCCTGCCCGACAGCATCCCCAGGTCGGAGCCGCAGATGCCGGACAGCGAGACCCGCAGCCGCGCCCATCCGTCGTGCTCGACCCTCGGCGGATCGAGCGTCACCATCCGCAGCGGCGCCGCGGCCCCGGTCAGCAGCAGCGGCATCCGCCCGCCGGCGACCTTCCCCAGCGCCGTCTTGGCGACGCTGCGGTACATCTCGAGCGCGAGCATTCAGGCCCTCCTCATCGGTGCAGCCCGGCCGGGTCGAGCGTCCTGCTCGCGTGGCCCGGCGACTCCCAGTCGACGATCGACCAGTGCGACTTCTTGGCGTGGCGGAAGAGAGGTACGTCGGGCCGGACCGCCACCGGGTGCCCCACCGCCGCGAGCAGCGGGAGGTCGGAGTGGGAGTCGGCGTAGGCGAAGCAGTCGGACGGCGAGATGCCCTCGCGGCGCGACCACTCGCGGACGAACGCCCCTCGCGACTCCCCGACCAGCGGCGACGCGGCCAGGTGGCCGGTGCAGAACCCCCGGTCGTCGACGGCCAGGTCGGCGGCCTCGATGTGGTCGAAGAGCGGCATCAGCGGCCGGGTCAGCGGCCGGATCGCGCCGGTGACCAGCACCGTCACGTGTCCCGCCGCCCGGTGCTCCCGGATCCGCCGGACCGCGTCCGGGGCCAGCCGCCCGAGGATGTGCGTGGTCAGGTGCTCGTCGACGATCTGGTCGAGCTCGGAGAGCCGGGCACCGGCGTACTCCTTGTAGACCGTACGCAGCAGCGTGCCGCGCTCGGTGCGGTCCGCCCACACGTAGCCGGGCACCTTGCTCGCCATCCGGGCGATCTCGGCTGCCTTCTGGGTGCCGGAGAGCTCACCGAGCCGCAGCCACAGGTAGGTCTCGATCACGTTGGAGGACATCAGGGTGCCGTCGAGGTCGAAGAAGGCTGCGACCCGCCCGTCCCTGAGCTGCGGCAGCCGGCCGGAGTCCGGCCTCTTCCGCAGCTTGCGCAGCTCGTCGAGCTCACGGACCGGCTTGGTCACCGACGGCACGTGGATGTCGTAGAGGTATTCGTGCCAGTCGATCACGCCGGTGTCGAAGGCGAAGGTCTCCTGGTCGGCCGGCGACAGCGACCGGTAGAGCGCGAGCGTGTTGGTGTCGACGAAGCGGAGGTCGGCCTGGGCGTACTCCTTGTAGAGGTCCAGGTAGCGTCGCAGGAACTGCAGCCGCCGGCCCTGCCGGTCGAGGTCGCGCGCCCAGCTGCGGGTGCGGTCGCTGCGCGGGGCCAGCCCGAGCAGCCGGTCGGCGATCTTGTGCACCCGCTCCCCGGTCACCATCATCCGCTCGACCGAGGCGCCTCCGGGGAACGTCCACTCCGGCAGCCGGGCCGCGCCACGGTCCCCCGCCGCGAACGGCTCCTTGGAGAAGTAGGCCCGCACGGTCTCGTAGAGCATCCCGAAGGTCACCGGGTTGCGGTCGCCGGAGGCGAGGTGGAAGTAGGCCGGGTCGCCGGGCTCGGGCGGGTGCGCCAGGCACGCCACGATCGAGGCGACGACGTGGTCGACCGGCACGATGTCGACCGGGGTGTCCGCGGCCGCCGGGAAGAGCGGCAGCTCGCCACGCCCGTAGGCGAGGATCAGCGGCTCGGCCATCTTGAAGCCCTCGATCCAGCCCGGATGCGGGCGGGAGACGGCCGACTCGATGATCGCCGGGCGGTAGATCGTGGCCCGGTGCCCGGCCGCGGCATGGGCTTCGACCACCCGCTCGCCGAGCGCCTTGGTGAACGTGTAGGCGTCGGTCCAGCCCAGCGACCGCGCCCGCTCGGTGCCGAGGCGTACGAGCTCGTCCTTGACCCACTTCTTGCGCGCCTCCTCGGCGGCAGCGGCGGCGGTCATCATCCCGGCACGACCGTGCTCCCGCTCGGCCTGCTTGCGCAGCCTGGAGATCACCTCGACGCTGCGCGAGCGCTCCTCGACGGCCGCCCGCTGCGCCAGCCCCCAGGCGAGCTCGGCGTCCACGTCGACGGCGTGGTCGACCGGCCCCTCGGGGATGTGGCCCCTTCGCCGCCCGGACACATAGGCCGTCGAGACGTGCAGATAGTGGATGTCGCGCCCGGTCTCCTCGACCCGCTTGAGCAGCTCGCGGACGCCGACGACGTTGGTGACGAACCCTTCGTCGACCGGCGGGTCGAAGGAGACATCGCCCGCGGAGTGCACCACGGCGTCGAGATCGTCCGGTAGCGCCGGCGGTGCGGAGAGATCGCCCTCGACGACGTTCACCTCCGCGTCCGAGACGGACGCGAAGATCGGCTTGGTCAGCATCTTCGCGATCCGGTCCGCCCCCGACGTCGACCCCTTGCGCCGGACCAGGACGCTGAGACGTACGTCCGGCACCTCGGTCAGCATCAGATGCAGCAGCGCCTCGCCGACAAACCCGGTCACTCCCGTGAGCAGCACATGCTGCCCCGCGAGCCGTTCCTGAATGGAGGCCCGAGTGTCGTCGCGATCATGGTTTCCCTGCGCCAGGTCAGAGGTCACGGATGCGATTGTGCCCGGTCGAGGCAACCCCCGTGACTCCTTTTCCGGGCTCGACCTGAGAAACTGCGTGGAACCCCCGAAACCCGAGGAGCCGTACGTGTCGAGGAAGCTGCTGAGCGTCGCAGCCGTCCTCTCGGCGACCGCTCTCACCGGCTGCGGTTCTGGGGAACCCACCACCAGCAGTCCTGGCCCGAGTCCCTCGACCTCCTCCCCCGTCGAAGCCTCCGGGCCCTGCCTCTTCGAGCCCGGTCAGGTCGCCAGCGCCATCCCCGGCTCCTGGTCGCATACCGCCGACGAGGACGTCTGCACCTACACCAGCGACCGGGGCGCGATCTTCGTGACGACCCTGGTCGACACCTCCGTCTCCGCTGGGCTCTCCGCCAGCCGGGAGGACTGCATCGCCTCTCCGGCGCCGGTCGAGATCGGGGACCGGGCGTTCGTGTGCATCGAGTCGCACGATGACGGGGATCTCGTGGTCGGCAACGTTGCTGTCGGGAGTCGGCTGTGGTCGCTCGTCATCGTTCCTGATGAAGGGGTTCACGATGCTGAGCTCGGTGCGATGGGGCGGCTCGTCGAGATGGTTGCGGACTGACTCCGCTGGTCGAGAACCGCCGTCTACCCGAGGCCACCGAGACGGAGGGCGTCGTCGAGCTCGTCGAGCTTCGCAGAGGACAGCGCCCCTGCTCGCTCGATCAGGTCGTCGCGGGACAACGTCGTCAGCCATGTGCACGGGGTGACACCCGGGCGCGGGAGCGCGAACCGGAGCACGCCTTCACGGGGCAGTCCTTCCGTGGCGCCTACTGCCACTTCGACGGCCAGACCGGTGATGTCGACACCCGCCGGATCGACGACCTGCATCACCTGGATCCCGGACCCGTCCTCGTCCGACAGCAGCACCACCGGGCGTCGCTCGTCGAACTCCACCCACCAGACTTCGCCACGTTGCACATGTCCTCCTGACGTACGACGGCATGCCGCGGGTCTCAGCTTGACCTTATCTGCTGATTCGTGGCGGCTGGTCCGCTGGTCGAGCCGCCCCTCCCGCTGGTCGAGCCGCCGGAGCCGCTAGGCGGAGGCGTGTCGAGACCAACACGGTTCTTCCGCGGGAAACCTCGGTTGAGGACTGTTCGTCGTTTCGGGGTTCGCCGCCGACCCGGTCTTTGAGTGTTTCTCGATCGGGCGCCGCGTCAAGGACGCCCTTCGGGCGCCGCTGCGCGGTGGCCTTCGGCCATCCTTGACCCGGCACCCGATCGAGAAAGATTTCGCCTGTATCGGGGCGGCGGCGAGAGAGTGGCGCGGAGTTCACGATGCTTGTTCACTGACCGCGTAACATGGGTTTGACCTGCTTAAATAGGTCGCTCTATGGCACGCGTTCGCATATAATACGGCCTATGTACGAGACCATCGACCGCCTCCTCGTCGGGCCGCCTCCTGGGGCGTCCGAGGCTGAGCTGGTCGACTGGATCACGCGCCTCGAAGAGATCAAGTGCACCGCCGAGGCCGTCCAAGCCGAAGCAGCGGTACGCCTCGACGAGACCGTCCGGGCACGCCAGGCCGAGGCCGGGGTGCCTGCCCGGAAGCTCGGTGAGGGCGTGGCTTCGCAGGTTGCGTTGGCGCGGCGGGTCTCGCCGGAGAAAGGCGCCAAACTCCTCGGGCTCGCGAAGGTTCTGATCAGCGAGATGCCGCACACCTTCGCGCTGATGAAGGCGGGGCTGTTCTCCCAATGGCAGGCCACCATCCTGGCCCGCGAAACCGCCTGCTTGTCGGTGGAGGACCGTCGAGTCATCGACTCCGAACTCTGCGCCACCGGGCCGGACGGGGAACCTGCTCGGGCGGTGTCGATGGGGCTGCGGCAGCTCGAGAACGCCGCCAAGAAGCTCGCCATCACCCTCGACCAGGAATCCGTCGTCGCCCGGGCCGCGAACGCGGAGAAGGACCGCCGCGTCAGCCTGCGGCCGGCACCCGACACGATGACCTGGCTCGGCGCCCTGTTGCCAGTCAAGGACGGCGTCGCCGTCTTCGCCGCCCTCGACCAGGCCGCGAAGGCTGCTGCGGCTGCGGGTGATGAGCGCACTAGGGGTCAGGTCATGGCCGACACCCTGGTCGACCGGATCACCGGCCGCAGCACCACCGGCGCGAAGCCTCGGATCGAGGTCAAGATCGTGATGACCGCCGACTCCCTCACCGGCGACGCCGATCAGCCGGCCATGGTCGAGGGCTACGGGCCCGTCCCCGCCGCCTGGGCCCGCGACGCACTCAACGGTGCCGAGGTGTTCGTGCGGCGACTGTTCACCGACCGGGTCGGCCGGCTGGTGGCGATGGAGTCCCGCTCCAGGAAAGCCCCCGAGGGGCTGGCCGAGTTCATCGCCACCCGCGACGGTGGGATCTGCCGGACCAACGGCTGTGATGCCCCGATCCGCAACATCGACCACGTCCAACGCCACGCCGACGGCGGCGAAACGAGATCCCAGAACCTGCAAGGGCTGTGTGAGAGGTGCAACCAGGCCAAGGAAGCGCTCGGCTGGCAGGCCAGACCAGGACCCGACGGCAGCATCATCACCATCACACCCACCGGGCACACCTACACCAGCCCACCACCCGACACTTGGGCACCAGACCCACCACGGCTGTCGCCAGCGGAGCTCAGGCTGCGCGACGTACTCCTCACTCTGAACCGCCCCGGGATGTCCGGAGACTTCATTAGTTGGAGGATGAAGTCATGGCACGTCCGAGTAAGTACCCCCGGGAGCTGCGTGAGCGCGCGG
>NZ_JBEPDH010000036.1:0-33783 GCF_040300245.1 Nocardioides sp. NPDC000445 | reverse complement strand
CGAGATCGAGAACGCGCACTACGCTGCTAGAAACCATCTCTCCCCGACCGGGTAGAGACACCATCAGAAGTGTCCGGAAACACCGGGGCGGTTCACCCAACCCAGACACCCTGCTTCTAAATCTCCCAACCCAGACAACGTATTGGCCCCACCCGTGCTGGAACCCAAGCACGAGACCAAACAGACACACATCAACCACTACCCTGCTCACCGATGACCATGACAGAGATCGGCGCAGCCTACGACGGCCGCGCAACCGAGTACATCGACCTGTTCGGAACGATCGACCAGCTCGCCAAGCGCGACCACGAGACGATCACCACCTGGCGAGACACCACGACCGGCCGCCTACTCGATGCCGGCTGCGGCCCCGGGCTCTGGAGCCAAGAGCTCGCCACGGACGGCCTACGCGAGGTAGTAGGTCTGGACGCCTCGGCCGCGTTCGTCGCCGCCGCACGAGCGCGGTATCCGGAGGTCAGCTTCGAGCGAGCGGACATGGCCGACCTCCCGCTGGAGGACGAGTCGGTCGGCGGCATCCTGGCGTGGTGCTCGATCATCCACACCCCGCCCGCCGATCTTCCTGCGATCCTCGGCGAGTTCGCCCGCGTGCTCACGCCCGGCGGATCGGCGCTGATCGGCTTCTTCGACGGCGATCCCGGCGAGGCGTTCGACCACGCGGTGCACACCGCCTACTACTGGTCCGCCGAGGCGCTGGGAGACCTGCTCGCTCCGCACGGGTTCGTCATCGAGCGGGCAGCGTCCCGCCAGGATCCAGGGGCGCGCCGCCGGCAGGGCGACCTGGTCGCGAGGCGCACCGCCTGAGTCGCCCATGCACAAGCCACGACGCTGTGTACGTCGATTCGGGACCGGATACCCGAGCTTGGGCATGACGGCCTTCGATCTGCGTGTCAAGACTGAGACGGTCCCCTATCCGTCCCAGCAGGAGTTCATCATGCTTGTTCGTCGCATCACCACCGTGGCCGTCGCCACCATCGCTGCCCTTGCCATGTCGACCGGCGCAGCCAACGCACACTTCTGTTTCAACGAGCGTGCCGTCCAGCAGGGCGCACAGGGCATGGCTGACTCCGAGGGGTTCGTCACCTTCCACGATCTCGCCGCCGAGTTCACCGGGCTGTGCGACGCCGGGATCGAGGTCCTCGCCGACGCCGCCGGGATCGAGACCTGGACCGCGATCAACGTGCGCACGGTGATGGCACAGGGCGCCGACGGGAAGAGCCAGGGCATCGGCCACCTCGACTTCGACGCGATCGACGCCGCGTTCCCGGACGCGGTGGCCGCCTGCAGCTGACTCCGACTCCGAGAGGCAGCAGGTTGTGAAGCCGAGAGCGGTCCACCGACTGCTCTCAGGTTCACCACCCGCTCAGCGCCTCAGTAGTGGCGCACGCAGTCACGCAGAGCGAGCGCGGTCTCCATGGCCGCGGCGGCGGCCTCATAGCCCTTGTCCTCGCTGGACCCCTCGAGCCCGGCCCGGTCGAGCGCCTGCTCCTCGTTGTCGCAGGTCAGCAGTCCGAAGCCGACGGGGATGAGGTGGTCGATCGCGATCCGGTTCAGACCGTCGGTGGCGGCCGAGCAGACGTACTCGAAGTGCGGGGTGCCGCCACGGATGACGACACCGAGCGCGACGATGGCGTCGTAGCCCGACTTCGCGAGCGCGGCCGCGGCGACCGGGAGCTCGAAGGCGCCCGGGACCCGGACGACGGTCAGGCCGCCGACGGCGGCGTCCTTGAACGCGCGCTCGGCGCCGTTCAGCAGGCCGGCCATCACCTCGTCGTGCCAGCGCGCCGCCACGACGGCGACCCGCAGGTCGCTAGCGTCGACGACCTCGGGGGTCGGGGCTCCCTTGCCACTCATCGGTTCTCCTCAGACAGATCGGGCAGCGCGTGACCCATGCGGTCACGCTTGGTCAGCAGGTAGGCGAGGTTGTGCTCGTTGGGCCGAGGGGTCAGCGGGACCCGCTCGGCGACCTCGACACCGTACGCCTCGAGGTGACTCACCTTTTCGGGGTTGTTGGTCATCAGGCGTACCGCGTCGACCTTGAGGTCGCGCAGGATCTGCGAGGCGGCGCCGTAGTGTCGCGCGTCGGCGGGGAGGCCGAGGTCGAGGTTGGCGTCGACGGTGTCGCGCCCGCCGTCCTGGAGCTGGTAGGCCTGCAGCTTGGCGAGCAGTCCGATCCCGCGGCCCTCGTGGCCGCGCAGGTAGACCACCACACCGCAGCCCTCCGCCGCGATCCGCGAGAGAGCCTCCCGCAGCTGCGGCCCGCAGTCGCAGCGCCGCGACCCGAAGACATCCCCGGTCAGGCACTCCGAGTGCACGCGCGCGAGCACCGGATCGCATCCGGCGATGTCCCCGTAGACCAGCGCGACGTGCTCGACCCCGTCGTCGATGGTGCGATAGCCGTACGCGGTGAAGTCACCGAACTCGGTGGGGAGCCGCGTCACGGCGCGCCGCTCGACCAGCACCTCCGTACGCCGCCGGTAGGTGACGAGGTCGGCGATCGAGATCATCGCGAGACCGTGCTCATCGGCGAACTCCCGCAGCTGCGGGGCGCGCTGCATGGTGCCGTCGTCGTTGACCAGCTCGACCAGTGCACCAGCGGGCTCCAGTCCGGCCAGCCGGGTCAGGTCGACCGCGGCCTCGGTGTGACCGACCCGGACCAGCACTCCCCCCTCGCGTGCCCGCAGCGGGAAGACATGCCCCGGCCGGGTCAGGTCACCGGCGCCCGAGTGGGGCCCGGCCAGCAGCCGGGTGGTGAGCGCCCGGTCCGCGGCCGAGATGCCGGTCGAGACGCCCTCGCGGGCGTCCACGGACACCGCGTACGCCGTCTGCTTGCGGTCCTCGTTCACACGAGTCATCGGGGGCAGGTCGAGGGCGTCGAGTCTCTCCCCCGGCAGCGCCACGCAGATCACGCCCGAGGACCAGCGGATCGCGAACGCCATCACCTCCGGGGTCGCCAGCTCGGCGGAGAAGATCAGGTCGCCCTCGTTCTCCCGGTCCTCGTCGTCGACGACCACCACCGGCTTACCGGCCGCCAGGTCGGCGATCGCGTTCTCGACCGGGTCCAGGCGGACCCCCACGTACTGCTCGGTGCCCGATGAATTCAATCCAGTCTCGATGTTCACGGCCGAACCCCTCCCAGGAGCTTCTCGACATGCTTGGCGATGATGTCGGTCTCGAGGTTGACCTCGTCGCCGATGGCCCGGAACCCCAGTGACGTACGCGCCAGGGTCTCCGGGATGAGGCTGACGGTGAACGCGTCCTCGGTCACGCCCACCACGGTGAGGCTGATTCCGTCGACCGCGATCGAGCCCTTCTCGACGACATAGCGAGCCAGCTCCGGATCCAGGGAGATCGTGACGACCTCCCAGTGCTCGCTGGGCTCACGCGAGACGATGCGTCCGACGCCGTCGACGTGGCCCTGGACGATGTGGCCACCGAGCCGGGTGCTCGGGGTGACCGCGCGCTCCAGGTTGACCTGGTCGCCGGCCGAGAGCGCGTGCAGGCTGGTGCGCTTGAGCGTCTCCAGCATCACGTCGGCGGTCCACTCGTTCTCGCCCAGCGTGGCGACGGTCAGGCAGCAGCCGTTGACCGCGATGGAGGCGCCCAGCTCTGCGTCCGCCAGCACGGTGGCGGCGGAGATGGTCAGGCGTACGGCGTCGCCCTGGTCCTCGATCCCGGCGACGGTGCCGAGCTCCTCAACAATCCCGGTGAACATCACTGCTCCCCTTTCTGTGGTTCCAAGACGAACCGCACGTTCGGCTCCTCGCCGGGCGCGGCAGGTGAAAGCACATCGACCGAGCGCACCCGCGGCCGGAACGCGTCGGCGATGGTGGTGATCCCGAGGTCGGCGACGGCCGAGCGGCCGGCGCCGAGCAGGAACGGGGCGATGTAGACGACGATCTCGTCCACGAGTCCCGCCTCCAGGAAGGCCGCAGCCAGGGTCGGCCCGCCCTCGAGAAAGACATGGCGCCGCTCGCGCTCCCACAAGGCGGCCAGCGCCGAGTGCGGGTCGCGGGTGCGCAGATGGAGCGAGGGCGCCTGAGCGTCAAAGATCCGGCGGTCCTCGGGCAGGTCGCGCTCCCCCATGACGACCCGGAGAGGCTGTACGCCGACCGGTCGGTCCTCCAGGTCACGGACCGTCAGCGCGGGGTCGTCGACCGCGACCGTGTTGGTCCCGACCAGCATCGTGTCGCTCAGCGCACGCAGCTTGTGGGTGTCGAGCCGCGCGGCGCGCGAGGAGACCCAGCGGGAGGTGCCGTCGGCGGCGGCGCTGCGTCCGTCGAGGGTGGTGGCGAACTTCCAGGTGACGTAGGGGCGCTGCAGCTCGGCCGCCCGGGTCCAGACCCGGTTGAGCTCACGGGACTCCGCTGCGTACAGGCCCTGCTCGACCTCGATGCCCGCCTGCTTCAGCGTGGCGGCACCACCGGCGGCGACCGGGTTGGGGTCGGACTGGGCGTAGACGACACGGGCGACGCCGGCCTCGATCAGCGCCTGCGAGCACGGGCCGGTGCGGCCGGTGTGGTTGCACGGCTCGAGCGTCACCACCGCGGTGGCTCCACGGGCTGCCTCGCCGGCCTTCGCCAGCGCATCGACCTCCGCGTGTGGAGTGCCGGGCCCACGGTGGTAGCCCTCGGCGATCATCGACCCGTCAGGCCCCAGGAGTACGCAGCCCACCCGCGGGTTCGGGTAGGTGGCAGGCCCCGGGGCGCCGATCGCAGCGGCCAGGTCCAGGGCGCGACGCATCGCTCCCGGCTCCGGGTCACGCTGGTCCAAGCACTTCATCTGATCCCCTCTGGTCCGTCTCACGGACTCCGGGGTCAGGCCGAGACATCGCGCCGCGCCCCGGTCTCGGGGCGCTCACGACGAATCGGGCTGCGTGCGTCTTCCCATCCGGACTTTAACCGTCGGTCCAGGAGTTTCACCTGGTCAACCGATGACTGGCTGCCATCGGGTCGCGGACTTCTGAACTTTCGTCCAGTCACCGCCGGCTCGGAATTTCACCGACCCCAGAGCACGCGAGCACAAGCTCGTCTTCAACCAGTGTGCCACACGAGTGGCACGACGCCTGATCAGGCGTCGACTGCTGAGACGGCCTTGTCGCGCAGCGCGTTGACCATCGCATCCGGGTCGGCCGCCGAGTAGACGGCGGAGCCGGCGACGAAGACGTCGGCCCCGGCCTCAGCGCAGCGCTCGATGGTCTCCAGCGAGACGCCGCCGTCGACCTGCAGCCAGGTCTCGAAACCGTGCTTGTCCATCATCGAACGGGTCCGGCGGATCTTGGGCAGCACCAGATCGAGGAACTTCTGCCCGCCGAAGCCGGGCTCGACGGTCATCAGCAGCACCATGTCGAGCTCGGCCAGCATGTCCTCGTACGGCTCGATCGGGGTCGCCGGCTTGAGCGCCATCGAGGCGCGGGCGCCCTTGGCGCGGATCTCGCGGGCCAGCCGGACCGGCGCCTTGGTGGCCTCGACGTGGAAGGTCACCGAGCCGCAGCCGGCCTCGACGTACGCCGGGGCCTCACGGTCGGCGTTCTCGATCATCAGGTGGGCGTCCAGCGGCACCGCGGTGGACCGCGCAAGCGCTTCGACCATCGTCGGCCCGAAGGTCAGGTTGGGCACGAAGTGGTTGTCCATCACGTCGACATGGACCCAGTCGGCGCTGGGGATCCGGGCGACTTCCGCCCCGAGGGCTGCGAAGTCGGCGTTCAGGATGGACGGAGTGATCTGGATGTGGCCCACGGAAGGCACCCTAGATGACCCCGAGGGGTCACAGGGCAGCCAGGTCGGCGTACGTCAGCCCCTCGAGCGTGTCCCGGAAGACCCGGCGCTCGCCGGGGGCGACGGGCACGTGGTTCTCGACCACCAGCACGGTGCAGCCGGCGGCCTCGGCGGAGCGCGCTCCGGTGTTGGAGTCCTCGACCGCGATGGTGTCCTCGGCCGCGACACCGAGGGCAGCGGCCGCGGTGAGGTAGGGCTCGGGGTGGGGCTTGCCGTTGCGGACCATGTCGCCGGTGACGATCACCTTGAAGGTGCCCTCCGGGAGCTGCTGGAGGATGGGGCCGACGAACCGGGCGTACGACATCGTCACCAGCGCGCACGGCACGCCCTGCTCGAACAGGTCGGTGAGCAGCTCGCGCGCTCCGGGTCGCCACGGGACCTCGCGCTCGACCTGCTCGACCACACCGTCGAGGAGCATCTCGACGATCTCCTCGGGCTCGTGAGGAAGGCCCATGCCCTCCTTGACCAGGCGGGCCGACTCGATCAGCGCATTGCCGACCAGCTCCATCGCCTGCTCCTCGGACCAGGTCGCCCCGAAACGCTCGGCGATGGCGTACTCCGCCGCGATCCAGTAGGGCTCGGTGTCCACCAGGGTCCCGTCCATGTCCATCAAGATCGCAGCCGGGAAGGGCCCGGACGAGCTGCTCTGTGCCTGGTTGGTGTTCAGCGGAGCCTCCGTGGAACGAGATCGGTTCGCGTGCGCGGGACCAACCTTAGGCCCGCCCGGTGGAGGGGATCAGAGAAGGTCGGCGATCAGCGCGGCGGCGCGATCGGCGCCATCTGCCTCGACCGGTCGGCTGTGGTTGTTGCGGCCGATCTCGTCGGCGATCGCTCGCGCGAGAGTGTCGGGGGTGAGGTCGTCGTACTCGAGACAGCGGCCGGCACCGTACTGCTCGAGCCTGTGGCGTACGTGGATGTTCTGCTCGAAGTGGTGGCGCAATGGCACGTAGATGAACGGTGTGCCGGCAGCGGTCAGCTCCATCGTCGTGGTCAGCCCGCCCTGCACGACGGCAAGGTCGCAGGCCCCGAGGAGCCGGTGCAGATCGGGGACGAAGCCGAGCACGTCGACGCCGGGCCGCGCTCGGACGACGCCGGTGTCCAGGCGCGGCCCCGTCACGAGGACCATCCGAAGGCCCGGCACGGCCGCGCGGGCGGCGTCGTACGCGTCTTCCACCCGGCGGAGCAGGTGGCTGCCGACGCCGGACCCGCCGACGGTGACCACGCAGACCCGCTCATCAGGTCGCCAGCCGAGCTCCCTTCTCAGCCGCGCCCGATCGGCGATCGAACCCGGGTCGATCCCGGTGACGTAGCCGCTGAAGTCGTAGTGCTGCCGGGTCCAGGCGGAGATCTCGGGCAGGTCGGCGCCGAAGTGGCCGGGCACGACGTCCTCGGGGTTTCCGACGAAGATCGCGCGGTCGCGCAGCCGTGGATGGCGCTCGACGTGCTCGAGCATCTCGCCGTTGTGGTCGGCGATGACGAACCGTTCCCGCTCGTCGTCGTCGGGCATCGGGAGGAAGCCGACGAAGTCGGTGAGCCACGCGTAGCCGAAGCGCTTCAGCTCGGGGTTCTCGTGGAGGAAATGGTCGACGTCCCAGGCCTCGTCGCCGATGACGAGGTCGTAGTGGTCGTCGCGGACGACGTCATCGAAGACCATGAAGTTGTTGACGAGGACCTCGTCCATGCGCCTTATCGCGTCGAAGACATGGAGGTCGTGCTCGCCCGACTCCTCCTCGATGTGGCGCGACTCGTTGGCGAGCCACCTGCTGGCTGGGTGGACCCGCTCCCCGGCCGCCTCGAGGACCCGGGTCACCGGGTGCTGGGCGAGCCAGTCGACCTGGACGTCCTCGTGACGCTCCCGGAGAGCCTGCGCGATCGCGAGGTCGCGGCGGGCGTGACCCAGCCCGATCGGCGAGGAGAGGTAGAGGACCTTCTTGGGCCGGTGGGACGCGCGGACCCAGGTGCGACCCGCCGGCGGCGAGGGGTGGACCGCGTCCGCGAAGTCCTTGATCAGGTGATTGATCTTGACCGGGTCTCGGCCCACCGGGCCGTGCCCGCTGCCCTCGAGCAGCACCAGCGACCCTCCGGTGAGCTCGACGAGGCGCTCACTGATCGCGACCGGTCGGATCTGGTCGTCGGTCCCATGGATCGCGAGGACCGGGCACTGGACGCGGCCGCAGATCTCCTCGACCGAGGCGCACACCACCCCGTCGCACCCGAGCCGTGCTGCGGTGGAGTCGGCGACGACCTGCGGCGTCGTCTCGTGCGCCCAGGCGATGCAGTCCTCGATCTGTTTGGTCGAGTGCGGCTCAGGGAACATCTTGGCGAAGAAGAACTCGAGGAAGTCGTCATAGCCGCCCTCGAGCCAGTGGTTCCGGTTGTACTTCGCCCATCCGTCCGTGGTGTCGAGGCGGGCGTCCCAGACGAAGGCGTCCCGCTCCTGGACGATCGGGAACCCGCAGGCCGCCCCGATCGCGACCAGTCCGGCCACCCGGTCCGGGTGGTCCGCGGCAAGGTGCAGACTCCACGCGACCCCGCAGGACAGCCCCACGACGACGGCCCGGTCGGTGCCGGTGGCGTCCAGGACGGCGAGGGCGTCCGCGGCGTACGCCTCGTTCGTGTACGCCGCCGCACCCTCCGGCCGGTCGGACCGGCCGTTGCCGCGACCGTCGAAGGTGACGACTCTGAAGTGTCGCGCCAGGTAGCCGATCTGCGCCTTCCAGAACCGGGAGTGGATGATCGTCCAGGTCGGCATCAACATGATGGTGCGGTCGTCCGGGCCGGCGGTCGTTGCACCGTAGACCTCGTAGTGGACCTTGACGCCGTCCGTCTCCACGTAGCCGTCGGCGTCGGGCTCGCGTGCCCTCATGGCCCCAGTGTGACTCGGTTGGGCCCGGTCGCGCCGGGCTTCGACCGATCGACGGGCCGCGCGAGCCTCTCGCTCACGGCCGGACCTCGTAGACACGGTTGAACGGGGTCTCGGACACGCCCTCGAACCGGGTGAACCCGGCCGCGATCGTCACGTCGCGGATCCGAGCCGGGCCGGCCTGGGTCCCCAGCGCGAGCCCTACGTCCTGGGCGAGCGAGCTGGGCGTGCAGAGCAGGGTGGAGAAGCCGTAGTAGGCGCGGCCCACAGCGTGCAGGTTGTCCTCGACGTGGTCACCGGCGATGGGCTCGACGACCATCCAGGTGCCGTCCTCGGCGAGGGACTCGCGGACGTGCCGCGCCGCGCCGACCGGGTCGCCCATGTCGTGCAGGCAGTCGAACATGGTGACGAGGTCGTAGTCGCTGCCACCGAACGCGGACGCCGGGGCGACCTCGAACCTCACCCGGTCCGCGACGCCCGCAGCCGCGGCGCGCTCGCGCGCGGTCGCGATCGACGCCTCGTGGTAGTCCCACCCGACGAACCGAGAGTTGGGGAAGGCCTGCGCCATCAGGATCGTCGAGGCACCGTGGCCGCAGCCCACGTCGGCCACCGTCGCACCGCGCTCGAGTTTCTCGACGACACCGTCGAGGGCGGGCAGCCACTCGGGGATCAGATGGGCGTTGTAGCTCGGGCGGAAGAACCGCTCGCAGCCGACGTGGACGTCGGCGTCGTGCTCGTGCCATCCGTAGCCGCCGCCGTTGCGCGCGGCCTCGAGGATGTGTGAGGCGTCGTGGACGGTGCCGAGCGCGATCTGGAACATGCCGGGCAGGAAGGCCGGGCTGTCTTCGACGGTCAACGCCACCGCGTGCTCCGACGGCAGCGTGAACCGGCTGGTGGCCGGGTCGTAGGTCACGTACGAGCCGGCGGCCTGGGCGTTGAGCCACTCGCGGGCGTACGGCTCGCCGGTGGCAGTCCGTGCGGCGAGCTCGGCCGGGGTGCTCGGCCCGTTGGCCGCGAGGTCGCGGTAGTAACCGAGCTTGTCGCCCATCACCACCAGAGCGGCGTTGAGCGTCGCACCGACCTCGTCCACCGCTCGGAAGACGAAGGCCATCAGCTTGTCCATGTCGATCTCGACCTCGTTCGTGCCCGGGGTCATGGCGTCATCAGTAGTGGTCATGACGGGAACGCTAGGAACGCCTCGCATGTCCTCGCGTCAGGTGCCCCACCTAGTCGCTCTGGGTACCCAGGACCAGGTAGGGCGCCGTTCGGTCGTGGGATCGGCACAGGTGCCCGCTCCTAGACTTCCCGCGTGCTCATCGGACGAGAGGCGGAGCAGCGGGTCGTGGACCGGCTCTTCGCCGGTGCGAGGATCGGCCGCGGTGGCGCGCTCGCGATCACAGGCGAGCCGGGCGTCGGCAAGACCGCGCTGCTCGAGGACGCGCTCGATCGCCTGGAGGGCGTCCAAGTCCTGCGCGCAACCGGTACGGAGGCAGAGCAGGACCTCGCGTTCGCCGGGCTCCACCTCCTGCTCCGTCCGGCGTTCCACCTCCTCGACGCGCTGCCAGATCCGCAGGCAGCAGCACTGAGCCGCGCACTCGCCCTCGAGGCCGGGACCGCCGGCGACCGGTTCGCCATCGGCGCAGCGACCCTCGCGCTGCTGTGCCGGTACGCCGAGCACGCGCCGATCGGCGTCGTCGTCGACGACCTGCAGTGGCTCGACCGACCGTCCGCGGAGGCTATCGCCTTCGCCGCCCGCCGGCTCGACGCAGACCCCGCCGTCGTCCTGCTCGCCGGCCGATCCGGAGCTTGCGACGGCCTCCTCGACGGCCTCGATGTACTGGAGCTGTCAGGCCTGGACCCGGCGGCGTCCGACAACCTCGTGCGCTCTCTGGAGGTCACGCCACCGACCGAGGAGCAGGTGGCGCGGCTGTTCGCAGCGACCGGTGGCAACCCGCTCGCCCTCCTCGAGCTCGGTCGCAACCTCGAGCTTCTCGACGACCGGGCCCCTGGACTCCCGCCGGCGCTGCCCGCCACCCTCGCGGCCGCGTTCTCGCGGCGGTTGGCGGAGCTCGGCCCGGGATCCCGGACGGCCCTGCTCGTTGCCGTGGTCACCAACGGCGACCTCCACCTCACGGGCGAGGTCTGCAAGCGGCTCGGTCTCGACGTCGCCGGCCTCGGTGCCGCCGAGCGCGACGGGCTGGTCGTCGTGACGAGCAGCCGCATCGACGTACGACACCCGCTCGTCCGCGCGGCCGTCTACGCCGAGGCCGACGAGACTCTCCGTCGATCCGTCCATGTCGCTGTGGCCGACATGCTGCCGGACGATGCGGAGCGTCGGGCGTGGCACCTGGCGGAGGCGGCCTGGGGTCCCGACCCGCAGGTGTCGGGGCTGCTCGAAGCCGCTGCCGACAGCGCGACAGCCCGTTCGGCGTACACCGTCGCGAGCACTGCCTACGAGCGCGCCGCGCGGCTGAGCACGGACACCGAGCGGTGGCACCTCCTGCTGTGCGAGGCTGCCGAGGCAGCATGGACCGGAGGGCGTCAAGACCGAGCGGTCGCCCTGCTCGACGAGATCGAGACCCGGCCCGTCCCAAGCGGCACCCGCTCGCGCACCCTGCGGATTCGGGCGCAGATCGCCGCGCGGAGCGGGTCGGTCGCCGACGCCGTCCGCATCCTCGAGCGGGCGGCGCCCGACGCGCCCACTCCCGATGACACCGTGCTCCTCCTCGCCGAGGCGCTGCACGCTGCCTTCTACCTGGCCGACGCAGCGGTATCGATGCGCCTCGCCACCTCACTGCTGGCCGCGGTCGCCGGCGCCGAATCGCCCCGCGCCCGCGCCATCGGGCTCGCCGCGGCGGGGATGGCGAAGGTGCTCAGCGGCGAGGGCGGGCTGGCGGAGATCCAGGCGTCGGTTCCGCTGCTGGCCGCGCACGCCGACCCGGTCGAGCATCCCGAGGCGCTGCCGTGGCTGCTGACGACACCGTTGTTCCTCCGCGACGCGGAGACAGGAGCCGACCTGCGCCGGATCGTCGACGACGTACGGTCCCGCATGGGCGTCGGTCTGCTTCCCAACGTGCTGTTCCACGTCGCCCGGGACCAGGCGACGTCGACTTCCTGGTCCCGAGCCGCAGCCAACTACGAGGAGGCGATCCGGCTTGCGCGCGAGACCGGCCAGGGCACGGACCTCGCCATGTCCCTCGCCGGGCTGGCGTGGCTCGAGTCCCGACAGGGTCGGGGCGACGCCTGCCGGGAGCATGCGACCGAGGCCGTCCGACTGTGCACCCGGCGGGGCATCCGGATGGGCGAGGCCTGGTGTCTCTACGCCGTCGGCGACCTCGAGCTCGCGGAGGGCGACCCCCGAGCCGCCACGAGCACGTTCCTCGACCTCTCGCGGCGGCTCGACGAATGGGGCATCGCCGACCCCGACCTCTCCCCCGGCGCGGAGCTGGTGGATGCCCTGCTCCGCCTCGGCCGGCCCGCCGAGGCGGAGGCCGAGGCCCAGCGGTACGCGGCCGCGGCACGCACGAAGGGCCGACCCTGGTCGGTCGCTCGGGCGCACCGGGCGTTGGGAACCGTGGCGGACCAGCAGTCCTTCGACGAGCACTTCGAGTCGGCCATCGAAGGTCACGCTGACACCCGCGACCTCTTCGAGGCCGCGCGGACCCACCTCGCGTACGGCGGCCGGCTCCGGCGCGCGGGACGCCGCGTCGACGCCCGCTCACACCTGCGTACGGCGCTCGAGTCCTTCGACGACCTCGGCGCCGACCCGTGGGCCCGGACCACCGCGGCCGAGCTGGAGGCGACGGGCGAGAAGGTGGCGAGGCGGGAGGCGGCGGGGACGGCGTCCCTGACACCGCAGGAGCTGCAGGTCTCGCTGCTCCTCGCCGAGGGCCGCACGACTCGTGAGACCGCGGCCGCCCTCTTCCTCAGCCCGAAGACCGTCGAGTACCACCTGCGGAAGGTCTACACGAAGCTGGACATCCACTCGCGCGCCGAGCTCGCCGAACAGCTCCTCGGCTCGTGAGGGTCACACCTCGCCCTGCGGGTCATTATGCCGACCTCACAACCTGTCCGCGTCGAGGACCGCGCGAGCGAAGTCGGCCGGCGCCTCCTGGGGGACGTTGTGGCCGATCCCCGGGAACGTGCGGTGCTCGTACGGGCCGGTGAAGTGGTGGCGGTAGCCCGCTCCGTCTCCGGCCGGCGTGAAGGGATCGGCGGCCGGGTCGATGGTGATCGTCGGCACCGCGATCGGCGGGGCCGCCGCGAGCTTACGCTCCAAGGCGTCGTAGCGGCGGGCACCGTCGGCCAGACCGAGGCGCCAGCGGTAGTTGTGCAGCACGATGTCGACGTAGTCGGGATTGCTGAACGCCGCGGCCGTGCGGGCGAAGGTGGCCTCGTCGAACGCCCAGGTCGGGGAGTTGAACCGCCACACCAGTCTGGCCAGGTCGGTGCCGATCTTCGGATCGGCGAGGCCCTTCGCGCCGCGCTCGGTGGAGAAGTAGTACTGGTACCACCAGGCCCATTCCGAGGCCGCGGCGATCGGGTCGCGCTGGGCCTCACGGTTGGTGATCAGGTAGCCGGTCACCGACACCAGCGCCTTGACGCGCTGGGGCCAGATCGCGGCGATGATGTCGCCCGTCCGCGAACCCCAGTCGTAGCCGGCGATCACGGCCCGGTCGATCCGCAGCGCGTCCATGAAGTCCGTGATGTCGAGGGCGATCCTGGACTGCTGTGCGTTGCGGAACGTGTCGGGTGAGCGGAACGTCGTCGTGCCGAAGCCCCGGAAGTACGGCACGAGGGCCCGGTAGCCCTGCTTCGCCAGGATCGGCGCGACCTCGGCATAGCTGTGGATGTCGTAGGGCCAGCCGTGCAGCAGGATCACCGGCTGGCCGTCGCGGGGCCCGAGGTCGACGTACCCGACGTCGAGCTCGCCGGCATCGATCTGGAGGACGTCCGCGAACGACGTGCTCGCTCGTCCAGGGCGTACCGGTCGAGCAGCCGCCATCTCCCCTGTCGCTGCCAGCGCCGCTGTCGAGGTCGCGGCCAGGCCGACCGCCTTGGCAAAGGTCCTGCGGTTCATCATGGTCATTCCGTCTTTCGCTCGGGTCTCGATGTGGTCACACCTGGAACGGGTTCGGGCCCTCGAACCAGCCCAGGGCCGCGTACGCATCGCGGATGAGGGCCTGGGCGGCCCGGCCGAGCGCGTCGCTCGGCTCGGGCCGCCACTCGTCCTCAGGCGACGCGGGCGAAGAAGTCCACATCGACATTGCCGGTGATCGCCTTCGAGTACGGGCAGATCTGGTGGGCACGCTTGGCCAGCGTGCCGATGGTCTCCTCGTCCAGCCCGCCGACGACGATCTCGAGCTCGGCGCTGAGGAAGAACTCCTCGGTCGGGTCGGTCGTCTCGGCGTGGTTGAGGGTGACGTTCGCGGTCACCCGGATGCTGTCGAACCGGATCCGCTCCTCGGCGGCCGCCCGGCGGAAGGCACCCATGAAGCAGGCCGACCAGCCCGCGGCGAAGAGCTGCTCGGGGTTGGTGGCGCCGCCGGCGCCGCCGAGCTCCTTCGGGATGGCCAGGCCGAGATCGATGAGGCCGTCGGGGGACGCGAGGTGGCCGCCGTTGCGCCCCTCGCCGGTCGCGGTCACGGTGCCGGTGTAGCTCGCCATGTCACTTCTCCTTGTGGTTCTGGGTGGCTGTTGGTGGGTGTTGCTCGGTGACGTGACGACTTTCGCCGGGGACTCACGGGCCCGGCGCCAGGGATACCCACTGGTCGACTCCCTGGGCGACCCGGGAGAATGAAGGGGCTCCACTGGTGATGACCGACTCGAGGTGTCGATTGAAGATGGGGATGCCCCTCACGGGGCGGCGGGCCGAGCAGGAGGCATTGGACCGGCTGGTCCGCGGCGTCCGAGCGGGCGAGAGCCGAGTGCTCGTCCTGCGTGGCGAGGCCGGCACCGGCAAGACCGCACTGCTCGACTACCTCGCCGACCGGGCCGGGGGCCGGGTGATCCGAGCCGCGGGCGTCGAGCCCGAGTCGGAGATCGCGTACGCCGGCCTGCAGCAGCTCTGCGCTCCCCTGCTGGATCATCTGGACCGGCTCGCCGAGCCGCAGCGTCAGGCGCTCTCCACCGCCTTCGGCCTCAGCGCCGGCGATCCCCCGGAGGCCCTTGTGGTCGGGCTCGCGGTGCTCGGGCTGCTGGCGGAGGCCGCGGCCGACGAGCCGTTGGTGTGCGTGGTGGACGACGTGCAGTGGCTCGACCGGATGTCGGAGGTGATCCTCACCTTCGTCGCCCGCCGGCTCGACGCGGAGTCGGTCGCGCTCGTCTTCGGGGTGCGCAGTCCTGACGACGAACAGCTGCTGCCGGACCTTCCGGAGCTGCGGATCGAGGGGCTGGCCGACGCCGATGCCAGGCTCCTGCTCGAGTCCGTGCTCCCGGGACCCGTCGATGCCCGGGTCCGTGACCAGATCGTCTCGGAGACCCGCGGGAACCCGCTCGCGCTGCTGGAGCTACCACGCGGTCTCACCCCGGCGGAGCTGGCGTTCGGGTTCGACGGCCAGAGCGCCAAGCCCGTGGCCAGCCGCATCGAGCAGGGCTTCCAGGAGCGCATCGCCACGCTCCCCGAGCAGACCCGTCGGCTGCTGCTCACCGCGGCCGTCGAGCCGGTCGGCGACGTCACCCTGCTGTGGCGCGCGGCCGAGCGACTCGGGCTCGACATGGACGCCGCCGCCCCGGCAGAGGACGCCGACCTGATCTCGATCGGGACCAGGGTCCGGTTCCGCCATCCACTGGTCCGCTCGGCCAGCCGGCGCTCGGCCGGGCCCGCCGCCCTCCGGGCGGTGCATCACGCGCTCGCGCAGGTGACCGATCCCGCGCAGGACCCCGACCGGCGGGCCTGGCATCGCGCACACGCCGCGATCGGCCCGGACGAGACCGTCGCCGCCGAGCTCGAGGAATCCGCCGACCGGGCGTTGGCACGGGGCGGACGGGCCGCTGCGGCCGCATTCCTCGAGCGGGCGGTCGAGCTCACCACCGACCCGGCGACACGAGCCGGGCGCGCCCTGGCCGCGGCCGAGGCGCGGTTCGCCGCCGGGGCGATCGCGAAGGCCGCGCAGCTGCTCGACACCGCCGAGATCGGGCCTCTCGACCCTGCCCAGCTCGCCCAGGTGCAGCGTCTGCGCGCCCGCCTGGCGTTCGCGCTCAACACCGGACGGTCCGTGGTGCCGCCGCTCCTCGAGGCCGCCGGTCGCCTGGAGGAGCTCGATGACGGGCTCTCCCGCACGACATACCTGGCTGCCATCGCGGCCGCGATCAACGCGGGAAGGCTGGGCGGCGACGATCTGCGCCGGGCCGCCCTGGCGGGACGCGGCGCTCCTCGTGGCGAGGATGCGGTCGGTCGTCTGCTGACCGGGCTGAGCACCTGGGTGCTCGACGGCCACGCCGCCTCCGTGTCCCTGCTCGCCGACGCCGTCGAGGAGATCGGGATGGAGACCGATCTCGAGCTGGCCTGGCTGAGCAGCGCGGTGACCCACGAGATCTGGGACTCCGGGGCCTACTTCGGGCGCTCCGAGGACCTGCTGAGCCACGCCCGCGCCAGCGGGCGGCTGTCGTTGCTGGCGGCCACGTTGAGCTTCCGTGCCACCGCTCTGATCCACGCCGGCCGCTTCGAGGAGGCCGCCACGATCCTCGATGAGGCCGACACCCTCGGTGCCATGGTCGGCGTGGAGCCCCATCCCGCGAGCGCGGTGATCCTGGCCGCCTACCGCGGACGCGAGGAGGAGGCGACGGCTGTCATCGACGCCGCCCTCGGCTACGCGCGATCGTCCGGGGTCGGCTGGAACCTGGGGGTCGCGGCGTACAGCCGAGCCGTGCTGTCGAACGGTCTCGGTCGCTACCGCGAGGCGCTCGCGGCAGCGCAGGAGGCCATCGAGTTCGAGGACCTGGCGGTGATGCAGTGGGCTCTGACGGAGCTCGTCGAGGCGGCAGCCCGCAGCAGGGCCGACGACGTCGCCGCGGCGGTGCGCGACCGGCTCGTCGCACGCACCTCGGTCGTCGACTCGCCGTGGGCACGCGGCACGACGGCCTATGCCCACGCGCTGACCGACACATCCGGCGAGAGCGAGAAGCACTACCGCACGGCGATCGACGAGCTCACCTCGGCGGGCATGACGCTGCACGCGGCTCGGGCTCAGCTCCTCCTGGGCGAGTGGCTGCGCCGGGAGAACCGTCGCACCGAGGGTCGTCAGCAGCTCCAGGCGGCACATGAGCTGTTCGCGAGCATCGGCGCCGAGGCCTTCGCCGAGCGAGCAGCCCGGGAGCTGGCGGCGACGGGCGGGGTCGCCCGGACACGTACGCGCGGAGCCGAGGTCGACCTCACCGCGCAGGAGGCCCAGATCGCGCGGCTGGCCGCTGCCGGACGGACCAACCCGGAGATCGGCGCGGTGCTGTTCCTCAGCCCACGGACCGTCGAGTGGCACCTGCGCAAGATCTTCACCAAGCTCGACATCTCCTCGAGGCGGGAGCTGGCCGCGGCACTGCGCGACCAGTGAGCCGGGCACCGGCCAGGGTGCACCCCAGGGCATCACCCTGGTGCCCGACGGGCACCCATGCCGGAAGTCTCCTCCTGTGCCCGAACCGAGCGGGCCCATGACGAGGAGAGAGACGATGAAGAGACTGCTGCTGGTAGCCGCCGGGCTGCCGTTGGCTGCTGCGCTGACGGCGGTGCACCCCGGCGCCGCCGCTGCCGAGAGGCCCCCGGCCGTGGCCGACAGCTGCGTGGCACCCGACCTGGTGCCGCCCCCGGACGCGCGGATCCTGTCGGTCAGCGCCGTACCGAAGCAGGGCGGCACCTTGACCTACCCGCCCCAGCCCGGAGCGACCGAGCCGCCCCCACCGGTCACCGACGTCCCGCCCTACTGCCAGGTGGACGTGACGCTCACCCACGGCTCGGCCGGCGACCGGGAGCTGATCCAGGTCTGGCTCCCCGCGACCGGCTGGAACGGCCGCTTCCAGGCTCTCGGAGGTAGCGGCTACCTCGGCGGCGACTTCGGCCCGAGCCTGCCGGCCGCGGTCAAGGCCGGGTACGCCGTCGGCACGACCGACGCCGGCGCAACCCCGACCACCGGCTTCACCGCCGACTGGGCGCTCACCGACGACGGCCAGGTCAACAAGACGGTGCTGAAGAACTTCGCCGAGCGCGGACCGCACGAGCTGGCCGTCCTCGGCAAGGCGATCACGAAGGACTTTTACGGCCGCGCGGCGCACCACGCGTACTGGAACGGCTGCTCGACCGGTGGACGCCAGGGCTACATGGAGGCCCAGCGGCACCCGGGCGACTTCGACGGGATTCTCGCCAACGCCCCCGCGATCTCCTGGGACCGCTTCGCCGTCGGTGACCTGTGGCCGTACGTCGTGATGAACGAGGAGGACAACCACCTCGCGCCCTGCGAGCTCAACGCCTTCACCGCAGCCGCGACGGCCTCCTGCGACGGTGACGACGGAGTCGTCGACGGGATCGTCGGCAGCTCCATCGCCTGCGACTTCGACCCGGCATCGCTGGTCGGCGAGAAGGTCCTGTGCGACGGCGAGGAGCTGACCATCTCCGCCCGCGACGCGGCCGTGGTCGAGAAGATCTGGGAGGGCCCTCGGGCTGCCGATGGGAAGCGGCTCTGGTTCGGGCTGACCCCCACCGCCAACCTCGGCTACCTGGCCGGCCCGGCGCCGTTCCCGGTGGCGTCGTCGTGGGTGCAGAACCTGCTCGTGAAGGACCCCGCCTTCGACACCTCCACCATCACCTACGCCGACTACGAGAGGCTGTTCGCCCAGTCCGTCGACGAGTACCACAAGGTCATCGGCAGCGACGACACCGATCTGTCGGGCCTGCGACGCTCCGGCGCCAAGCTGTTGACCTGGCACGGCGGTGACGACCAGCTCGTCCCGCTGGCGGGCACGCTGCGCTACCGCGAGAAGGTCGCCAGGCGCTACGGCGACATCGACGACTTCTACCGCGTCTTCGTCGCGCCCGGTGCCTCGCACTGCCAGGCCGGAGCCGGCCCCGCGCCGACGGATCCGCTGGGCGCCTTGGTGAAGTGGGTCGAGAAGGGCCACGCCCCGACCACCCTGGCAGCGACCTCGGTGGCCTCCGACGGGACGACCACCGAGCGCGACATCTGCCTCTACCCGAGGACCAGTCACCTCAGCGGTGACTCCTTCACCTGCCGCTGAACCGGAGACCCGCCTGTGGCCGGAGCGCCTGCTCCGGCCACAGGCGGGTCGAGGGTGACCGAGCGGTGGCTCAGCCGCTCGCGGGCTGCGCGCGTGGGTCGAGGGCGCCCCAGACCTGCGTGACCGCGAGTCGTACAGCGCCCGAGACGACGGCGTCGTCGACCAGCGGCGAGAGCTGGACCTCCGGAACGTTGACCAGCAGGTCGCGAAGTTCGGAGACGACGGCGTCGCGCAGCACCTCGCCGGCACGCGCGACTCCCCCACCGATGACCACGGCATGCGGGTCGAGCACGAGCATCGCCGGGGCAACGGCCCGCGCGAAGGTCCTCGCCACGTCACGCACGACGCCGAGCGCCTCCTCCTCACCCTCCGCGGCGGCATCGAAGACCTCGGATGCGCGGGTGGCCCGGGAGTGGGCCCGGGCGATCGCGGAGCCCGCCACCGCTCGTTCCAGGGGCCCGCGGCCGTCGCTCTGCTTCGCCGGCGCGGCTCCGCCCGGAGTGATGAAGCCGACCTCCCCGGCGGCTCCGGCGCCCCGGTGGACGCGGCCATCGATGACGACGCCGGCCCCGAGCCGCTCGCCCCAGTGGATCGCCAGGATCGTGTCGGGGTTCTGGCCGGTGTCGGCGCCTCGACCGGCGGCGATCGCGAGGGCGGCGAGGTTGGCGTCGTTGTCCACGAGGACACCGCAGTCGACGAGCCCGCGTACGTGGCCCACGAGGTCGACGTCGGCCCACCCCGGGATGCTCGGTACGTGCACGACCCGCCCCGTCTCGGCGTCGACGACTCCGGGGGTGGCGACCACGACGGCCCGCAGCTCCTGCGCGGCCACGCCCGCCCCACCCAGCGCTGCCGCGACGACCTCGTCCACGACGTCGAGCAGCTCGTCCGCCGACCACCCGGGCCCGTACTCGTGCGCCCGGCGTCGTTCGCTGGCGAGCCACTCGCCCGCGGCGTCCGCCACGGCAGCGGTGACGGTGTGAGGTCCCACGTCCAGCCCGAGGACCGGCGCCGCCCGGCCACGGAGGGCGACGCGGATGGCCGGTCTCCCCGGGCCGCGGTCACGCTGGTCCGGGTCGTGCTGCTCGAGCCAGCCGCCGGCCAGGAGCTCGTCGACGACCTGGGCCACCGTCGGCCGGGTCAGCCCGGCTCGCTCGGCGATCTCGGCGAGCCGCAGCGCCGCCGGCGATGCGCTCCGTAGGACGTCGAGCACCGTCGCGACGTTCATCGACCGCAGCCGAGCCGTCCCGACCGTCGATCCCATCGCTGTGGTCACGCCTCTTGTGCCTCTCTCGTTCCGGTGTTAAAAAAGGTCCGTTCTAAATTATCAAACCGACGGTTCCACCACCCCGCCGCCCTCCTCCTCGCAGAGAAGAGTTGACCGTGACCGTACCTTCCCGCATCGCCCATCGGGCGATCTACCGGCCGCCCACCACCATCGTCGCGCTCGCCGCCCTGGCCCTGGCCCTGACGGCGAGCGCGACGACCATGCTGGCGACGGCGAGGCCCGGCGCCGCTGCCCCGGCCCGCATCACCGCCGGCGCCCTCGACGCGTCGGCGCATGAGGAGGCGGCCGGCGAGCTCCTCGAACGAGCGATCGGCGACGCCGCCTCCCAGGTGACTCTCGACCTCGTACCTGCCGATGACGACGGCTCGGAGACCTTCACCATCTCCGGCCGGCCCGGCCGGATCACGGTGGCGGCCACCAGTCCCGTGGCGCTCACCGCGGGCGCGGGCTGGTACCTCAAGCACGTCGTGCACGCCGGGGTGAACCTCGGCAACCCGACCCCGAGCGTCCCCGACCGGCTGCCTGCGCCGGCGACGCGGATCGTCAAGCAGGCCCACGAGGCCAACCGGTTCGTCTTCAACGACACCAACGAGGGCTACACCGACCCCTACCTCGACTGGGAGGGCTGGCAGGAGCTGCTCGACAACTACGCGCTCCACGGGGTGAACCAGGTCTATGTCGGCGTCGGCACCGACGCGGTCTATCACGAGCTGTTCCAGCGGTACGGCTACACGGACGCCGAGATGAAGGCCTGGATTCCGCAGCCCGCCCATCAGCCGTGGTGGCTGCTGCAGAACATGTCCTCCTCGCAGGAGCCGATGACCCAGCAGCAGCTGGACGAGCGCGCCGACCTCGGTGCGCGGATCGTCAAGCGGACCAAGGAGCTCGGCATGACCCCGGTGCTCCCGGGCTACTTCGGCACCGTCCCGACCGACTTCGAGACCCGCAACCCGACGGCCGAGGTCGTGCCACAGGGCGACTGGGTCGGCTACCAGCGACCGGGCTGGCTCGACCCCACGAACCCGGTGTTCGCCGAGGTAGCGGCCGACTTCTATCGCATCTCGGCCGAGATGCTCGGCGCGGCCGGCGGCTACAAGATGGATCCGCTGCATGAGGGCGGCCGGCCCGGTGACGTACCCGTCGCCGCGGCGGCGACCGCGATCCAGGATGCTTTGAGGGCCGCGCACCCGGAGGCACTGTGGGTGATCCTCGGCTGGCAGAACAATCCCTCCGCGGCTCTCCTGTCCGGCATCACCGACAAGAGCCGCCTGCTCATCGTCGACGGGCTCTCCGACCGGTACGCCGACTTCGACCGGGAGACGAAGTGGCCCGGGGCGCCGTACGCCTTCGGCTCGATCTACAACTTCGGCGGTCACACCACGATGGGGTCCAACAGCCAGGTGTGGCTGAACCGCTATTTCGCCGCCCGCGCCAAGGCGGGCTCGAACCTCGTCGGCGTGGCGATCATGCCTGAGGGCTTCTACAACAACCCGGTGTCGTACGAGCTGCTCGCGGAGCTGCCGTGGCTCGACGCCAAGCCCGACCTCGGCGAGTGGCTGCGGACGTACGCGCTCGGTCGCTACGGCACCGACGCCGCCGCCGGCGCCTGGGACGTCCTCGGCAGAACCGCGTACGCGACGCCCGCCAACGGCTGGTCGGAGTCGCAGGACAGCCTGTTCACCGCCGAGCCCAGCCTGTCGGCGAACCGCTCCGCGGAGTGGTCCCCCGGGTTCGCCCGCTACGACCTGGCCGCCTTCGAGGCAGCCCTGCCGGAGCTCGCGGAGGCCGCCCCCTCGGTCGCGCAACGGGAGGCCTACCGCTACGACCTGACCGACACGACCCGTCAGGTCATCGCCAACCGCAGCCGAGCGCTCCTGCCCGAGATCGCCGCGGCGTACCGGGCGAAGGATCTGGCGACGTTCGACACGCTGACCGCGGCCTGGCTGCGGCTGATGTCCCGGCTCGACACCGTCCTCGCCGCCGACGACGACTTCCTCCTCGGGCCGCGGCTGGAGAGTGCCCGCACCGAGGGTGGCGCCGTCGCCGAGCACGACCTGCTCAACATTCTCACCGCCTGGGGTCACCGGGCCGGCTTCGACAGCGGCCTCGGCGACTATGCGAACCGGGAGTGGCAGGGTCTCGTCGGCGACTACTACGCCAGTCGCTGGAAGCACTACTTCACGACCCTGCGTACGGCCCTCACCTCGGGTCAGGCACCGGCCGCGACCGACTGGTTCTCGTTCGCCGAGAAGTGGGCGAACGCCTCGCACCGCTTCCCGACGAAGGCCTCCGGCGACCCGGTCTCGCTGGCTCGGGAGACGATCGCCGACCTGGCGACCGACCCGTCGTCGACCCGGGTCGCCATCTCGGCCTCCGGCGCCGTCCGCCCGACGGCACCTGCGACGGTGACGACGACCGTGACCAACACGAGCGGGCTTCCTGGCGGGATCGACTCGGCCACCGTCACGCTCGAGACCCCAGAAGGGCTCGACGCCGAGGCCACCTCGCCGACGACGGTGTCGGCGATCGGCCCGGGCGAGAGTCGTACAGTCACCTGGCGCGTGTCGGTCGCCCCGGGTGGGTCACCGGACGTGCTCGCCACGCTGAAGGCGACCACCACGTTCACATCCGGCGGAGACACCAGCACGCGCACCACCAGCACCCGCGTGCTCGTGGGCGACGCTCCGGGCGACCCGTGGCGTACCTTCGCCAGCACCGACTCGTCGATGGCGACGAACGGAGACCGCATCGCCCTCTCGACCCGGGGTGCCGACATGTGGGGCACGACGCTGCAGTTCGGCACGGCGTATCGGGACAACGCGATGGTCGACGGCACCTCGGTCACCCTCGCGGTGGACCAGCAGGACAGCGAGGGCTCCCGCCCCTGGGCGCGCTCCGGGATCCTGGTGAGCTCGGACCTGTCGCGGGCGCAGTCACCGGGCACGGTCAACCTCGCCGTCACGCCGGCCAACGGCTGCGTGCTGTCCTGGAGCCCGGGCACGACCGGGTCGCTGTCGCAGTTCGTCCAGAACCGCACCTTCGCCGCTCCCGTCTGGCTCCGCCTGACGCGCACCGGCTCGACCTACACCGGCGAGTGCAGCGCCGACGGTACGACGTGGACGACCGTGGGGACGGCGACGCCGGGTGGCACCGTGTCGGCGCCCGACGTCGGCCTCTTCTCCTCGGCCGCCAACTCAGGCGGTGCGGACCGGCTGACGACGGTGTTCTCCGGCTGGTCGATCCGCACGCCCTGAGCGCGGTCACGCCCGGGGATGCCGCTGAGCTCGCTCAGCGGCATCCCCGTCAGCGGACGTGGTCCTGATAGGTCCGCGCCCCCAGGAACGGAGCGACGTGCTGGGCGAGGATCCCGACCGGAACGGTCTCGCGCTTGAGGACGCCGTACTCCTCGGGCCAGCTGCCGTCGCGCGGCAGCTTGAAGGAGCCCATCAGCATGTCGATCACCGGCAGGTGGATGGCGTAGTTGCGGTCCCAGTAGTCGAGGTGCCGGGCGTGGTGCCAGTGGTGGTAGCGGGGCAGCACGATCAGATACTCGAGAAGGCCGAACCGGATGCCGACGTTGGCGTGGGCGACGACCGCCTGGATGCCGACCAGCACGGCGTACGCGTTGACGACCGAGGTCGAGAAGCCGAGGAACAGCAGCGGCAGCAGCACGATGCTGCGGGTCAGCACGGTCTCGACGAAGTGGACCCGGGAGCCGGCCAGCCAGTCGAGCTCCGGGCTGGAGTGGTGGACCGCGTGGAAGCGCCACAGCACCATGATCCGGTGGTAGCAGCGGTGCAGCACCGCCTGGGCGAGGTCGGCGAGGAAGACCGCGAGCAGGAAGGCCACGACGAACGGGAGGCCGTCGATCCAGGCCTGTACGCCCGGCACCTTCACCGACGCGACCACCAGCGACGTCGAGGTGGTGACCAGGATCAGGATGAGCTGGACCAGGACGTGGCTCATGAAGAAGTAGCAGGCGTCGGTGCGCCAGCCGGGTCGGAAGACCGGCAGCGGGCGGCGGGCGAAGGCGTGCTCGAGCGGGATGAAGACCAGCGCGGAGAAGAACAGGGCGAGCACAAACCAGTCGAGGCCGAGCGAGAACGGCGAGTCCTCGACCGGGCCGTCGAACGGGACATCTGTGCCGCCGAGCAGCACCGCGGCGGTCGCCGTGCCGACGCCGATGAAGGCCATCGGCTTGTGCTGGTCGCGCAGCACCGCGATCGTGCCGGCGAAGAAGGCGGCCGCGAGGCCGACGAGCAGCAGCGTACGCGCGAAGTCCTCGGTGTAGACGGCGCGGAACTCACGGGTGGTCAGCAGCTCCGGGAAGTGGAAGCAGAGCACCGTGGCCAGGCTCAGGACGCCCAGGAAGCACGAGGCGGCCGGCGCGAACAGGTGGTGGCGCAGCAGGGACATGGCTGCAGTCTTGTCACTGCCCGCCCACCGCGCCTGAGCTCACGTACTCAATTGACGGCGAGGACGGGCTCCAGGCGGTCGGTGCCCGCGTAGATGTTCATCGAGGAGCCGCGCAGGAAGCCGACCAGGGTGAGGCCGTTGTCGTCGGCCAGGTCGACGGCGAGCGAGGAGGGGGCCGAGACGGCCGCGAGCAGCGGGATGCCGGCCATCACAGCCTTCTGGACGAGCTCGAACGAGGCGCGCCCGCTCACCATCAGCATGCTGTTGCGCAGCGGCACCATGCCCTCGCGCAGCGCATGCCCGATCACCTTGTCGACCGCGTTGTGCCGGCCGACGTCCTCGCGTACGCAGAGCAGGTTGCCCTCCCCGTCGAAGAGCCCGGCCGCGTGCAGGCCGCCGGTGCTGTCGAAGACGCGCTGCGCCTCCCGCAGCCGCTCCGGGAGGATGCTCAGGAGCTCGGGCGTGACTCGCAAGGTATCCTCCGCGACCGACCACGCCGAGGACGTACGTACCGCCTCGAGGGACGCCTTCCCGCACAGTCCGCACGAGGAGGTCGTGTAGAAGCTGCGCTCCAGGGAGGCGTCGGGCGGCGGGACGTGGGCGGCCAGGCCGACGTCGACCACGTTGTAGGTGTTGCCGCCGTCGGCGGTGGCACCGGCGCAGTAGCGCACGCTCGCGACGTCGTCGGCGGAGTGCACGACGCCCTCGCTGACCAGGAACCCGACAGCCAGGTCGAAATCGCCGCCAGGGGTGCGCATCGTGACGGTCAGCGGCCGGCCGTTGACCCTGATCTCCATCGGCTCCTCCGCGGCCAGCTTGTCCGGCCGTCGCGAGATCACGCCGTCGCGTACCCGCAGCACAGGCCGCCCAACCGTCACTCGTCCCATGTCAGCTCCTGTCGTGTGGGTTCCTCAGAGGTCATGGTCTGGCGAGCCCTCGCGTGGACGCCGGCGTCGCAGCAAAAACCCCGGCTGGTGCGCTTGAGACAGAGGAGCCCGACACAGCGGCCATCCTCGACCACGGCCAGCCTGCGGCACCGGTTGCCGATCATCCACACCCAGGTCTCCCAGAGGTCGGCGCCGGGGGCGACCGTGCGGCCCCGCAGCGTGCCCATCGCCCTGGCCGGTCCGTCCCCGCTCGCGCCGACCTCGTGCGGTTCGATGACCGTCAGCAGCCGTTCACCGTCGACGACGAGCGCCGCGTGCACGTGGTCGTCGTCGAAGAGATCGCGTACGTCGCGACCGGTCGCCGTGGCCGGGAGCAGCTTCGGCCGGCGGACCATGGCATCGGCCACGGTCGCCTCGCCGGACGCGTACGCCACCCGGCCGCCGCCGAACTCGACCCCACCCTGCTTGCGGGTGGTCGACTCCTCGATCCTGCTGAGGGGCACCTGTCCTCTTCTCGTTCGTGCTGCCGGTCCTGATGACACCACGGTACGCCGCGCCCGCCGCAGCCGTCCGCCGGGCGAGACGACGGGTAGCCTGCAGGCGTGAGTCGGACGAGTTCGCAGACGCCTCTCCCCTCGGCTGCCGGGGTCCGGCTGGCCGGCTCGCTGGTGGCCGGAGCGATGGCGGCCGCGGCCGGCGTACTGCTCGTCGACGCGCAGATCGGCACCCTTCTCGCGGTGGCGGTCGTCCATGCCACGTTCGTCGCCTCCGGCTGGATCGCGCTGTGGCCGCTCGACGCCGACACGACCCGCGCCAACACCCGCCGCGAGGACTTTCGGCCCGCGGCCGAGGAGCTCGTCGTGGTCGCCATCTCGCTGTGCGGGCTGCTCGGGATCGTGATGCTCCTGGTCGTCGGCCACTCCGCCCAGGGCCGCCTCGCCGCGGCGGTCGCGCTCGTCGGCGTCTTCCTGGCCTGGGCGAGCCTGCATCTGATGTACGCCGCGCGCTACGCACACCTCTACTACGACGGCGACGCCGGCGGGATCGACTTCAACTCCGGCGACAAGCCCGCCTACCGCGACTTCTTCTACTTCAGCTACAACCTCGGGATGACCTACCAGGTCTCCGACACGTCGGTGACCAGCTCCCGGATCCGCGCCGTCGTGCTGAGGCACACGTTGCTGTCGTACGTCTTCGGTGCGGTGGTGCTGGCGAGCACGATCAACCTGGTGGCCGGGATCGCAGCTGGCTGACGCCCGGGTGCCACCAGATGAGCCGTCGACTCGGCACGGCATCGCCCAGCCACGTACGATCTGCCTACCTACGACGGGTGCCGGAGGTTCCGTGAACGAGATCCAGCTCAGCGACCTGAGTCTTGGACGCCATATCGCCCAGGGCTCTCAGGGCCGCATCATCGAGCTGGCCGACCACCCCGGGACGGTCGCGAAGCTGTACCGCACGCGAGAGCTCGGCCTCGTGGACGGCCGTGCCCTGGCGGAGCTGGTACGGATCCGCGGGCTCGTCGAGAGCGAGGGCCTGCAGGTGGACCACTTCGCCGCCTGGCCGCACACGGTCGTGCTCGACGGGCTACGCACCGCCGGCTTCCTGATGCAGCGGGTCCACGAGCCGTTCCTGGCTGGGTTCGGTCCCGCCACCGCGCTCGCTGAGCTGGGCCTTCTCGTGGACACGGGTGACGTACGCAGCCCCGGGATCTACGAGCGGGTGCTGCTGATGCGGGCGCTGGCCGCGGTGATGGACGCGCTGCACCGGCAGGGGCTCGTCCTCGGCGACCTCTCGCCGCGCAACATCGCCTGGTCGGTGGCGCCGATCCCCCGGGTGATGCTGCTCGACTGCGACGGGATCCGGCCGGCCGGCGAGGACGGCGTCCTGCCGCCCGCCGACACCCGCGGGTGGGAGGACCCCACCAACCTCGGCATGCCGCCGACCGCCGACAGCGACCGCTTCAAGCTAGCCCTGACGATCGCCCGCGTGCTCACCGGCGACCGCAACGCCGCCCCCGCGCTCCGGCCCGACCTGACCTTCGCCGGCGAGGCAGGCATCCTGGTCGGTCCGCTGACCCGGCTGATGGACCAGGCCGCCGGTCCTCCCGGGCTGCGCCCGACCGCGTCGCAGTGGGCCACCGTCCTGGACGTACGCAGCCCCTGGGCCGGCATGGCCCCGCCGGCACCTGCGGCCATGCGCTCCCGCGGTCCGTCTCCCAGCGGGGAGATCCTGCGCCCCTTCCGACGCTCACGCTGACCCCGAGGCCTCAGGTCACCGACCAGCCGGACCACCGGGCGACCTCGATGACGATCACCGGCCCGGCCGGCGGCTGGGCGCGGTAGTCGGCGTACTTCGCGACCAGCGGGTCGAGGTCGTAGGACGCGTGCACCCGCGCGACACCGTCGGCACGTGCCCACCACAGCTGCGACCAGTCGTCGTCATAGGCGTCGACCAGGAGCGACACCGCCGGGTTCGCCGCGATGTCCTCGAGCCGCCGCAGCCGGGTGGTCGACTTGGGCTTGTGGTCGACCGCGGTGAGGATCTTCTCGCCCACCAGCGCGAACACGATCGGCACGATCCGGGGCACGGCATCGGCCGAGACCGTCGCCAGCCGCGCCACCCGGGCGGCGGCGAACCGCTGCCTGGCCCACTCCTCCTCGTGTCGCACCGTCCGAGCCTATCCGCGGTCGCCGAGTGCGGCCACGAGCCGGATACGGTGTCCCGCATGGCTTCCGATCTCCTCCCTCGTGCTGCCTGCTGAGGCCGAGCGGCTGCTCACCGTCGACCTGGTCGAGTGGCTCGCCGACCTGGTCGATCCGGCGCTGCTCCGGCAGGAGTCACCGAAGGCGCGGCTGCAGGGCCTACGCAGCGCGGTCGTCCACCGGATCGGGGTCAACGAGGCCTCCGCGCTGCTGCACTTCCGCGACGGGCTCGAGCACAACCCGCTGCCGCTGCGCGACCAGGACGGCCTGCGGCTGGTGCTGGTCACCAGCCGCGGCGAGGACCTGGCCGTCGACGACGTCGAGTTCGCCGACTGGAGCCGCGACGACGACTGCCAGCGCTGCCGGACGGCGCTGGAGAGCTGGGCGCCGCCTGCCTTCGACAACGGTGCACGGATCACGTCCGTCGGCGGTCTGCACATCGCCTACGACCACGCCGACCGCGCCGGCATGGAGCCCGAGGAGCTCCTGGCCCGGCTCCGGCCCGCGGTCGCCGAGGCCAATGCCGCCCTCGGCACCTGGGACGCCTCCACGGTCGGCGCGTACTGGTATCCGGCCACCGAGACCTGGGCCCACGTCATCCCGCTGAGGCTCGACCGGGAGCGCGACCCGGTGGCAGGTGTGCTCACCCGCCACCCGGACGGCTACCACCTCGTCACGATCCTGACGCGGCGTACGGCGTTCTGGAACGTTGTCAGCGTCGGTCAGGTCCCGCCGGCGTGGCTGGACAACCCCGAGGATCAGTCCTCCGGGTCGTAGCCCAGGTTCGGCGACAGCCAGCGCTCGGCCTCGGTCATCGTCCAGCCCTTACGCCGGGCATAGTCGGCGACCTGGTCCTGACCGATACGGCCGACGACGAAGTACTGCGAGTCGGGGTGACCGTAGTAGAGGCCCGAGACCGAGGCGCCCGGCCACATCGCCATCGACTCGGTGAGCTCGATGCCGGTGTTCTTCTCGACGTCGAGGAGAGACCAGATGGTCTGCTTCTCGGTGTGGTCGGGGCAGGCCGGGTAGCCCGGAGCGGGGCGGATGCCGGAGTACTTCTCGGCGATCAGGTCCTCGTTCGCGAGCTTGCCCTCGTCGGCGGCGTAGCCCCAGAACTCGGTGCGTACGCGCTCGTGGAGCCGCTCCGCGAACGCCTCGGCGAGGCGGTCGGCGAGAGCCTCCAGCAAGATCGCGGAGTAGTCGTCAATCGCGTCCTTGAACGCCTTGACCCGCTCGGGCAGGCCGATCCCGGCGGTCACCGCGAAGGCACCGACGTGGTCGGCCCCCTCGCCGACCGGCGCGACGAAGTCGGCCATCGACTTGTTGGAGATCCCGTCGCGGTGCTGGCCCTGCTGACGCAGCTGGAACAGCGTGGCACGCTCCTCCGTGCGCGAGTCGTCGGCGTAGACGACCACGTCCTCACCGGTCGAGTTGGCCGGGAAGAGGCCGTAGACGCCGCGCGCCTCGAGCCACTTCTCCTCGATGATCTTGTCGAGCATCTCCTGCGCGTCGTCGTAGAGCTTGCGCGCGGCCTCGCCGGTCGCCGGGTTGTTGAGGATGTCGGGGAAGCGCCCCTTCATCTCCCAGGCGTTGAAGAACGGCTGCCAGTCGATGTAGTCCCGCAGCTCCGCGATCGGGTACTCCAGCAACGTGTGTACGCCGGTCTGCGCCGGCTTCGCCGGCAGCAGCGAGTAGTCGATCTCGGGCTTGTTGGCCTTCGCCTGGACGTACGTCAGGGACACCCGCTCGCGTCGCTCGGCGTGCCGCGCGCGCAGCGAGTCGTAGTCGACCTTGACCTCGGCCATCAGCTTCTCGCGCCGGCCGGCGTCGAGGAGAGCAGCCGCGGTCGGCACCGAGCGGGAGGCGTCCTTGACCCAGACGACGGGGCCGTCGTAGGCCTTGTCGATCTTGACCGCGGTGTGGGCCCGCGAGGTGGTGGCACCGCCGATCAGCAGCGGCAGGTCGAGCCCGACCCGCTGCATCTCGGTCGCGAAGCCGACCATCTCGTCCAGGCTCGGGGTGATGAGGCCGGAGAGGCCGATGATGTCGGCGTCGTGCTCCTTGGCGGCGTCCAGGATCTTCTGGGCAGGCACCATCACGCCGAGGTCGATCACCTCGTAGTTGTTGCACTGCAGCACGACCCCGACGATGTTCTTGCCGATGTCGTGGACGTCGCCCTTGACCGTGGCCATCACGATGGTGCCGTTGTTGGTCTCGGCATCACCGGGCTGCTTCTCGGCCTCGATGAACGGGATCAGGTAGGCGACCGCCTTCTTCATGACCCGGGCGCTCTTGACGACCTGCGGGAGGAACATCTTGCCGGCACCGAACAGGTCGCCGACGACGTTCATGCCGTCCATCAGCGGCCCCTCGATGACCTCGATCGGACGGCCACCACGAGCCGAGATCTCGGCGCGGAGCTCCTCGGTGTCGGCCTCGACGTAGGCGTCCAGGCCCTTGACCAGCGCGTGGGTGATCCGCTCGCCGACCGGCAGCTCGCGCCAGGCCTCGGCCTTGGCCTCCGCCTCGGGCGAGTCCTTGTTGTACTTCGAGGCGATCTCGAGCAGCCGCTCGGCGGCGTCGGCGCGCCGGTTGAGCACGACGTCCTCGATCCGGTCCCGCAGCTCGGGGTCGACCTCGGAGTAGGGCACCAGCGCGCCGGCGTTGACGATGCCCATGTCCAGGCCCGCCTCGATCGCGTGGTAGAGGAAGACCGCGTGGATCGCCTCGCGCACCGGGTTGTTGCCGCGGAAGGAGAAGCTCACGTTGGAGATGCCGCCGGAGACCTTCGCCCCGGGGAGGTTCTGCTTGATCCAGCGAACCGCCTCGATGAAGTCCACGCCGTACGTCGCGTGCTCCTCGATCCCGGTCGCGACCGCGAACACGTTCGGGTCGAAGATGATGTCGTCGGGGTCGAAGCCGACCTCGTCGACGAGGATCCGGTAGGCCCGCTCGCACACCGCGATCCGGCGCTCGTAGGAGTCGGCCTGGCCGTCCTCGTCGAAGGCCATCACGACCGCCGCGGCGCCGTAGCGCTTGCACAGCTCGGCGTGCTCGACGAAGGACTCCACGCCCTCCTTGAGCGAGATCGAGTTGACGATCGGCTTGCCCTGGACGAGCTTGAGGCCGGCCTCGATGACCTCCCACTTGGAGGAGTCGATCATGATCGGGACCCGGGAGATGTCGGGCTCGGAGGCGACCAGGGTCAGGAACCGGGTCATCGCCGCGACCCCGTCGATCATGCCCTCGTCCATGTTGACGTCGATGACCTGGGCGCCGTTCTCGACCTGCTGCGCGGCCACGGAGAGCGCGGTGTCGAAGTCGCCGGCCTTGATCAGGTTGCGGAACTTCGCCGACCCGGTGATGTTGGTCCGCTCCCCCACGTTGACGAAGAGGCTCTCCTCGGTCACGGTGAACGGCTCCAGGCCGGAGAGCCGCAGCGCGGGCTCGACCTCGGGGACGTCGCGCGGCGCGACCCCCTCGACCTGCTTGGCGATCTCGGCGATGTGGGCCGGCGTGGTGCCGCAGCAGCCGCCGACCAGGTTCACGAACCCGGCGGTGGCGAACTCGTGGACGTGCCCGGCCGTGTCCGTGGGGCCCTCGTCGTACTCGCCGAAGGCGTTCGGGAGCCCCGCGTTGGGGTAGCAGGAGACGAAGGCGTCCGCGACGCGGGCGAGCTCGGCGATGTAGGGGCGCATCTCCTGGGCGCCGAGCGCACAGTTGAGGCCGACCAGGAGAGGATCGGCGTGGCGTACGGAATCCCAGAACGCCTCGGTGACCTGCCCCGACAGGGTGCGGCCGCTGGCGTCGGTGATCGTCCCGGAGATCACGACCGGCCAGCGGCGGCCGTACTCCTCGAAGACCTGCTGGACGGCGAAGATCGCCGCCTTGGCGTTGAGGGTGTCGAAGATCGTCTCGATGAAGATCAGGTCCGAGCCGCCCTCGAGGAGCGCGCGGGTGGCGTCGGCGTAGGCGTCGCGGAGCTGCTCGTAGGTGACGTTGCGGGCGCCGGGGTCGTTCACGTCCGGGCTGATCGAGGCCGTACGCGTCGTCGGCCCGAGCGCGCCGGCGACGTAGCGCGGCTTCTCCGGGGTCGAGTAGATGTCCGCGGCCGCACGAGCCAGGCGCGCCGCCTCGAAGTTGATCTCGTAGGCGAGGTCGGCCAGGTCGTAGTCGCTCAGCGAGACCGCGTTGGCGTTGAACGTGTTGGTCTCGATGATGTCGGCGCCGGCCTCGAGGTATTCGCGGTGGATGCCCTCGATGATCTGCGGCTGAGTCAGGTTGAGCAGGTCGTTGTTGCCGATGAGGTCGGTGGGCCAGTCCTTGAACCGCTCGCCGCGATAGCCGGCCTCGTCGGGACGGTCACGTTGGATCGCAGTGCCCATCGCACCGTCGAGCACCATGATCCGCTCCTTCAGGGTGGCGGTCAGGGTCTCGGTGACATCAGGGCGCAGACTCACTCTTGTTTCCTCTCCCGGGCGGGCACGGTGGTGTGCACGGCTTTGCCTGAAACACGCTACGGCGTAGGTGCCCGGGCTATGCCATTTCATTCCGAATCCTGACACCGGGAGTCCACCAGGTGGGAATTGTGAAGGTGTACGCAGGGTGAACGACGCCGACTCCCTGGTCCCGGTGACTAGGGTGGAGGTGTGATCGAGATCGAAGAGACCCGCGACCTGGTCGATCCTGTGGTGATCGCCGCGTTCGAGGGCTGGAACGACGCGGCCGATGCCGCTTCCGGCACGGTTGACCATCTGATGGACGTCTGGCACGCGCGGGTGGTGGCCGAGATCGATCCCGAGGACTTCTACGACTACCAGGTCAACCGCCCGGTCACCGGCACCGACGAGAACGGCTTCCGTTCCATCACCTGGCCCACCACCCAGGTCGCCGTCTGCTCCCCGCCCGACCTGGACCGCGACATCATCCTGGTGCGCGGCATCGAGCCCAACATGCGCTGGAAGCAGTTCGTCAGCGAGATCCTGGAATGCGTCGACGACCTCGGCGGCCAGCTCGTGGTGACCCTCGGCGCGCTCCTCGCCGACGCTCCGCACACCCGGCCGATCCCGGTCTCCGGCACCGCCACCGAGCCCGACCTCGTCGACCGGCTCAAGCTCGACTCGCCGTCCTACGAGGGCCCGACCGGCATCGTCGGCGTCCTGCAGGAGGCCTGCGTCCAGTCCGACATCCCCGCGGTCTCCTACTGGGCCGCGGTCCCCCACTACGTGGCCGCCCCGCCCTGCCCCAAGGCCACCCTCGCGATCGTCAACAAGCTCGAGGACCTCCTGCAGTGCTCGATCCCCCTCGGCGACCTCCCCGAGGACGCCCGAGCCTGGGAGCGCGGCGTCAACGACCTCGCCGAGGAGGACGAGGACGTCTCCGACTACGTACGCTCCCTGGAGGAGGCCCGCGACACCGCCGACCTCCCCGAGGCCAGCGGCGACGCCATCGCCCGGGAGTTCGAGCGCTACCTCAAGCGGCGTACCGACGACTCATAACAGCCGAGGCGTCACCCCCGTCGGCCGAGATGTCCTACGAGAGGTACGTCGAGGCCGAGGCCGACGTCATCGTGGCCATCGGCGGCGGCTCCTGCATGGATGCC
>NZ_JBEPDH010000035.1:0-34035 GCF_040300245.1 Nocardioides sp. NPDC000445 | reverse complement strand
ACCCTGCACTGGGTCCACTGGTTCAACCACGAGCGCACCCACGGATCAATCGATGACCTCACACCCATCGAGATCGAGAACGCGCACTACGCTGCTAGAAACCATCTCTCCCCGACCGGGTAGAGACACCATCAGAAGTGTCCGGAAACACCGGGGCGGTTCAGCGCGGAGGGTCTCGGGGCGCTGGTGGGTGTGGTGATGCAGCCACGCCGCGACATCCCGTGCCGCGGACTCGGCCGCGACATCCTCGGCGGTGGCGATCACCCGGAGCTCGAGCTCGGCCAACTGGGCCTTGGCGCGGGCGATCTCGAGCAAGGTGGCGGCCTTCTGGTCGGTGGCCATGAACACCGGGTTCGCCGCCGCAACCGCCTCGAGCGAGGTGGTGACCGCGACCACCGCCCCCAGCACGGGGTGTTGGGGCTGCTGCAGCGTGGTCATCGAACCGGTCACCTCCCGACGTACGAACTCAAGGGTTTCTGCCCATGCAGAATCCCGGTTGGTTCGCTGGTCGCGGAGGCCCGGAGTACGGGCTATTACTTACCCTCGCAGCTCAGCGTGCACGCCCCTGGTTCCCCTGGATTACCCCACCCCCGTTGTGTCTCGGGTGGATAGGGCACGCCTCTTTCGAGGTGGTCGGCCTTCACGTTTACGCCTTCGCCGAGCCTACCACACAACACAAAACCAATGAACCCAATCAGGGACAGATATCCCGACCCAACCCAGACCGCTGCTGGAAGCCCGCAAGACAGGTAAATGGCACCCAACCCAGACACCCTGCTTCTAAATCTCCCAACCCAATCCCGGTATTGGCCCCACCCACGCTGGAACTCAGACACAGGACCCCAGACACCTAGTCCCCCAGGACGTACCGCAGATACCGCCCCGGGTCCGCCAGAAACCGCCGAGTCAGGTTGACCGGCTCGGCGTCGTCGTAGGCGACCTGCCCGATACGCCCGTCCTCGTCGAACTGCAGGATCCGGGCTCCCGGCACCGAGAGCAGGACCGGGGAGTGCGTGGCGATGATGAACTGCGATCTCGCATCCGCGAGCTCGATGATGCGCGCGACCAGTGCCAGGCAGCCCTTCACCGAGAGCGCGGCCTCGGGTTCGTCGAGGATGTAGAGCCCGCCGGGTCCGAACCGGTGCATCACCAGGTCGAGGAACGACTCCCCGTGGGAGCGCTCGTGCAGCGAGACCCCGCCGTAGGCGTCCGAGGTGTCCAGGTCGAGGCGCTCGATCTCGGTGGCGACGTTGTAGAACGACTCCGCGCGCAGGAAGTAGCCGTTGCGCGGCCGCTTGAGCCCGCGCTCGATCACGAGGTAGTCGGCGAGCGACGACTCGGTCGCACGGGTGGCGAACCGGAAGGAGGTGGAGCCGCCCTCGGCGTTGAACCCGGACGCGACCGCGATCGCCTCGATGATCGTCGACTTTCCGGTGCCGTTGTCGCCGACCAGGAAGGTCACCCGCTCGTCGAAGTCGATCCCCTCCCCGCCGACCAGCTCGCGGACAACCGGCAGCGTGAACGGATATCGACCGGTGTCATGGCGCGGATCGAGCGTGACCCGGGCGATATAGCGTTCGTCGAACCGCATGGACGCCAGTATGGAGCGCAGCTCGGTGCGACCCGATACCGGCGTCCGCGTGGTCAGCTCAGCCGAGCTCCTTCTCGAACTGGGCGAGGATCTGCTGGGCGGCCTGGATGCCGATGCCGCTGAGCAGGTCGTCGTTGATGTCGTGGACCTGACCGGACTCGACCGCCGGGATCCGCTGCCACAGCGGCCCGCCGAGGACCTCGGCCTTGTCGGTGTCGCCCTCCGGGCCGTACGTGCTGACGTAGAGGTGGTCGGCCTGGGCGGTGGTGACCTGCTCGGGCGAGATCTCGAGGTAGGTGTCCTCGCCCACCGCCTGCTCGGGGACGGTCAGGCCCATGTCGTCGAGGATGACGCCGGAGAAGGACTTGTCAGAGTAGAGCCGGATCTGGCCGGGGAGGAACCGGACGATCGAGACGGTCTTGCCGGTGCCGACGGTCTTGCCGAGCGCGGCGGCGTCGCTCTCGAAGTCGGCGAGCATCTTCTCGGCCTCGTCGGTCTTGTTGAGCGCGTCGGCGTACAGCAGGAAGTTGTCCTTCCAGGTGTCGCCGAGGTCGGGCGCGAGCGCGGTCGGGGCGATCGCGTTCAGCTGGTCGTAGATCGCCTCGTGGCGGACCGTGCTGGACAGGATGAGGTCGGGGTCGAGGGCGGCGATCTTCTCGAGGTTGGGCTCGGAGATGGTGCCCACCTCCTCGATCCCCTCGGTCTGGTCGCCGAGGTAGCTGAGGAAGTCGGTGGCCACGTCGACGCGTACCGCACCGACGGGCTTCACGCCGAGCGCGAGTGCGTCGTCGAGTTCGCCGGTGTCCAGGACCACGACCCGCTTCGGGGCCACGGGCACCTCGGCCACGCCCTTGGCGTGCTTGACCTCGCGGGTCTCGGGCGCGGCCTCCTCTCCCGATGAGCTGCCGCCGCAGGCGGTGAGGACGAGGGCGGCGGCGAGGATGGCAGCGACGCCGGACAGGTGCTTGCGCACGTGGTTTCCTTTCATCATGGTGTTCCCCGGTCTTCCGGGGCACGTTCAGTGCTGGACGATGGGCGCGGAGCGGCGCACGCCGATCGGGACGATCATCGGGCGGCCCGAGACCGGGTCGACGAGCACCTGACTGTCGAGTCCGAAGACGTCGCGGAGCAGCTCGGCGGTGACGAGCTCGTCGGGCGCGCCGGAGGTGACGATGCGCCCCTCGCGCATGACGATCAGGTGATCGCTGTAGCGGACCGCCAGGTTGAGGTCGTGGAGGACCATGACGATGGTGCGCTGCAGGTCGGCGTGGAGCTTGTCCACGAGGTCGAGCACCTCGACCTGGTGAGCGAGATCGAGGTACGTCGTCGGCTCGTCGAGCAGCAGGATGTCCGTCTCCTGCGCCAGCGCCATCGAGATCCACGCCCGCTGGCGCTGCCCGCCGGAGAGCTCGTCCACGGGGCGGGCGGCGAGCTCCTGCATCCCGGTCAGCCGTAGCGCCGCGTCGACCTCGGTCTCGTCGTCGCTGGACCACTGGCGCAGCCACGACTGGTGCGGGTGGCGCCCCTTGGCCACCAGATCGGCGACGGTGAGACCCTCGGGCGCGGTGGGCGACTGCGGCAGCATGCCGAGCACCTTCGCGACCTCACGGGTACGCATCGAGGTGATCGCCTTGCCGTCGAGCAGCACCTGCCCTGAGCGGGGCTTGAGGAGCCGCGCGACAGCCCGCAGGAAGGTCGACTTGCCGCAGCCGTTGGGGCCGATGATCGTGGTCACCTTCCCGGACGGGATCTCGGTGGTGAGACCGTCGGCGACGACCCGGTCGCCGTAGGCGAGGACCAGGTCCTCGGCGCTGATCTGGTGAGTGCTCATCGCGACAGCCTCCGGTTGGTGCGGATGATCAGATACATCAGGAAGGGGCCTCCGATGGCGGTGGTGACGATCCCGACCGGGAGCTCGACGGGCAGGAGCACGCGCGCGACGTAGTCGCTGCCCACCACCAGGGCGGCGCCGGTGAGCGCCGAGGCGATCAGCGGCGGCCCCGGGGTGCGGGCGATGCGGAGCGCGACCTGGGGTGCGACGAAGGCGATGAACCCGATCGGTCCGGCCGCGGTGACGCACATGGCGGCGAGCAGGACCGAGGCGATCAGCAGCACCGACTGGCTGAGCTGCACCCGTACGCCGAGCGCGCGGGCGGTGTCGTCGCCCAGCTTGAGCGCGGAGAGCTGGAAGGTCGACGCCAGGGCGACCGTGCCGATGACCCCGACCGCGATGGCGGCGGGCACGGCGTCGTCCCAACCCCTGCCGTTGAGCGACCCGTTGAGCCAGACGGTCGCCTCCTGGGCGTCCCAGATCTCGCCGATGACGAGCATCCAGTTGGTCAGTGCGAGCAGGATGCCGTTGACGGCCACCCCGATCAGGACCAGCCGGAAGCCCTCGATCCCCCGTCGCCAGGCGAGCAGGTAGATCACGACCCCGGTCAGCAGACCGCCCGCCATGGCCGCCGCCGGCACCCCGATGGTGGTGCCCAGGATGGCGGTGCCGCCGAAGACGATCACCGCGACCGCCCCGGCGCTGGCGCCGGCGGTGATGCCGAGCAGGTCCGGGCTGGCGAGCGGGTTGCGGGTGATCGACTGCCAGATCGCGCCCGACATCGCGAAGCCGGCGCCCACGAGGAGGCCGACCACCGACCGCGGCAGGCGCAGGTCCCAGACGATGAAGCGCTCGGCCTCGTTGCCACCGCCGAGGATCGCCGTGGCCGTGTCGGGCACGCTGATCGGGTAGTCGCCCTGACCGACGTTGAGGCACACCAGCAGGAAGACCAGCACGAGGAGGCCGACGTTGACCGCGACCAGGCGGGGGCGCCAGACCATCGTCACCGGCCCCCAGCCGAAGCGCGGACGGCCCGGCACGAGCGTCGTCGTCACAGTGTCACCAGCTTCCGGCGGCGTACGAGAGCGATGAAGAACGGCGAGCCCGCCAGCGCGAGGACGATGCCGACCTGGAGCTCGCCGGGGCGCGCGGCGACCCGGCCGAGGATGTCGCAGGTGATGAGCATGACGGCGCCGATCAGGGCGGAGCACGGCAGCAGCCAGCGGTAGTCCGGCCCGGTGAACGCCCGCGCGATGTGGGGCACGGCGAGGCCGATGAACGCGATCGGCCCACACGCCGCGGTGGCCGCACCGGCGAGCAGGGTGATCGCGGCGATCCCCAGGGTGCGGTTCAGGGCGACGTTGGTGCCGAGCGAGCGGGCGACCTCCTCGCCGAGGCTGAGGACGTTGAGCCCGGGGGCGTTGACCATGGCGAGCACGAAGCCGAGGGCGAAGAACGGCAGCAGCGGCACCAGGATCTCGAGCCCCCTGCCGGCGACCGAGCCGACGATCCAGAAGCGGTACGCGTCGAGGGTGGTCTGGTCGAGGAGCACCACGGCGGAGGTGATGGCGGAGAGGAAGGCCGCCACCGCAGCGCCGCCGAGGACGAGGGAGACCGGTGACGGGCTGCCGCTCCCGACCGCGGAGAGCCCGAAGACGGCGAGGCTGGTGATCAGCGCACCCGCGAGCGCGAACCAGATGTAGCCGACCGGGCTCGTCACGCCCAGGAACGTGATCGCCAGGACCACCGCGCACGCGGCACCGGCGCTGACGCCGAGGATCCCGGGGTCGGCGAGCGGGTTGCGGGTGTGTCCCTGGATGAGCCCGCCGGCGAGGCCGAGCGCGATGCCGGTGACGAGGCCGAGGAGGGTCCGGGGCGTACGCAGGTCGCGGACGATCAGGTCGGCCTCGGTGGGGGTGGTGTCGTAGTGCGGGAGGAGCCCGTGCCAGATCTCACCGAAACTCAGCGGCCGGGAACCGACGGCGACGCTCGCCAGGACCAGGACCGCCAGGATCACCAGCAGCGCGAGCAGGCCGGTGATCCGGCGCAGACGCAGCTTCGCCGGGGTGAGATCGACCTCGATCTCGACGAAGCCCTCGTCCATGGCCGTGATCCGGCGCACGACCTGTCGCGGCGCGAACAGCAGGCTGCGACGTACGCCGAGCGGGCGGCCGTCGTGGCCCCGGGCGATCAGCCCGAGCCAGGTCTTGCCGATCGAGGCACCCCGCCGGCCCTGGGCGAACCCGCGGTTCCACACGAGGACTGCGGCCGCGACGGCGAGCGCGAAGGCGCCGAAGACCACCCGGTCCACGGTGCCGCCGCCGTTCGCGTCGCGCAGCGAGTGCACGACCAGCGCGCCGACGACCAGCGGCAGGGCCACCAGGGCGAGGTCGACGAGCACCGCGGTCGCCCGGAGGGCGATGGGCGCAGGCCCACGCGGGACCTGCACCCTGGTGTGGTCCGCGCGCGCCGTGACGGCCTCGCCCGAGGCGAGGTCACTGAGACGCACGTCGTGCCCGTCAGCCCTGCTCGAGGACCTGGGCGGCCTCGAGCTGGTCGGCGTAGCCGCTGAAGATCTTCGCGTACGCCTGGTAGCTGTAGGGCGCGGCCGGGTACCAGAGGTCCCGCTGACCGCCGGCGACGGCGGGCAGGCGCTTGAAGATGTCCTTCTTCTCGAGCTCCGCGAGACCGCCGGTGTCGCGGGCGTCGACCAGGAGCAGGTCGGCGTGGTACTTGCCGATGTTCTCCAGGCTGACCGGCTCGAAGATCCCCTGCTCGTCGGGCGTCACCTTCGGGAACTTCACACCGAGCTCGGCGAGGTAGGCGAGGTCGGGGTGCTCGGGAGCGTTCGCGAAGTAGATCTCCTCGCCGTAGCTCGACACGGCCAGCACGGTGAGGTCAGGGTTCTTCTCCACCGCCGCCTGGATCCGCGCGACGGCGTCCTCGAACTCGGCCTTGGCGTCGTCGACCTCCGGCTTCGCGCCGAGGTCCGTCGCCAGCTTGTTGAACGCCTCGATCTGCTCGGTCACCGAGAGCCCGGTCAGCGGCATCCCGATGGTGGGCGCGAGCTTCTCGACCTGCTTCTCCACCTCGGCGGCGTACCAGAGCGTCTTCTTGTCGAAGGTCATGTCGATCAGCAGGTCGGGGTTCATCGCCGCGTACTCCTCGACGTTGAACTCACCGAAGGCCTTGCCCAGGACCTTCGTCCGGGAGACGTCGAGGTTGCCGATGAGGTAGTTCTCCGTATCGGGCAGGTCGCCGTAGACGCCGTCGACCTCGAGGCCGTTGTCCCACAGCGCCGCGGCGGCGCTGGCCTGGGCGACGATCGTCTCGGGCGTGCCGTCGATCTCGACCGTCTTGCCACGGGCGTCCTCGTAGACGAAGGCCGAGCCGGCACCGCCGGCGTCGTCGGAGGCTTCGGTGGAGCCGCCACAGGCGGTGAGGGTGAGGACGGCAAGGGCGGCGGCGGCCGCGAGTGGGCCCAGACGGAAACGACGGTTCACGGGGGTTCCTTCAGGTTTGCGCTCGGGTCAGGTCGGCGCCGAGCCACCAACCAAGGTTAGGGTAACCTAACGCGACCTAACGGCCGGGCGCCATCCCCCTGGATCCCTAACCCGCCTCCGGGTCGATCGGCGGCCTTCTCGCGCCCGTCGGATCCAGCCGGTCGAGGATGGCCCCCGCGATCTCGGCCAGCTGGTCCACCTGCTCGGGACTCAGCGAGTCGAAGACGTACTCGCGCACCGCGTCCACGTGACCAGGAGCGGAGGCGACCATCTTCTCGTGGCCCGCCTCGGTGAGACGTACGTTGGTCGCGCGGCGGTCACCGGGGCAGGTGTGACGCTCGATGAGGCCGCGGTCGACCAGGCGCTTGACCACGTTCGAGAGCCGCGGCAGCGTCGAGTTGGTGTAGCCGGCCAGCTCGGTCATCCGCAGGGTCCGGTCGGGCACCTCGGAGAGCATGGCCAGCACGCCGTAGTCGAAATGGGTCAGGCCGGCATCGCGGCGCAGCTGGGAGTCGAGAGCGCCCGGGAGCAGCTCGAGCACGGCGATGAGGCGAACCCATGCCGCCCGCTCCGCCGGCGACAGCCAGTTGCCCTCCACGCCAGGGAGTGTGCCGCAGAAAGTTGCGTGGAACAAACAACGGTCCTCTAGAGTTAGTTCAAGCAACAACTATTGGGCCGAACCGCAGGAGACCGCCATGACCACCGCACCCGAGAGCACGACCGCCGCCGCGGACGCCCGCCTCCCGCAGACGCATCCGTTCGCCCAGCACCTGCGGACGGTCCAGGCCCGCGAGGCGGCCGACCCGCATCGCGTCTGGACGCCGGCGGACGGGCCGCTGCCGAGCCTCTACCTGTCCCACGGCGGTGGCCCGCTGCCGCTGCAGAGCCCGGAGTGGCTCGACCCGCTGCACGCCTGGGCGCGGTCGCTCCCCCGGCCGAAGGCCATCCTCGTCATCTCCGCCCACTGGGAGTCGGCGCCGCTCTCGATCAGCGCCACCCACCCCGACGAGCTGGTCTACGACTTCGGCGGCTTCGACCCGATCTACCACTCGGTGCGCTACGACACCCCGGACGCGAGCGAGCTCGCTCGCACCACCGCGGCGCTGATGCCCGACGCCGAGACCGCCCACCAGCACACCCGCCGCGGCCTCGACCACGGCGCCTGGGTGCCGCTGAAGATCATGTACCCGGCGGCCGACATCCCGGTCGTGCAGCTCTCGCTGCCCACCGAGGACCCCGACAAGCTGCTCGCCCTCGGCGAGCGCCTGCGGCCGCTGCGCGAGGAGGGTGTGCTCGTGGTCGGCTCGGGCCACATGACCCACGGGCTGCCGTACCTCACCCGCGAGTCGATGACCGAGAACAAGCCCGCCGGCTGGTCCTCCGACTTCGACGCCTGGGCGGCCGAGGCCCTGGACCGCGGCGACGTCGCCGAGCTGGCCAGGTTCCGCACCGCCGCCCCCGGCATGCCGTACGCCCACCCGACCGTCGAGCACTTCACCCCGCTCTTCGTCACCCTGGGCGCGGCCACCGACCCGACGGCTCCGGTCACCACGACCCTGGACGGCTACGGCCTGGGCCTCTCCCGCCGCTCGTTCCAGGCGGCCTGAGGCTACCGGCGCAGCTGCACCGACACCACCGGGGCGAGCGGCATCCGGGCGAGCAGCAACGCCTGATAGGCGTGGTAGACGTCCGGCTTGCCGTGCCAGATCACGTGCGAGGGACGGTTGTGCTCGTCCAGCTCGTGGTGCCAGCTGCCGAGCTCGCGGTCGATCAGGTGGGTCTCGATGTACGCCTCGAACCGCAGGCGCCACTCGTCATAGCCGGCCTCGCTGGTGCGGGTGTGCAGGGCTCCGGCGGCGGCGAGCGCCTCCGCGGCCACCCAGTGCAGCCGTAGCCGGGTCACCGGCGTCCCGTCCCACGAGGTCGTGTAGACGAAGCCGGGCCCGTCACCGGAGTCGACCCAGCCGACCTCGACCGCGCGCGCGAAGAGCGCCCGCGCATCCTCGACCAGCCACGACGGCGCGTCCGGGAGCGACGCGTCCAGGTGCAGGAGCAGCCGGGACCACTCCAGCAGATGCCCGGGCGTGCAGCCGTAGGGCCGGAACGGGTCGCCGGGGCGGTCGGCGTTGTAGTCCGGCAGCGGCGACCAGGAGAGGTCGAAGTGCTCGGGCAGGTCGTAGCCGTGGGCGCGGGCGACATCGTGGATCAGGTGCTCGGCGATCGCGAGCGCCCGCTGGTGCCAGGCGGCGTCGCCGGTGACGTCACCCGCGGCCAGGAACGCCTCCACGGTGTGCATGCTGGAGTTGGCGCCCCGGTAGGCCTCCCCCGAACGGAGGTCGCGCTCGAGGCTGTCGACCACCCGGCCGGAGCCGTCGAGGAAGTGCTGCTGCATCACCCCGAGCGCCTCGTCGAGCAGCGCGTCCGCACCGGGCACACCCGCCGCGACGCCGCTGCTCGCGGCCAGGATCACGAAGGCGTGGGCGTAGGCCTCCTTGAGGGTGCCGACCGGCTCGCCCTCGGCCGAGACCGAGGCGTACCAGCCACCGAGCTCGTCGTCGCGCAGTGCGCCGCACAGGGCTCGGATGCCGTGAGCGGCGAGCTCGGCGGCGTCGTCGACGTCGCCGCGCAGGTGCGCGAGGGCGAAGACGTGGGTCATCCGGGCGGTGATCCAGGTGTGCACCGGCTCGGCCGGGTCCGGGCGACCCGACTCGTCCAGCCACCAGAAGCCGGCCGGCGAGGCCGCCGACGGCCGGGCGAACCCGGCCAGCCGGCGGCACTCGGCGTCCGCGTCGATCATCAGACGATCATCCCTTGACCGAGCCTGCCATCAGCCCGCCCACGAAGTAGCGGCCGAGCAGGATGTAGATGATCAGGGTCGGGACGGACGCGATCAGCGCGCCCGCCATGCTGGCGGAGTAGTCCTGGAGCTGACCGCTCGCCAGGAAGTTGAGCGCGATCGTCACCGGCCCGTTGCGCGAGGTGGAGAAGAAGAGCGCGAACAGGTAGTCGTTCCAGGCCGAGGTGAACTGCCACATCAGCACCACCACGAACGCCGGCGCGGAGATCGGCAGGATGATCGAGGCGTACGTCCGGAGCATGCCGGCGCCGTCGACCCGAGCGGCCTCGACGAGCTCGACCGGGACCCCCGCGTAGTAGTTGCGGAAGATCAGCGTGGTGATCGGCAGGCCGTAGACCACGTGCAGCACGATCAGGCTCGGGACGCCCGAGGGGACGCCGAGGTTGCTCATCAGCTGGACCAGCGGCACCATCACCGCCTGGTAGGGGATGAACATCCCGAACAGGATCAGCGTGAACACCACGTCGGCGCCCGGGAAGCGCCACTTCGAGAGCACGAACCCGTTCATCGAGCCGAGCACCGAGGAGATGATCGAGGCCGGGATGACCATGGCGAAGGTACGCCCCAGGGCCGGCCCGAGCTGCTCCCAGGCGCGCGACCAGCCGGCCGTCTCCCAGGACTCGGGAAGCTTCCAGGCGTTGGCGGGGGTCGCGTCGCCGAGACCCTTGAAGCTGGTGACGAGCAGCACGTACGCCGGAAGCAGGACGATCAGCGCGAAGGTGATCAGCAGGACGTACTTGACCGCGCGCCAGATCCCGCGCGAACGCTCGCCCGGGATCTTGGTCGCGACGGCTGCCGGGATGGCATCGGTAGTCATCGGCGGCGCTCCTGACGGTAGGTCGAGACGAGGTAGGGAACGATCAGGATGGCCACGATCACCAGCAGGATGGTTCCGATCGCGGCCGACTTGGCGTAGTCGCCGCGGGTGAACTCGATCCACATCTGGGTGGCTGGCACCTGGGTCGTGTAGTTGGTCTGGCCCGCGATGGCCATGATCAGGTCGAAGACCTTCAGCGACATGTGGCCGATGATGATGATCGCGGAGAGGGCGACCGGGCTCAGCTGCGGGAAGATGACGTGGCGGTAGAGCTGCCACTCCGAGGCGCCGTCCATCCGGGCCGCCTCGCGCAGCTCCTCGGGAATCCCACGGAAGCCGGCCAGGAAGAGCGCCATCACGTAGCCGCTGAGCTGCCAGATCGCGGGAACCGCGATCGCGAGGATGCCCCACCGCTCGTGGGTCCACCACGGGTTCTGCAGGAAGTCGAGGTGGAGGGTGTCGAAGAGCCGGTTCAGGCCGGAGGCACGGTCACCCTCGGCGTTGTTGAGCAGCCAGCGCCAGACCACACCGGAGGCGACGAACGAGACCGCCATCGGGAACAGGTAGATGGCCCGGAACAGCGACTCGCCGCGGGCCTTGCGCTCGAGCAGCCACGCCCACAGGAACCCCAGGCACAGGGTGCCGACGAGGAACGCCGCGGTGTAGAGCAGCAGGTTGCGCAGCGAGTAGATGAAGTCGTCGTCGGCGAACAGGTCGCGATAGTTGTCCAGACCGGCGAAACCCTGGGACGGCCCGATGTTGTGGCGGTCCTGCAGGGACGTGTTGATGTTGGACCCGATCAGGCCGTAGACGAAGACACCGATGACGATGACGGTCGGCAGGATCAGGAGTACGGGTGCGACCCACCCGTGGCCGCCGATGCGGCCCTTGGGCCGTCGTGGCCGCTTGACGGCGCTGGGCACCGTGGAGGACATGTGTCCGTCCTTTCACAAGGGGCGGCCGAGGGGCCACGGCAGCTGGCGCGGCCGCAACCCCTCGGACCAGATGATCTCGTCAGGCTCGGGAGAGCCCGGGGTCACTCGGGCTTGTTGTCCTCGGCGGCCTCGGCGAGGCCCTCCTGGAGCTCGGCGACGTCCTTGTTGCTGCCGAACTTGGCGACGGCGGCGGTGATGTCGGTCAGCCAGTTGACCGAGGTCGCGGCACCGTGGGCGAGCGAGGACACGATCTCGTCCTCACCCCACGACTTGATCGCGGTCTGCTGGTACTCACCGAAGTCCGCGGTGTCGGCCGTGGTGCTGGCCGGGATCGAGCCCTTCGCCTTGTTGAAGGCCACCTGGCCCTCGTCGCTGGCGATGGTGTCGAGCCAGGCCTCGGTGCCCTTGGGGTTGGGGCCGTCCACCGGCATGGTGAACGAGTCTGCCAGGAAGTCGAAGACGCCGTCAGTGCCCGGGACCGGGACCGCGGTGTAGTCGGTGCCGAGCGTCTTCTTCTGCTCCTGGAAGGCGGCCTCGGCCCAGTCGCCCATGACGTTGAACGCGGCCTCGCCGTCGATGACCAGCTGGGTCGCGTCCGGCCAGTCGAGACCCTGGCGGTCGGTGTTGGTCAGCGAGAGGAGCGTGTTGTAGTCAGCCAGAGCGTCCTTGACCTCGCTGCCGCCCCAATCGGTCGTGCCGTCCCACAGACCGTTGTACGCCTCGACGCCCAGATCGGCGAGGAGCACGGTCTCGAGCAGGTGGACCTGGGTCCAGTCGGTCGCGATCGAGAGCGGGATGATGCCCTTGGCCTTGATCGTCTTCAGGTCGGCGATCCACGCGTCGAGCGAGTCGTACGTCTTGTTGGCCTCGATGCCGGCCTTCTTCAGGACGGCCGGGTTGGCCCAGAGCACGTTGGCGCGGTGGATGTTCGAGGGGACGGAGTAGATGCCACCGTCCTGGGTCAGGCGCTCGAGCAGGCCCTCCGGGAACTGCTCGTTCCAGCCCTTCTCCTCGTAGAGGTCGGTGAGGTCCTCGATCTGGCCGGCGTTGATGTAGTCGGTCAGCTCGGCACCCGCGTGCGCCTGGAAGGTGGCCGGCGGCTCACCGTTCTGCAGGCGGGACTGGAGCACGTTCTTGGCGTCGCTGCCGGCGCCACCGGCGACGGCGCCGTTGACGAACTTCAGGTCGGGGTTCTGCTCGTCGAACACCTTGACCAAGGCGTCGAGCCCGGCCTTCTCACTGCCCTCGGCCCACCAGGTGAAGACCTCCACCTCATCGGTGCTGCCGCTCTCGTTGTCGCTGCCGCAGGCGGAGACCGCCAGCAGGCTCAGGGCGGCCAGGCCGGCGGCCAGGGCCTTACGCGTTGCGTTCATCTTTGATCCTCCGGTTGCGCGACCGCCACGTCGGTGTGTGATCTGGGTTACTCGCGGTCGCGTGCCGGGATAACGTACGCCTCGATGTTCTGTCGAGTCAACGCATAACGCAGGACGTTTTCAACCTGAGATCTGTCGCAAATCGACATAATCACCTAGAGTCACGCCATGACCACTCCGGAATCGCGGCTGCGCGTCGCCAACCGTTCCCAGGTTCTCGACCTGCTGGGACGGTCGGCGCCGGTCAGCCGCGCCGAGCTCGCCCAGCGCACCGGACTCTCCCGCAGCACCGTGTCGAGCATCGTCCAGGAGCTGCTCGCCTCCGATCAGATCGTCGAGACCACCGGCGCCGCGCTGGCCCGAGGGGGCGGACGACCGCCGTCCCTCCTCACCATCAGCGGCTCGCCCGGCACCCTCATCGGCGTCGACATCGGCCATCGCCACGTCCGCGTCGCTGTCGCCGACCTCACCGCGAAGCCGCTCATCGACCACGAGATCCGGCTCGACGTCGACAACTCCGCGGTCGAGACCATCGACCGTGCCGCGGCACTCGTGCGCGAATGCCTGGCGGAGGTGGGCATCGACCCGAGGAAGGACCGCGTCCTCGGTGTCGGCATGGGGATTCCCGGTCCCGTCGACCCCCGCAGCGGCATCGTCGTCTCTCCCATCCTCGGGAACTGGATGGACCTGGCGCCGGGCGAGGAGCTCGCCCGCCGCATCGGCCTGCCCGTCAGGATCGAGAACGACGCCAACCTCGGCGCGCTCGCCGAGATCGAGTACGGCGCCGCGCGCGACGTCGACGACGTCATCTACGTCAAGGCGTCCAGCGGCATCGGCGCCGGCCTGGTCCTCGCCGGCAAGCTCTACCGCGGGATCACCGGGATCGCCGGCGAGATCGGCCATGTCCGTTTCGAGGACAACGGGCCGATCTGCCGCTGCGGCAACCGCGGCTGCCTGGAGAAGGCCTTCGGCGGGTCCCGGCTGGTCGAGCTGCTGCAGCCCGCCTACGACGAGACGCTCAGCGTCGAGCGCTTGCTCGAGCTCGCCCAGGAGGGTGACATCCGGGTCAACCGGATCCTCGACGACGCCGGCCGCGCGGTCGGCCGGGTGCTGGCCGACCTGTGCAACCACCTCAACCCGGCGCTGATCGTGGTGGGCGACACGATGCGCCAGTCGGAGTCCTTCGTGCTCGGCATCAAGGACTCGATCGACCGCTTCACCCAGCCCGACACCGCTGCCGCACTCGACGTCGTCCCCAGCGAGCTCGGCGACAACGCGGGCGTCATGGGGGCTCTGGTCATCGCCGGCTCGACCACTCCGACGCCGTCGGGAACAATATGAGCGCCCGCTTACGTTGAGCACCTCGTGACTTCACTCTTCTCGCAGCTGAGCCTGGGTTCGACGACCCTCCCCAACCGCGTCCTGATGGCGCCACTGACCCGGATGCGTGCCAGCCGGCCCGGCGACGTACCCAACCCGCTGATGGCCGACTACTACCGGCAGCGCGCCTCGGCCGGGCTGATCGTGTCCGAGGGCACCCAGATCTCGCCGCAGGGCAAGGGCTACATGGACACCCCGGGCATCTACTCGGCCGAGCAGGTCGAGGGCTGGCGACACGTCACCGACACCGTCCACGAGGCGGGCGGCCGGATCGCGGCACAGCTGTGGCACACGGGCCGGGTCTCCCACGAGTCCTTCCACGACGGCGACCTCCCGGTCAGCGCCTCAGCGCTCCCCTACCGCAACCGCACGACCGTACGCGGCGAGGACGGCACCCCGACCCGGGTCAGCTGCCCCACGCCCCGCGCCCTGGAGACCTCCGAGATCGCGGGTGTGATCGACGACTACCGTCGCGCCACCCGCAACGCCCGCGAGGCCGGCTTCGACCTCGTCGAGATCCACGCCGCCCACGGCTACCTGCTCCACCAGTTCGCCAGCGCGAGCAGCAACGAGCGCACCGACTCCTACGGCGGCTCCCTCGAGAACCGTGCCCGGCTGGCGCTGGAGGTGCTCGACGCGGTCGTCGACGAGTGGGACGCCGAGCACGTCGGCATCCGAATCTCCCCGATCGGCTCGTTCAACGGCCTCGAGGACCCCGAGGGCGCCGAGATGGGGCTCTACCTCGCTGCCGAGATCGGCAAGCGCGGCATCGCCTTCCTGCACCTGTCGGAGCCCGACTGGGCCGGCGGCCCCGAGCTCTCCGACGAATACCGCAAGCAGCTGCGCACCGCGCACCCCGGCCCGATCGTGGGCGCCGGCTCCTACACCTCCGAGAAGGCCACCCGCCTGCTCGAGGCCGACCTGATCGACGCCGCCGCGTTCGGGCGTACGTTCATCGCGAACCCAGACCTGCCCCGGCGCCTCGCGGAGAGCCTCCCGCTCAACGAGCCCGACCTGTCGACCTTCTACGGCGGCGGCGAGGCCGGCTACACCGACTACCCCGAGTGGACCGCCTGAGTTCAACTCGCTCTCACCTGAACCCGCACGGCGGAGGACGTTCCTCTGGAATCGTTCTCCGCCATGCGGGTTCTCGCGACGTGTGCCTTGTCCCTTGCGCTGCTCGGCGGCGCGTTCACTCCGTTCTCGGCGGCCCGGGCCGCCGCGCCGCCCGCCGGTGATCCGGTGGCGCTCGTCGACCCGCTGATCGGGTCGTCGAACGGCGGCAACACCTACCCCGGAGCCGTACGCCCCTTCGGGATGCTCTCCTTCAGCCCGACCTCCACGGCGGGCGACCAGACCAACACCGCCGCGTCGAACGGCTACTCCTACGACACCACGCGGCTGCGCGGCTTCTCGCTGACCCATGTCAACGGCGCGGGCTGCCATCCCGGCGCCGCCGGGGACGTGCCGATCTTCCCGCACACCGGCGAGATGACCGGATCTCCCACCGCGGACGTGACCGATGCGACGTACGCCTCGAACTTCAGCCACGCCGACGAGCTGGCCGAGCCGGGGCGCTACCGGCTGGGCCTGGCCAACGGCGCCGAGGTCGACACCGCGGTGACCACCCGAGCCTCGGTCAGCGACCTGACCTTCCCGGCCGACAAGCCGGCGAACCTGCTCTTCCGCACCTCCAACTCGCTCAACGGCAGCGAGACGGCGGTGACGCGGATCGATGAGGCGAAGCGGACCGTCAGCGGCTCGGTGCTCACTGGTGCCTTCTGCGGCCGGCGCGGCAACGGCGGCGGGAGCAACAAGCGCTCCTACTACCGGCTCTACTTCACCGCGCAGTTCGACCGCGGCTTCTCCGGCCACGGCACCTGGGTCAACGGCGAGCTCCAGCCCGGCTCAACCGAGGCGCGGGGCGGTGAGGGCTACGAGACCGGCGCCGCCCGCCAGGGCCAGGGCTCGGGCGGGTACGTCTCGTTCGACCCGAGCCGTGACCAGAGCGTGCGGATGCGGATCGGGATCTCCTACACCAGTCAGTCCGCCGCCGAGGCCAACCTCGCCGCCGAGATCGGGCGACGCGACACCGTCTCTTCCATCGCCTCGGAGGCCAAGGCCGAGTGGCGCCGGGCGCTCTCCTCGATCGAGGTCTCCGGTGGCACCCACGAGGAGCAGACCGCCTTCTACACCGGCCTCTACCACTCCTACCTGCAGCCCAACGTGATCTCCGACGTGGCCGGCACCTACTGGGGCAGCGACCAGGAGGTCCACCGGATCGAGCGCGGCCAGCAGGCGCAGTACGGCAACTTCTCCGGCTGGGACCAGTACCGCGCCCACACCCAGCTGCTCGCGCTCCTGGAGCCGCGGGTGGCCGGTGACTTCGCCCGCTCCCTGCACGCCTACTCCCGCCAGCACGGCGGGGTCTGGGACCGCTGGGTCCACCTGAGCGGCTGGACGCACGTGATGACCGGCGATCCCAGCGCACCGACGCTGGCCGGCTTCTACGCACTCGGCGTTCGCAACTTCGACGCTCAGGGCGCCTACGACTCGCTGGTCCGCCAGTCCACGGTGCCGCACCCCGACGGGCTGTCCAGCTACGGCTGCCCCGGGCAGTGCATCGGCCAGCGGCCGAACCTGGCCGAGTATCTCGCCAAGGGGTACGCACCCCAGGACACCTGCCGATGCTGGGGCGGCGCCGCGGAGACGCTCGAGGACTCCGTCGCCGACTACGCACTCGCCGACTGGGGCCGCCGCCTCGGCGCCTCCGTCTCCCAGACGGACTCGCTGATGGATCGGGCCGGCTGGTGGCAGCACACGTTCAACCCGGCCGCCACGCCCGAGGGCGGCTACCAGCAGGCCCGCAACGCCGACGGGAGCTGGGTCGGTGGCTTCACGCCGTCGACGCAGACCGGCTTCGCGCAAGGGAGCAGCGCGACGTACACCTGGATGGTGCCGCACGACGTCGCTCGGCTGGCGGAGGCCGTCGGTGGGCGGGAGCGGGCGATCCAGCGGCTGGACGCGTTCTTCCACAAGGCCGACGGCTCCTGGCAGTACACCGGCGGCGACGCGCTGCGCTACGACCCGACCAACGAGCCCGGCATCCACGTCCCGTGGATGTACAACGCGCTCGGCGCGTCCTGGAAGACCCAGGAGACGGTCCGCGCCATGGCCGACCTGGCCTATGGCACCGGCCCCCGCGGCCTGCCCGGCAACGACGACCTCGGCACCATGTCGGCGTGGTACGTCTTCTCCGCGATGGGCATCTACCCGCAGGACCCCGCCCGCGCCGAGATGCTGCTCTCCAGCCCGATCTTCGGGCAAGTGGTGATCCACCGCGGCAACGGCGTCGACATCACCATCGAGTCCCCCGGCGCCGGCGCCGAGAACATCTACGTCCAGTCCGTCACCCTCGACGGAGCGCCGCGTACGCAGTCGTGGCTGCCCGAGTCGGTGATGACCCGCGGCGGCACCGTCCGCATCGACGTCGGCTCCGAGCCGAACCGCGAATGGGGCACCGCCGAGGCAGACCGCCCGATCTACCACACCGACTGAACACTTGATACGAATGCATAATGCACGCATAATGAGTGCATGGCCTACCTGCAGATCCGCGACATCCCAGATGACGTACGCGACGTCCTTGCCCAGCGCGCGAAGGACCGCGGCCAGTCGCTGAACTCCTACCTGCGTGACGTGGTCCTCCGGGAGGCTTCCTTCGCCAACAACCAGGCCCTGATCGACCGTGTGGTCGCCAGCAGGGGCGATTCGAAGTTCACGACCGAGGATGTGCTCGCCGCCCGCGACACGGCGCGCGGCGAGCGCACCGAGGGCGCTGCGTGATCGTCCCCGATGCCTCCGCGGTCGCACTCCTCTTCGCGGACCCCGGCACCGACCCGCGGGTGAACGCGGCGACCAAGATCCTCGCCGAGGACCCCGAATGGGTCGTTCCGGAGGTCTGGCGCACCGAGGTGCTCAGCGTCTTTCGCGGACTCCTCCTGGGCGGCAAGCTCACCGACCAGGACGCTGACCGAGCGCTGCACTGGCTCCAGGCGATCACGGTGATCACCGCACCCACCGGCCCGTGCCTGCCCCGGATGTGGGAGCTGCGCAGCAACCTGTCGACCTACGACGCCGGCTACGTAGCGGTCGCCGAGTCCCACGACCTCACCCTCGTCACCGCCGACGTACGTATCGCCAAGGCCGGTGTTGCGCGCTGCCCCGTGAGAACGATCAACTGACCCGCGTCAGCGACCGTGTTGGCTTCGACACGCTCGCTGGCGCTCACGGCTCAACCAACGACATCTCCGCGCCCCGCATCTGCGAAGATGCGGGGCGTGAGCACTTCGACCCCGGAACGTACCAACGCTCTTGACCGGTTCTTCCAGATCAGTGCCCGCGGCTCGACCGTCGGGCGCGAGGTCCGCGGTGGCGTGGTCACGTTCTTCACGATGGCCTACATCGTCGCGCTGAACCCGCTGATCCTCGGGTTCGCGGAGGACGTCAACGGTGACCTCCTCGGCGGCAACGGCGGCGACAACCTGGCCGCGATCGCGGCGGGTACGGCGCTGGTGGCGGGCGTGATGACGATCCTGATGGGCGTCGTGGCCAACTACCCGCTGGCGCTGGCGACCGGGCTCGGGCTCAACGCCTTCGTGGCTTTCTCGATCGCGAGCCAGATGACCTGGGCCGACGCGATGGGGCTGGTGGTGATCGAGGGTCTGGTGATCCTCGTGCTGGTGCTGACCGGGTTCCGGGAGGCCGTCTTCCACGCCGTGCCGCGCGAGCTCAAGACCGCGATCTCGGTCGGTATCGGTCTGTTCATCGCCTTGATCGCCTTCGTCGATGCCGGGGTCGTACGCCGCATCCCCGACGCCGCGAACACGACCGTTCCGGTGCAGCTGGGTCCGACGGGGCAGCTCGCGGGCTGGCCGGTGCTGGTCTTCGTGATCGGCCTGGCCCTGGTGATCACGCTGTGGGTGCGCAAGGTACGCGGCGCGATCCTGATCTCGATCGCGGCGACCACGGTGCTCGCGATCGTCGTCGAGGCGATCGCCGGGATCGGCAAGGGCAGCGCAGAGAACCCGACCGGCTGGGCGCTCAACGTGCCGGCCTTCCCGGACAAGATCGTCGACTGGCCCTCGTTCGCGACGCTGGGCGAGTTCAACCTGCTCGGCTCGTTCGAGAACGTCGGCGTCGTGACCGCGGTGCTGCTGGTCTTCACGCTCATGCTCGCCGACTTCTTCGACACCATGGGCACGATGACCGCGATCGGCACCGAGGCGGGGCTGCTGCGTGCGGACGGCACTCCGCCGCGTACGCGCTCGATCCTGGTCGTCGACTCGCTGGCCGCCGCGGCAGGTGGCGCCGGTGGCGTCTCGTCCAACACCTCCTACGTCGAGTCGGCCTCCGGCGTCGGCGAGGGCGCCCGCACCGGGCTGGCGGCGGTCGTGACCGGTGTGCTCTTCCTGCTCACCACGTTCCTCTCCCCCCTCGTCGAGATCATCCCGTCGGAGGCGGCGGTGCCCGCCCTGGTGCTGGTCGGCTTCCTGATGATGCAGCAGGTCAAGGACATCAACTGGGCCGACGTGGACATCGCCATCCCGGCGTTCCTGACGATCGCGCTGATGCCGTTCACCTACTCGATCTCGGTCGGCATCGGCGCCGGCTTCCTGGCGTTCGTGCTCATCAAGATCGTCCGCGGCAAGGCCAAGACCGTCCACCCGCTGATGTGGCTGGTCGCGGTCATGTTCGCCGTCTACTTCGCGATCCACCCGATCTCGAGCTGGCTGGGCTGACCAGGAGCTGGGCTGACCCGCCTCAGCCCAGCATGTCCTTGACGAGCGGCACGACCTGGGTGCCGTAGAGCTCGATCGAGCCCATCAGGTCCTCGTGGCGCACCTGGCCCTGGTCGTACTTCAGGTCGAAGCGGTCGACGCCGAGCACCTTGATGGTGCCGGCCAGCTTCCGGGCGACCGTCTCCGGCGACCCGACGTAGAGGGACCCGCCCTCGATCTCGCGCTCGAAGTCGCCGGGCGAGGGCGGCGGCCAGCCGCGCTCGCGACCGATCTGGGTGCGCATCGCGAGCCAGCCCTCGTAGACCGTCTCCCGCGCCAGCTCGTCGGTCGCCGCGACGAACCCGGGCGAGTGGACGGCGACGCGCTGGCGCTGCACCCCGAACTCGTCCTGGGCGCGCTCGAAGAGGTCGATGTAGGGCGCGAACCGGTCGGCGGGACCGCCGATGATCGCCAGGAAGAGGCCGAAGCCGTGGCGGGCGGTGCGTACGACCGACTCCGGGCTCCCGCCGACGCCGACCCAGGCGGTCAGGCCGTTCTCCGTGCGCGGGAAGACCTCCTGGTCGGTGAGTGCCGCGCGGGTGCGGCCCTCCCAGGTGACCTTCTCCTCCTCGAGCAGGGCGGCGAGCAGCTCGAGCCGCTCCTCGAAGAGCTCCTCGTAGTCGGCGAGGTCGAACCCGAACAGCGGGAACGACTCGGTGAACGACCCGCGCCCGGCGACGATCTCGGCGCGGCCCTGGGAGACCGCGTCGAGGGTGGCGAACCGCTCGAAGACCCGCACCGGGTCGTCGGAGCTGAGCACTGTCACCGCGGAGCCGAGCCGCAGTCGCTCGGTGCGGGAGGCGACCGCGGCGAGCACCATCTCCGGGCTGGAGACGGCGAAATCGCGGCGGTGGTGCTCGCCCACACCGAAGAAGTCGAGGCCGACCTGATCGGCGAGCACGCCCTCCTCGACGATGTTCCGGATCACCTGCGCGTGGTGCTGCGGCTTGCCCTCGGCGTCGCGGGTGACCCCGCCGAAGGTGTCCAGGCCGAACTCGATGTCAGTCACGCCGTTGAAGCATCAACCAGTCGCGGCGCATTCCCAGGGGCCGGCCGGGACCTCGTGGGTCTCGCCGGCCAGGTGGCGCCACAGGGTGCCGCCGCGCTCCAGGTCGAGCCGCCCGTCGGGGCAGGCGTCTGGCGGTACGTCCCTGCCGAGCGCCGTGACCGACGCGAGCACGCGGTGCGGGCCCAGGAGTCCGGGCGCCAGCGAGCTCGCGTCCAGGTCGAGGGACTCGACCAGGAGCGGGCACCCGTCGTCCTGATGGGCCGACCAGGTGGTGGCCACCCGGCCGGGGCGCTCGCCGTGACGGCCGAGGACGAGGGTCTCGCGCAGGGCGAGCCTCGCCGTGGGGGCGAGGGTGACCCGGGTGTCGCGGGTGACGTCGGCGCCGGCGGAGACCACGAACGGCTCCCCCGCCCAGACCAGGCCGGCGTTGGCGGCGAGGGTGATCGCGACCGTCCAGGACGCGTGGCCGCCGTCCATGTCGTAGGCGACCGTCCCGGTCGGCTCGACCAGGGTCAGGCTGGCGCCCTCCCCCACCTCGACCTCGACCGTGACCTGGTCGCCGGCGAGGAGCATCGCGCCGTCGGGGACCAGCGAGACCCGCGCCGCGCGGGCGTCGCTGGCGAGCAGCATCGGACGCAGCGCCGGAGCCGTCGCGGGTCCGGTGACGTCGGTCTCCACGCGCACCCGGCCGCCGTCGACCGCCCCGACCCGCACCCGGGTCAGGGAGCCGGTGGCGGTCTCAGGCGTGCTGATGGTCATGCTCATGGGTGTGGCCGGTGCCGTCCGCGTGGAAGTGGGGCGCCATCGGCCCCGGGTCGGCCGGAACCAGGGCGCCGCCGCGGTGCCGGGTCAGCTCGGACCGCACCCATGTCACCAGCGCCTCCACCGAGGCCGGATCGGTGCGCGAGAGCGCGATGACCGGACGGCCCTCACGGACCGACCCCGCGTCGGAGACCATCGCGACCGGATCGACACCGACGTACGGGGCCAGGTCGGTCTTGTTGACCACGAGCAGGTCGGCGCGCTCGATGCCGGGGCCGCCCTTGCGGGCGACGTCGCCACCGCCGGCGACGTCGATCAGGAAGATCTGGGTGTCGACCAGCGCCGGGGAGAAGGTGGCGGTGAGGTTGTCGCCGCCGGACTCGACCAGGACCACGTCCAGCGGCGCGAAGTCCTCCTCGAGCTCCTCGACGGCGATCAGGTTGGCGGTGACGTCGTCACGGATCGCGGTGTGGGGGCAGGCGCCGGTCTCGACGGCCCGGATGCGGGCCGGGTCGAGCACACCGGCGGAGCGCAGGAAGCGGGCGTCCTCGTCGGTGTAGATGTCGTTGGTGACCACGCCGATCTCCAGATCGGCGGAAAGCTCCCGGCACAGGAGCGCGATGAGCGAGCTCTTGCCGGTCCCGACCGGACCGCACACGCCGATGCGCAGCCCCCTGTCGTTCTTCGTCCCGTTCTTCGTCTCGGTTTCAGGCACTGAACAACCTCCTGGTCGTGTCGGCGTGGGCCTGGGCCCACAGGTCTAGCTGGGGCGCACTGGGCGCCGGGATGTCTGGGGGCTCGGTGAGCGGGGCGACCTCGGTGGCGAGCCGCTCGGCCTCGGGGAGCAGCTCGTGCACCCACGAGGTGGCGTCGAGCGGGTCGAGGGGCAGCAGCTTGAGGGATGCCGAGGCGACGGTCTGCAGGTCGTCGTACGCCACCAGCCGGCCCAGCGAGGCCGGCGCGATGCCACCGGTGGCGGCCGCAGCGGCCAGGACGAGGGGGCGGCAGGGCCGCCCGATCCCGGCCACCTCCATGACGTGCGGCGAGTCCGGGAACAGGCGCCTGACCAGCCGTAACAGCGCGCGACCGAGGGTGCGCGAGGTGTCGCGCATCGCGGCCGAGGGCGTGCGGGCGGCCCAGGCGTCGTGGACCGGCTCCAGCGGCAGACCGGCGCGCAGCCGATGCAGCGCGACCACCGCCGTGCCCGCCTCGACCCGCACGACGCTGGCCAGGCGCGACCGCATGAAGACCGGCACCTGCTCGGCGGTGAGCCCGGAGCGTACGGCTGCCTCCAGCTGGCCCGACTGGGTGTGGCCGGCGACCGGGAGACGGGCGTCGGCGAGCAGCATCATGAGCAGGTCGTCGGACATCGGGCTCAGAACATCGAGTAGAGCTGCGTCAGCGGCAGCTCGGTGGCGGGGGCGGGCTCGATCAGCTCGCCGTCGACGTGGATGCGGAACGTCTCGGGCTCGACCCTGATCTCGGGGGTCGCGGAGTTGTTGACCATGTCGGCCTTGCCGATCTCGCGGGTGGGCGAGATCCCGACAAGACGGCGGCGCAGGCCGAGACGGTCGGCCAGCCCGGCCTCCAGCGCGGCCGGCGCGACGAACGAGACCGCGTGGTCCGCTCCCGGCCCCACCAGCGTCGGCCGCATGAGCACCGGCTGCGGGGTCGGGATGGAGGCGTTCGGGTCCCCGAGGGCGCCCCAGATCAGGGCACCGGACTTCATCACGACCTCGGGCCGGATGCCGAAGAACCGCGGGTCCCACAGGACCAGGTCGGCCATCTTGCCGGGCTCCACGGAGCCGACCTCGGCGGCGATCCCGTGGGCGATGGCGGGGTTGATCGTGTACTTCGCGACGTACCTCTTGGCTCTGATGTTGTCCGCCTTCCCACCCAGCGAGCCGAGCCGGGCCTTCATCGCGTGGGCGACCTGCCAGGTGCGGCAGACGACCTCGCCGATGCGGCCCATCGCCTGGGCGTCGGAGGAGGTGATCGACAGCGCGCCGAGGTCGTGCAGTACGTCCTCGGCGGCGATCGTGGTCGCCCGGATCCGGGACTCGGCGAAGGCCAGATCCTCGGGCACGCGCGGGTTGAGGTGGTGGCAGACCATGAGCATGTCGAGATGCTCGGCGACGGTGTTGACGGTGTGCGGCAGGGTCGGGTTGGTGGAGCCGGGGATGACGTACGGCAGCGAGGCGACCGAGAGGATGTCGGGCGCATGCCCTCCCCCGGCGCCCTCGGCATGGAAAGCGTGGATCGAGCGGCCGGCGATCGCTGCGACCGTCGACTCCAGGTAGCCCGCCTCGTTGAGCGAGTCCGAGTGCAGCGCGACCTGCAGGCCGTGCTCGTCGGCGGCCTTGAGGGCGGCGTCGATGGCGGCCGGGGTCGAGCCCCAGTCCTCGTGGACCTTGTAGGCGGCGGCGCCGGCCAGCGCCTGCTCGGCGAGCCCGGCCGCGGAGACGGTGTTGCCCTTGCCCATCAGCAGCAGGTTGACGGGCATGTCGTCGAGCGCGCGGTGGATGGTCTCCAGGTGCCACGGTCCGGGGGTGACCGTGGTGGCCTTGGAGCCCTCCGAGGGGCCGGTGCCGCCACCGCCGACGGTGGTGATCCCGGTGGAGATCGCCTCGACGATCTGGGACCTCGACAGGAGATGCACATGGACGTCGATCGCCCCGGCGGTGAGGATCCTCCCCTCGCCGCTGACCACGTCGGTGCCCGGTCCGATCACCAGGTCGGGGTGGACGCCGTCGGCGATGTCGGGGTTGCCGGAGCGACCCAGGGCGACGATCCTTCCGCCGCGGATGCCGACGTCGGCACGGACGATGCCCCAGTGGTCGAGCACGAGGGCGTTGGTGATCACCGTGTCGAGGGCACCCTCGGACCGCGGCACCGTCGACTGGTTCATCGACTCGCGGATCGACTTGCCGCCGCCGAAGACCGACTCCTCGCCGCCCGCGGTCAGGTCGTCCTCGACCTCGATCCACAGGTCGGTGTCACCGAGGCGCACCTGGTCGCCGGTCGTGGGGCCGTAGAGCGCGGCGTACTCGCTCCTGCTGATCTCCACCATCACGCCTCCTTGATCTGGATTCCGGGCACCCGACGCACGCCCTTGAGCGCCACGATCGCGACCTCCCGGGACGCACCCGGTTCGAATCGGCGCGAGGTGCCGGCGGGGATGTCGAGCCGGAACCCCTCGGCCGCGGTGCGGTCGAAGTCGAGGGCGGAGTTCACCTCGGCGAGGTGGATGTGGGAGCCGATCTGGACCGGTCGGTCGCCGGTGTTGAGGACGACCAACGTACGCCGCTCCGACTCGCTCCGGTCGGTGTTGAGCCGGATGGTGCCGTCGGCGACGCGTACGGCTCCGGGACCGCTGGACTGCATGGACATCTCCGCTTCAGGCGATGGGCTGGTGGATGGTGACGAGCTTGCGGCCGTCGGGGAAGGTGGCCTCGACCTGCACCTCGACGAGCATGTCGACCACGTCGGGCATGACCTGCTCGCGGGTCAGCACGGCGCGGCCCTGCGTCATCAGGTCGGAGACCAGGGCGCCCTCCCGGGCCCGCTCGATCACCCAGGTGGAGATCAGGGCGACGGACTCGGGGTAGTTGAGAAGCACCCCACGGGCGAGCCGGTCTCGAGCGACCATCCCGGCTACGGACAGCAGCAGCTTCTCGGTGTCGGACGGGGTCAGATGCATCTCGCCAACTCTCTGGACGGCCGGCCTAGACGGCCAGCTGGGATCGGACGTGATCGTGCGCCTTGGTGCCGCCGTCACCGCTCGCGGTGACCCGGCCGGACTCGAGGATGTAGTAGGCAGAGGCCGTACGCAGCGCGAACCCGACGTGCTGCTCGACGAGCAGCACGGTGAGGTCGCCGCGACCGGTGAGCTCGGCGATCACCCGCTCGATCTCGGCGACGACGTTGGGCTGGATGCCCTCGGTCGGCTCGTCGAGGATGAGCAGCCGCGGCCTGGTCAGCAGCGTACGCGCGATCGATAGCTGCTGGCGCTGACCGCCGGAGAGCAGCCCGGCGCGTCGCCCGAGGAGATCCTTCAACGCCGGGAACAGGTCGATCATCTCGCTGATCCCGGCCCGATCGCCGACCAGCTGGAGGTTCTCCAGCGCGGTCATCTCGCCGAAGCTCTGCTGGCCCTGCGGGACGTAGCCCAGACCGCGCTTGACCCGTGCGCTCGGTCGCAGCGCGGTGACGTCCTCGCCGTCGAGCAGCACCCGGCCGCTCTTGGCCCGGACCAGCCCGACCGCCGCCTTGAGCAGGGTCGTCTTGCCGGCGCCGTTGTGCCCCATCAGCGCCACTGCGGCGCCGGCCGGAACCTCGAGGCTGACCTCGTGGAGCACCGTGGTGCGGCCGTAGCCGCCGGTGACCGACTCGATCCTCAGCATCAGGCGTCCTCCCCTGTTCCCGCGTTCGTCTCGGTCACCCCGGCGACCGTGTCACCCAGGTAGACCCGTTGCACCTCGGCGTCGGCCCGGATCTCGGCAGCCGTGCCCTCCGCGATCACCTTGCCGGCATGCAGGACGGTGACGATGTCGGCGAAGCGTCGGACGAAGTCCATGTCGTGCTCGATGACCACCACCGTCCGCTCCGGGCTGATCCGGCGCAGCAGCTCCCCGGTCTCCTCCCGCTCCTCGGCCGACATCCCGGCGACGGGCTCGTCGAGCAGCATCACCGAGGAGTCCTGCACCAGCAGCATGCCGATCTCCAGCCACTGCTTCTGCCCGTGCGAGAGCACGCCCGCGGGCCGGTCCGCCAGCTCGGTGAGCCCCACGGTCTCCAGCACCTCGGCGACCTGCTCGGGTGTCCCCCGCCGCGGCAGCATCAGCCGCCACGGCGCCCGGTGCACACCGGCGGCGATGTCGAGGTTCTGCAGCACGCTGAGCTCCTCGAAGACCGTCGCGGTCTGGAACGTACGTCCCACCCCGAGGCGGGTGATCCGGTGCGATGCCAGCGTGAGCAGATCGCGTGTGCGATAGCGCGCCTCACCACTTCCGCTCGCCAGGCCGGTCAGGGCGTCCACGAGCGTCGTCTTCCCGGCGCCGTTGGGACCGATCAGGAAGTGCAGTCGGCCCGGCTCGAGGGTCAGGGAGACCCCGTCGATCGCGACGAAGCCGTCGAACTCGACCCGCAGATCGTTGACCTCCAGCGTGTCGGTGCTCATACGGTGACCTCCTCCGCCACTCGTGTCTCCGGCTCCCCGGACGACGTGGACTCCATACGCCGCGAGACCAGACCTCTCACCAGACCCAGCAGCTGCGCCAGCCCGCCAGGCAACAGCAGGATGACCAGCACGAACAGGGCTCCCTGGAAGTAGGACCACGACCCCGGGAAGGCCTCGGAGAGCGAGGTCTCGGCGTACCCGACCAGGAGCGCGCCGACGGCCGGTCCGAGCAGCGAGGCCCGCCCGCCGAGCGCGACCCCGGCCAGCAGCCCGATGGAGGCGACCACCCCGACGTCGTCGGGCGAGACGATCCCCGCGATCGGCACGAAGAGGGCGCCGCCGATGGAGGCGAGGACGGCCGCGATGACGTACGCCGCCAGCTTGACGTTGGCCGGGTCGGTGCCCAGGAACCGCACCCGCTCTTCCCCGTCACGGACGGCGACCAGCAGCTCACCGAAGCGGGTGCTGTAGAGCCAGGCCATCACCAGGATCGAGACCAGCAGGATCCCGGCGGCGATGAAGTAGAGCATCCGCTTGTTGGCCGGATCGAACAGGGCGTACCCGAAGAAGCCCTGGAAGTTGTTCAGTCCGTTGGCACCGCCGGTGGTCTTCACCTGGCCGACGAGCAGGATCGCGAAGGCGGCGGCGAGCGCCTGGCTCAGGATGGCGAAGTACGCCCCCTTGATCCGCCGCTTGAAGACCGCGAGCCCCAGCAGGCCCGCCACCAGTGCCGGCAGGACGAGGATGACGACCAGCGCGAGCCCGCCGTTGCGCAGCGGCTCCCACCAGCCCGGCACCGTGGCGTCGCCGTAGAGCGCCATGAAGTCCGGCACGCCGCCCGGGCCGGCGTCGGCGAGCTTGAGGTGCATCGCCATCGCGTAGGCGCCGATCCCGAAGTAGAGCCCCTGGCCGAGCACCAGCATCCCGCCACGGCCCCACGCCAGACCGATGCCGACCGCCGCGATGGCGTAGCAGCAGTACTTAGCGAGCAGGCCGAGGCGGAAGTCGGACAGGACCGCGGGGGCGAGGACGAGCAGGGCGACCGCGAGCAGCAGCCAGCCGACGTACGGATAGGCCCATCTGAGGTTGGAGAGTCTCATGCCAGGCTCCTGGTCCGAACCGAGAGGATGCCCTGCGGGCGCAGCTGCAGGAACGCGACGATCGCCAGGAAGACGATCACCTGGGCGACCGAGCCGGTCAGGGCGTGGGCGAGGAACGCCTGCAGCAGGCCGATCCCGAGAGCCGCGACGATCGTGCCCTTGAGGTGCCCGATGCCGCCGACCACGACCACCAGGAACGCCTGCACGATGTAGGACGTGCCGAGGTTGGGGCCGGTCGACCCGAGCAGCGTGAGCGCCACCCCGGCGACACCGGCCAGGCCGGACCCGATGAAGAAGGTGGCCCGGTCGGTGCGCCGGGTCGAGATGCCGATGGTCTCGGCCAGGTCGCGGTTGCCGACGGTCGCCCGGATCTGCCGCCCGAGGGCGGTGAACCGGAGCACCGCCAGCAGCGCGGCCACGCACGCGGCGGCCAGGACGATGATGAAGAGCCTGGTCAGCGGGAAGTCGTAGCCGAGGATCGGGATCGACCCGTCCAGCCAGCTCGGCGCGGGCACCTCCTTGGCCGGGGCCCCGAAGATGTCACGCGCGACCTGCTGCAGGATGAGGCCGACGCCGTAGGTGACGAGCAGCGTGTCCAGCGGACGGGCGTACATCCACCGCAGCACGCTCGCCTCGAGCGCCAGCCCGAGCAGCCCGCCGATCACGAACCCCACGGGGAGCGCGATCAGCAGACTCAGCTCGGTGCTGGCGACGATGGTCGAGACGACATAGGCGGTGTACGCGCCGGCCATGATGAACTCGCCGTGAGCCATGTTGATCACGCCCATCTGACCGAAGGTCAGGGTGAGGCCGAGGGCGATGAGGAGCAGGACCGCACCGGCGGAGATGCCGGTGAAGACCTGGGCGAGGAGCGTGTCCAACGGGCTAGTTCTTCCACCAGTCGTAGGTCTTCAGGTAGGGGTCCGGCTCGATCGGCTCGTCGCTCGACCAGACCGTGTCGATCAGGCCCTCGGAGTTCACCTGGCCGATGAGCGCGGTCTTGGCGATGTGGTGGTTCTCGCCGTTCACCTCGACGGTGCCCTCGGGCGCGTCGTACGTGACGCCGTCGGAGGCGTCGATGACATCCTCGACCGCGAAGGAGTCGGCCTTCTCGACCATGCCCTTCCACAGGTGCAGCGAGGTGTAGGCCGCCTCCATCGGGTCGGAGGTGACCGCCTTGGCGCCGTTGGCGGCCTTGAAGTCGGTCACGAACTTCTGGTTCGCCGGGCTGTCGATGGTCTGGTAGTAGTTCCAGGCGGTGTACTGCCCCTCGAGGTTGCCCACGCCGACGCCCGGCACCTCCTCCTCGGCGATCGAGACCGAGAGCACCGGCATCGCCGAGGCGGTCAGGCCCTTGCCCTTGTACTCCTTGAAGAAGGCCACGTTGGAGTCGCCGTTGAGGGTGTTGAAGACCGCGTCCGCGCCGGCGGCCTTGACCTTGTCGACGACCGTGCCGAAGTCGGTCGAGCCGAGGGGCTGGTACTCCTCGCCGAGGACCTCGATGCCGTTGGCGGCTGCGTACTGCTTGATGATCTTGTTCGCCGTGCGCGGGAAGACGTAGTCGGAGCCGACCAGGAAGATCGACTCGATCTTCTTCTCCTGCTTGAGGAAGTCGAGAGCGGGGATGATCTGCTGGTTGGTGGTCGCGCCGGTGTAGAAGATGTTGTGCGAGGACTCCAGGCCCTCGTACTGGACCGGGTAGAAGAGCAGCGCGTCGTTGCCCTCGAAGACCGGCAGCATCGCCTTGCGCGAGCTGGAGGTCCAGCCACCGAAGACGGCCGCGACGCAGTCGTCCTGGATCAGCTTGGTCGCCTTCTCGGCGAAGACGGTCGGCTCGGACTGGCCGTCCTCGCTGACGATCTCGAGCTTCTTGCCGAGGACGCCGCCGTCGGCGTTGATCTCCTCGGCCGCCATGGACAGGGACTTGAAGACGGTCGTCTCGCTGATCGCCATCGTCCCCGACAGGGAGTTGAGGAAGCCGATCTTGATGGTGTCGCCGCTGGTGTCGACGCAGCTCTCGCTGGTTGCGGTGTCACCGGTCTTGGCGCCGCCGCAGGCGGTCGCGGTCATGCCCAGGGCAAGCACCGAGCTGGCCGCGAGGAGGCGGCTCGAGAATTTCGTACGCACGGGATGGGGGTCCTTCCATCGGACAATTGCTCTCGAATGGAAGGAATCTAGGGACGGGTTGTTTCGCGGATGTGTCGGACTCCGCGAGGATTTGTTTCCAGGCGGAAACGTCTTCTCAGGGGAGGCTGTCGAGAACCGTCCGGAGGTCGCGGGCGACCCTGGCGACGGCCTCGGTCTGCTGGCGGGCGCGGATCTCCCGGGCAGCCGAGGCGCCCACCGGAGAGAGCGCGACCACGGCACGGCGCTTGTCCTCGGCATGGATCTTGCGCAGCACGAGCCCGCGCTCGACCAGCCGGTCGACGTGCCTGGTCAGCGTGCCGGCCGGGAGCGCGGCCCCGTCGGCGAGACGCGTCATCGTCTGGCCCGGATCGTCGAGCAGCACGCTGAGGATGCGCCACTGCTCCGCGGTGAGGTCGAACTCGGCGTACGCCTCGGCGAGCGCTCGCTCGATCCGGCGCTGTGCCTGGGCGAGCAGCACGGCGAGATCCGTGACGGCCGTCTCGGCCACCTCCATGGCGTCCTCCCACGAATGTCTGCTGGATGCCCGCTGCGCCGAGGGCCCGACTCCCGTACCCTAACCATCCATCGGCTCAATGGTGAGTCATCCGTCCGCTTCAGCTGGTCTGGTTCGTCTGGGAGCAGGTGCCGATGTCTACGCCGTCGTTCACCCCGGCGTCCCATGCCCTGCTGGGCCTCGCACCGCGTCCGCCGGGGGCCCTCTCGATCGCGTTCGTGGTGCCGATGCAGGGCCCGACCGGCATCTACGGTCCCGGCTGCCTGGCCTGCGGCGAGCTCGCCGCCGAGGAGCTCAACGCCGGCGGCGGGATCGCCGGAAGGGGGGTCGAGCTGGTCGCGATCGATGCGGGTCGAGCTCCCCACGAGGTGGCCGCCGAGGTCGCTCGGCTCGTCGAGCTCGGCCGTGTCGACGCCATTGCCGGCTGGCACATCTCCGCGGTACGTCAGGCGATCACCGCCCGCATCGGCGGCCGGGCCCTCTACGCCTTCGCCGCCATGCACGAGGGCGGCGACGACACTCCTGGGGTCTTCATGATCGGCGAGCGCCCGGTCAACCAGCTGCTCCCCGCGACCGCTTGGATGCGCGCCAACCACGGCGTCTCCCGCTGGGCGGTGGTCGGCAACGACTACGTCTTCCCGCGCGTCACCGGGTCCACGGCCCGAGCCGCGCTGCGCGGATCGCCCTCGGAGGTCGTGAGCGAGACGTACGTCCCACTGGGGACCCGTGACTTCGCCGGAGTGCTCCGCGGCCTCGAGGGCGGCGCACAGGACGGGGTGATCATGCTGTTGATGGGGCAGGACGCGGTGCACTTCAACCGCCAGTTCGCCGCTGCCGGGCTGAGCCAGTCGTTGACCCGGCTGAGCCCCGCGGTCGAGGAGAACACCCTGCTCGCCGGTGGCGCCGGCGCCAACGCCAACGTCTTCGCGGCCGCCGCCTACTTCGACGGCCTCACCACCCCCGAGTCGGCCGATCTGGCCGAGCGCTACTACCGCCGCTTCGGCGAGTACGCGCCCTCCCTCAACGCTGTGGGCGAGTCCTGCTACGAGTCGCTGATGTTCCTGCGCCAGATCGGCGACGCCTGCGGCGGGCTCGAGGTCGAGCCCGCGCTGCGCCTCACCGACCACCACAGCTACTCCAGCCCCCGAGGCCTGATGCGGATGCACGGCAACCTCGTCGACCAGGACGTCTACATCGCCGCCGCCGACGGCCTCCGCTTCGAGATCCAGGAGCAGATCGCGTACGCCTCCTGACGCCTGCTTCGGTCCGTTGACTTCGAGTGCGCTCCAACTCCTAGCGTGCGCGGCATGACCTTCGAGAACCCTGCCCAGGACCCCATCTCCCGCGCCGCCCGCCACGACCACGGACGCGAGATCCTCGACGCGATCGACGGCGAGGCCGGTGCTCGAGTCATCGACGCGCTGGCCGACATCGCCCCGGAGCTCGGCCACCAGGTCGTCGCCTGGGGCTTCGGCGAGATCTACGCCCGCCCCGGCCTCGAGCCGCGAGACCGACAGCTCGTCACCCTCGGCATGCTCACCGCCCTGGGCGGCTGCGAGCCCCAGCTCGAGGTCCACATCAACGCCGCCCTCAGCGTGGGCCTGACCCCCGAACAGATCATCGAGGCGTTCCTCCACTCCGCGGTCTACTGCGGCTTCCCCCGTGCCCTGAACGCCACCTTCACCGCCAAGAAGGTGTTCGCCGAACGCGACCTCCTCCCCCTCGCCTGAGCGCGACATGGTTCAGGCGGCGAGGGTGTGTTCGAGGAGTACGTCGCGCAGTCCGAACTCGGCTCGGGACCAGGTTGGTGGGTCTGGCGCCCAGGTGTCGGGTGGTGGGCTGGTGTAGGTGTGCCCGGTGGGTGTGATCGTGATGATGCTGCCGTCGGGTCCTGGTCTGGCCTGCCAGCCGAGGGCTTCCTTGGCCTGGTTGCACCTCTCGCACAGCCCTTGCAGGTTCTCGGCGCTGGTAGTGCCACCGTCAGCGTGGCGTTCGACGTGGTCGACGTTGCGAATCGGGGCATCGCAGCCGTTGGTCCGGCAGATCCCACCATCACGGGTGGCGATGAACTCGGCCAGCCCCTCGGGAGCTTTGCGGGAGCGGGATTCCATGGCGACCAGCCGACCGGCGGGGTCGGTGAGCAGGCGGCGGACGAACACCTCGGCATCGTTGAGCGTCTCGCGGGCCCAGGCGGCGGGGACGGGTCCGTAGCCCTCGACCATGGCCGGCTGATTGTTGGTGTTGATGAGAGAGTCATCGGTCATCACGATCTTGACCTCGATCCGAGGCTTCGCGCCGGTGGTGCTGCGGCCGGTGATCCGGTCGACCAGGGTGTCGGCCATGACCTGACCCCTAGTGCGCTCATCACCCGCAGCCGCAGCAGCCTTCGCGGCCTGGTCGAGGGCGGCGAAGACGGCGACGCCGTCCTTGACCGGCAACAACGCGCCGAGCCAGGTCATCGTGTCCGGTGCCGGCCGCAGGCTGACCCGCCGGTCCTTCACCGCGCTCGCGGCCCGGGCCACGACGGAGGCCTGGTCGAGGGTGATGGCGAGCCTCTTGGCGGCGTTCTCGAGCTGCCGCAACCCCATCGACACCGCCCGAGCAGGTTCACCGTCCGGCCCGGTGGCACAGAGTTCGGAGTCGATGACCCTGCGGTCCTCGAGGGAGAGGCACGCGGTCTCGCGGGCCAGGATGGTGGCCTGCCACTGGGAGAACAGCCCGGCCTTCATCAGCGCGAAGGTGTGCGGCATCTCCGCGATCAAGACCTTGGCGAGCCCGAGGAGCTTGGCGCCCTTCTCGGGCGAGACCCGCCGCGCCAGCGCAACCTGCGAGGCCACGCCCTCGCCGAGCCTGCGGGCGGGCACCCCGGCCCCGGCCTGGCGGACCCGGACGGCTTCATCGAGGCGTACGGCTGCTTCGGCTTGGACGGCCTCGGCGGTGCACTTGACCTCTTCAAGACGCGTGATCCAGTCGACCAGCTCACCCTCGGACGCACCCGCAGGCGGCCCAGCGAGGAGGCGGTCGATGATCTCGTACATAGGCCTTATTATATGCGGAAGAGCATCCGCTAGCGACCTATTTAAGCAGGTCAACCCCATGTTACGCGCTCAGCGAACAAGCATCGTGAACTCCGCGCCACTCTCTCGCCGCCGCCCCGATACAGGCGAAATCTTTCTCGATCGGGTGCCGAGTCAAGGACCGCGAAGCGGCCGGCGAA
>NZ_JBEPDH010000034.1:0-38696 GCF_040300245.1 Nocardioides sp. NPDC000445 | reverse complement strand
GAGATCGAGAACGCGCACTACGCTGCAAGAAACCATCTCTCCCCGACCGGGTAGAGACACCATCAGAAGTGTCCGGAAACACCGGGGCGGTTCACTCACACCCTCGCGGCCTGAGGCTCGTGGGCCTCCGAGAACTTTCTTCGGAACGGTGCTTGACCTTGACGCTACGTCAGGGCTGCACGCTTCTTCCACGGCCCCAAACAGGGCCGGGAAAACACACCGAACCGATCCAAAGGAGCACCACCATGAACAACATCCTCAGCCGCCTCGTGGGTGACAAGAAGGACTGGAAGCGCATGGAAGCCCGCGCCGCCGAGCTGCCCGCCGACTACCGCACCGTCTATGGGGAGATGAAGAGCTACATGTGGCGCTTCACCGCCGGCGACGGCATGGACATCGTCGAGGTCCTCCGCGAGATCCTCGACCTCTTCGAGACCGAGGCCGCCGCCGGACGCCCGGTCATCGAGGTCACCGGACCCGACCTGGCCGCCTTCTGCGACGCCCGGCTGCCCGAGCAGCACGACGCCTACCGCGCCAAGCTCCGCGCGAACCTCAACGAGGTCGCCTCGAAGCTGGCATGAGTCAGGGAAGGTCGAGGAAGGCGTACTGGGCGACCTTGTGCGGAAGCTGAACGACAGGGCCGCGTTTGAAACCGAAGTCGTCGAGCCTGGCGAGGGAGGCCTCGTTGGAGGCGTCGGGCTCGACGACGGCGCGGCGGGCGCCGGACTTGGAGATGACCTCTTCGATGAAGAACTCGAGGACCTCCTCCGTCCGGCCCTTGCGGATCGGGGTGTCGGCCAGGAAGAGGTGGACGCCGATGTCGCCGGGGCGGCGATCGTAGAAGGTGCCGAGCTCGTCGACCTCGGGGTCCCAGGTCTGGAAGAGCGCGACCGGATCGCCGTCGACCTCGACGATGTACGCAGCCAGATGGGGCTGCTCCTGCAGCCACGTGTAGATCTCCTCGATCTCCTCGCGCGGCTTCTCGACCATGCCCCAGAACCGGGCCCGATCGTCGTGCAACCAGCCGCACAACAGGTCGATGTCGGCCGACGGCTCCAGGTCACGAATGGTCAGGGGCATGTCTTCTCCTCGGTGAGCAGGGACCAGTCGGTGACGACGCGGACCGCGCCTCCCCTGGCCCAGGCGTCGTGCTGATCGATGTGATGGGGGCTGTCCGGGGATCCGCTGACACCGAGGGGTACGACCCAACGGCTGCTGTCGCGGTCAGCCAGATCCCAGGCGTAGCGCGCCACCGAGCCCCGGACGGTCACAGTGGCACCCGGGATCCAGGCGTTGCAGCGCACCGTGTCGGTGTCGCCGGGCAACGGCGTGGCAGGAGCGGTCCGGAGGTGCGGCAGCTCGAACTGCTCCAACGCGTGCAACGGCCAGAACCGGTGCCTCTCGGGCCAGTGCGGCAGGTGCCCCCGCCGAGTCGGCACGTCCTGACCACTGTCCTTGCCGAGCCGGCTCGTCATGACGAGCTGGCTCGGCGTCTCCGCGTCGGTGGGCGCCGACTCGGCCAGGTAGACGGCCCGGGCAGCCTCCTCGACGAGAGCGATCGGGTCCAGTCCGAAGGGCCGCTTCGCCGACAGGATGACATGCAAGCAGGCCGCGACCCGCGACGGCAGGCTGAACCAGGGATCGTAGAGAGGCCCGTGCTCCGACGGCTCACGCAGCGGCGCGAGCGCCGGTGCCGCGCAGATCCGGTCGACCACCTCTGCCCGCAGCGCGGCATACCAGGCCGCGCCCGGGGAGCCGTCCATCGCGCCGTCCCAGTCGACCAGCGCCGGCGGACGAAGATCGACCGGGAGCAACGCGAGCAAGGGCCCGCCCGCGGTCTGGGTGGTGTCGGCGAGCACCGCCACCGCATGCTCGGCGTCGAGGGGTCCGGCGTCGTCGAGGAGCTGCGCGATCCGGTGCGCCCGGAACGGCGGCGCGAAGCCGGTCGCGAGCACGTCGAACTCCGGCATGCACCGGTCGTTGGCGGTCACGACAGATCCATCCGCCGAGGCCGTACGCCGCGGAAGCGGGTCGACCCAGCCGGTCCACTCCCCCTCCTCGTCCCGCCGCGGCACCCGGCCGCCGACGGTGTGGACGACATCACCCGCCACGTCGGCGATCACCCAGTTGTTGACCGGCTCGACCCAGTGCGCCACCGCGGCCTCCACGTCGGCGACCGAGCGGGCGCGCAGCAGCGGGAGCAGCGCCCCGAAGCCGAGGTCCCCGAGCTCGTGGCCGGGCGAGCGCAGCACCTGCCCCCAGCCCTCGTCGGGACCACCGAGGACCACCGGTCCGCGGTCGGTCTCCAGGATCTCGACCTCGACCGGCTCCTGGTCGCGAACGAGGACCGTCTCGACGCTCCGCCGCACCTCGCCGCTCGCCGAGCGGACCGAGCCGCCGGAGCGGGCCAGGTCGACGAGATAGAGATCCTGATAGTGAGCCATCGCGTTGGTGATCCCCCACGCGACCTGGCCGGCGTGCGCGAAGTGCTGCACGCCGGGTACGCCGGGGAAGGTCATCCCGACCACGTCGAAGGCGTTGTCGGGGTCGGTGCACGCCAGCCGCACCTGGAGATAGACGTTGGGCGCCTCGAAGACCCGATGCGGGTCACCCGCGACCAGCGGCAGACCGGAGACGGTGCGGCCGCCGCCGACGGCGTACGCGTTGGACCCACCGGAGAGGCCCTCGGTGCGGAACAGCTCGGCCTCGGGCCCGAGCACCCGCGCTGCCCGGGCTCCGAACAGCTTCGAGGGGAACGACCCGAACAGGATCTGCTGCACCCAGAAGACCGCCAGCGGCGTCCACGGCTGCCAGGTCCCCGGCGCGGAACCGAGCCCGTCGGGCCCGTCGAGCTCGGGGCAGGAGGTCTCCGCGAGACCGGCGCGGACCCCGTCGACGTACGCCGCCAGGAACCCCTGCGTCTCCTCGTCGAGCAGCTCGTAGGCCGCCCGCGCCACCGCGGCCAGCCGGGCGCGGCGGGCGAAGACGTCCCACTCCAGCCCGGCAGGGCCGAGCAGCTCTGCGGTGCGGCCCTCGCCCCGCAGCCGCTCGATCTCGAGCTGCCAGGCCCGGTCCCGAGCGGTGGCCCGGCCCTGCAGCCGGGCCACCTCGGTCAGCGAGGCACCCCGCACATGCGGGATGCCCCACTCGTCGCGAAGGAGGTTCATGCGACCGGATCGGCGGACGCGGCCGGTTCCGCGACAGGGTTGGCCAGCGTGCCGGCGAAGATGAGCGACTCGGCCTGGTCGGTGATGTCGACCATCTGCAGGGTGTTGCGCAGCTGGAGCCGGTTGAGGCAGGAGTGCCGGAAGCGCGGGCGGAGGAAGTCGTAGCGCGCGACCGCGTCGGCCAGCTCGGGGTGGTCGGCGGCGTGGTCGACGATGCACGCCCGGGCCTCGGCCCAGAACTCGGTCTCCGGCAGCACCCCCTCATCATCGAGGATCGCGGCGACGTAGCGCAGCACCCCGTCGAAGATGTCGGTATGCACCGCGAGCGCCTTGACGTCGTCAGGGAAGGAGCCGCGGATCCGGGAGACCTCCTCGGGCAGCGGCAGATCACCCATCACCGCCACCTCCTCGCCGATGTCCTTCATGAACATCCGCACCGGGACGTGGTCGCGCAGCACCATCACCAGGTTCTCGCCGTGCGGCATGAACACCAGGTCGTACGCCAGCAGGCAGTGCACCAGCGGGCGCAGGTAGGAGTCGAGGTAGCTGCGCACCCACTCCCGGGCGGGCATCCCGGAGGCGCGGACCAGCTCGGCCGCGTACGAGGCTCCGGCGGCGTCGCGGTGCAGCAGCGCCGCCATCGTCGCGCAGCGCTCGCCCTCGGAGAGCCGCGGCACCGGCGACTCCCGCCACAGCGCGGCGATCATCTTGCGGTAGGGCGAGGGGCTCGGCAGGGCGTGGAAGACGTCGCCGGTCCAGCCGACCGAGGCCAGCTCCCGCAGCACCCCGAAGCCGCGCTCCTTCAGCTCCGCGTCGCTCTCGACCAGGTCGGCGACCCAGTCGTTGATGGCCGGGGTCGCCCTCATGTACGCCGGCGAGAGCCCCCGCATGAAGCCCATGTTCTGGATCGACAGCGCGGTCTTGACGTAGTGCCGCTCGGGGCGGCTGGTGTTGAAGTACGTCCGGATCGACTGCTGCGGGCGGTGGACGTCCTCGCCCTCGCCGACCAGCACGATCCGGCGCGCGGCGACGTCGGTGGCGAAGGTGACCGCCAGCTTGTGGCGCCACTGCCACGGGTGGACCGGCAGGTAGCGGAACCCGTCCGGGTCCAGCCCGAGCCCGCGCAGCTTTGCCGCGAACCGGGCCAGCGTCGCCTCACCGAGCTCGGCCTCGTAGAGCGCCTGCTCGTCCTCGCCGCGGCCCAGGGCCAGGTGGGACTGGTCCCGGGAGACGGCGACCCACAGCAGGCTCAGGTCGTTGCTCGTCTCCGGTGCCCAGCGCGCGTGGTCGTCGATGTCGAAGCCGATCCGGCCGTTGTTGGCGACGAAGGCCGGGTGCCCCTCGCTCATCGCACCTTCGACGCTCTGGTGGTCCGCGTCGACCAGGTCGGCGGCGGTCAGCGTCTGGTGCTCGAGCTTCCAGCAGGCCGATGCGATCGTGGCCGCCAGCTCCTCCAGATAGGTCGGCAGCAACTTGTCCGGGATCCCAAGATCGGGCGCGAACTCGGCGACGAACGCCTGCGCGTCGACTTCGGCCTCGATGTCCCGCGACTCCCCGGTTCGACGCACGATCGAAGCGGCGTCCACCACCCAGTGGTCGAGCTGGAAGCGTCGGGCGGAGAAGGCGTACGTCGAGGAGGGACCGTGCAGCTCCCAGCCGCCATCGGTCTCGACCGGGGCGATCATCCGCTCGTGGCTGAACTCCGCGATCGCCTTGGCGACCAGGTGGCGGTGCGCGACGCGCAGGTTCTCCGGGCGCAGGTGGGCGGCTGCGTACATCTCCCGGGTGCAGACCGAGAGCATCGCGGTCTTCTCCCCGATGCTGATCTCGCGCAACTCGACGAAGCCGGCCTCGGTGTTCTTGCGCCGGATCGGCTCGTTGCGTACGTCCGGCTCGACCACCACGCGACGCACGCCGGGGTCCGCGAAGCAGTGCCGCATGACCGCCCGGAAGACCCGGGTGGTGTAGCCGGTCACGGGCTCACCTGAGGTCGGCGCGACCAGGACGTGCATGCCCAGGTCTCCGGGCGCCAGGTCGGGCACGTGCGTGATCCCGGCCAGCTCGCTGCGCGCGGGGTCGTAGGTCTCGACCAGGAACGCCGGCACCCCGTCGACCCGGCCGAGCCAGGCGTCGTGGTGCGGGTGTCCGGCGATCCGCGCGTACTCCGCGGCGACATCCTCCAGCGTGGCGTCCAGCATCATCCAGTACGCCGAGCGCGGGTGGGTCACCCAGGAGTGGACGGTGGCGAGGTGGGCTTCGATCTCGAGCGGCTCGATCGTGATCCTCATCGGTTCTCCTCCGTGGGCTGAAGCTTGAATCTGTCGGGGACGCCGAACTCCTGGAAGGCGACCCGCTTCTCGACGGGGTACGGCTCCCGGCCGAGGATGGCGGCGAGGATCACCGAGCTGCGGTAGGCGCCCATGCCGAGGTCCGGGGCGACGAAGCCGTGGGTGTGCTCCTCGCCGTTCTGGACCCAGATCTCGCGGTCGGCGGTGTCGACCGAGAAGGTCGAGCTGGCGGCGTAGCGCCCCTGTTCGTCGAGGCGGAGCCGGTCGCGGACGGGCTCCAGGAAGGCCGGGATGCCGGCGCGGTATCCGGTGGCGAGGACGAGCGCCTCGGTCGCCATCTCGTAGTCCTCCTCCTGCTCCACATGGTGCAGCGCGAGGTGGTAGCCGCTCTCGGTCCGGGTCACGCCGCGCACCTCGGTGTTGGTGAGCAGCGTGGTCTCGGCCGCCTCGGTGACCGACCGGGTGTAGAGCGCCTCGTGGATGGCGTCGATGGTGTCGCCCGAGATGCCCTTGTAGAGGCTCTGCTGCGCCTTCAGCAGCCGCTCGCGCTTCTCGCTCGGAAGCGCCTGGAAGTAGGCGGAGTACTCCGGGGAGGTCAGCTCGAGGGTGAGCTTGGTGTACTCCATCGAGAAGAACCGCGGGCTGCGGGTCAGCCAGGCCAGCTGGTAGTCGTGGTCGGGCTGGGCGGTCAGCAGGTCGAGGTAGACCTCGGCGGCCGACTGGCCGCTGCCGACGACGGTGATGCTGCGCCGGGTGACGAGCTCGTCCTTGCGGGCCAGGTACTCGGCGCTGTGCAGCGCCGGCCCCTCCGCAGCCACGGCCTCGGCCGCACACTCCGGGACGCGTGGGGTCGTCCCGGTCCCGAGCACCAGCCGCCTGGTCCGATGAGTCTCGCCGGAGGCGGTGGTCACGACGTACGTCTCCCCGTCGTGCTCCACCGAGGTGACCTGCTGGCCGAAGCGCACCGAGTCGAGCAGCGAAGCGACCCACTGGCAGTACTGGTTGTACTCGCGCCGGTGGGGCAGGAAGTTCTCGCGGATGTAGAACGGGTAGATCCGGCCGGTCTGCTTGAGGAAGTTGAGGAAGCTGAACCTCGAGGTCGGGTCGGCCATCGTCACCAGATCGGCGAGGAACGGCACCTGCAGGGTGGCCTCGTCGAGCATCATCCCGGGGTGCCAGTCGAACCGGTCGCGGCCCTCGAGGAAGAGACAGTCGAGCTCGTCGATCGGGTCGGCGAGCGCGGCCAGACCGAGGTTGAACGGGCCGAGCCCGATGCCGATCAGGTCGTGGACGCGGACATCGGTGGCTGTGAACACCGTTGCGGGGGCGGCGGGTGCGGTCATCGGGCGACCTCCGGAACGGCGCGGCCCAGCGAAAGGCCCAGCGTACGGACCTGCTCGATGATCTCGAGTACGTCCTGCACGGAGGCCTTGGGGTTGAGCAGCGTCAGCTTGAGGAACTGCCGGCCGTCGACCTTGGTCGCGGCGACGACGCCGCGGCCGCCGCTCCACATCTCGGCGCGGATGCGCCGATTGAGATCTCCCAGCGCCTCCTCGTCCAGGTGCGGGTCGACGTAGCGGAAGACGACCGTGGAGAGCTGGGAGGGCGTGATGACCTCGATGTCGGGCTGCACGCTGAGGATGTCGTAGACCTCACGGGCGAGATCGATGACGGCCTCCAGGTAGGCGCCGATCTGGTCGGGGCCCATGGTGCGCAGAGTGAGCCACAGCTTGAGCGCGTCGAAGCGGCGAGTGGTCTGCAGGGACTTGTCGACCTGGTTGGGGTTCTCCGACTCCCGCGGGTTGAGGTAGTCGGCGTACCAGGAGGCGTGCTGCATGGTCGCCAGGTCGCGGACCAGGAGCGCGCTGGAGGAGACCGGCTGGAACCAGGTCTTGTGGTAGTCGATCGTGATCGAGTTCGACCGCTCGATGCCGTCGAGCAGGTGGCGATACTTCGGCGAGGCGAGCAGCCCGCCGCCGTACGCCGCGTCGACGTGGAACCAGACGTTGAAGTCCTGGCAGGCGTCGGCGATGGCGTGGAGAGGGTCGATGACGCCGAAGTCGGTGGTGCCGGCGGTGGCCACGACCGCGGCCGGGACGAGACCGTCGACGACGCACTCGTCGAGCGCCTCGCGCAGAGCGACGACGTCCATCCGGTGCTCGGCGTCGGTCGGGATCGCGATCGCGGCCGCGTCGTCCATGCCGAGCAGGCGTGCCGACTTGGCGATGGAGAAGTGGCTGTCCGCGGAGGTCAGGAAGCGCAGCCGGTCCAGAGGTACGCCGCGGCGCTCCGCCTCACCACGGGCCAGGAGCAGCGCCTGCAGGTTGGACTGGCTCCCGCCGCTGGTGAAGATGCCGTCGCGGGTCGCCTCCGGGTAGCCCGCGCGAGCCGCGGTCCAGTCGATGAGACGACGCTCCATGAACGTACCGCCCACGGACTGGTCGAAGGTGTCCATCGAGGTGTTGACGGCCGCGATCAGCAGCTCCCCGACGAGGGAGGGGATCACGACCGGGCAGTTGAGGTGGGCGGCGTAGGAGGGGTCGTGGAACCAGACCGCATCCTGGAGCCACAGCTTGCTGACCTCGGCCAGCGCTGCGGCGCCGTCGACGAGGGGGTTGTCCAGGTCGACCTCGGCGACCGGCACTGCTGCCTCCTCGGGGGAGATTCCGGTGGTGGGACCCTCGAGAGTGGCGAGCTGGTCGACGAGCAGCCGGATTGCTTCGGTGATGCCGCTGGTGTACTCACGAGCATTGTCGGGGTGGAACAGATGCTCCAAGTGCGGTGCGCTCACTGGTCTCCTTCGACACGGGGGGATTAGGTTAGGCGAACCTAAGTGAGGCTACCCTAAACGCGTCCCCGCCAGACAGGTGGGCCAGAGAGAGGACGATCACACCCGTGCCGCACTCCCCCACCCAGGCTCGTCGCGTGCTCGCCGGCTTCGCCTTCGCCTCCCTCGGCAACGGCCTGACCCTTCCGTTCCTGTACGTCTACATGGCCCAGGTCCAGGACCTCGGCTCGTCGACCGCCGGCTGGATGTTCGCCTGGATGGGCCTGGTCGGCCTGGCGGCCGCCCCCGGCGTCGGAGCGCTCCTCGACCGCTTCGGGCCTCGCGCGGTCCTGATCGCCGCGCTGATCGTGGAGTCCGTCTCGATCGGGTCGCTCGGCTTCGTCGACGGGACCGTGCCGACGATGGTGGTGCTGGCCGGCGTGGTCGTGGGCGCCTCTCCCCTGTGGCCGGGCACGACGACGCTGCTGGCCGGGATGGTCCCGGCCGAGGACCGCGAGCGGGCCTACGGGTTCGCCTTCCTGGGGCTGAACGCGGGCATCGGCGTGGGTGGTCTGGTCAGCGCTTTCCTCATCGACGTCGCGCGTCCGGAGACGTTCCAGGTGCTCTACCTGTGCGACGCCGTCGCCTATCTCGTCTACGCCGCGGTGCTGGCATTCCTGGTCCGCTCCCCCGCCCGTCCCGCGGAGAACGACGCGGACGACGCGACCGCCGGGTCCTGGGGCGAAGTGCTGCGCGACCGGCGGGCGGTGGCCCTGGTCGCCTGCGGCGTGCTCGCGGTGACCTTCGGCTACGGACAGCTCGAGGCCGGCGCGACCGCGTACGCCGTCGATGTGGCCGGGGTGCCGGCGACCGCGCTCGGCTGGGCCTTCGCCGCCAACGCCGCAGTGATCGTGTGCGGCCAGGTGATCCTGCTGCGGCTCACCTCCGGATGGCGACGAACGACCGCACTGGCGTGCGCCGTGCTGACCTGGTCGCTGGCCTGGAGCGTGCTGGCGGCCGCGGACCTGATGCCCGTCGCCGGCGCTGTGGCCGCCGTGGTGGTCGGCCTGGCCATCTTCGGCCTGGGCGAGACGCTGTGGGCGCCGATCGTGACCGGGCTGGCGAACACCATCGCCCCCGACCACCTGCGCGGCCGCTACAACGCCTCCCTCGGTCTCACCCTGACCCTCGGCCAGATCCTCGGTCCGGCCCTGGCCGGCTCCCTCATCGGCAGCGGCCTCGGCCACCTGTGGGCGGTCGTCGTGATCGGCGGCACCCTCACCGCGGGCCTGGTGCTGACCCGGCTCCGGTTCCTGCTCACCGCGGCCGAGGACGGCGCCCCGGAGGCCGAGACCCTCGACGAACCGGTCGGTGTAGCCGCCGAGTAGGCGACCAACGCAGAATGGACGCGTCAGGTCGGGTCAATTGGAGAACGGCACGCCAGGACGCTCGTACGCGGGATTGCGCAGTTCGGCTACGTGCCCGAGCAGACGCCCCACACCCAAAGACGGCGGCACTGTTGCGGCATGACAACAACCCAAACCGTCCAGCCGCGGCTGTCTCTGGCTAGCCTCGTCAACCTCGGCGGCATCATCGTGTTCGGCGCCATGATCGTCGTACAGATCGCCGGCGGTGTCGACAACTATCCAACGATCCCGCCCGGCTTGGTGATCTCATTGGCCGTAATCGCCCTGACGGTGCTCGGTGCACGCTGGCGCTGGACCACGCTGGTCGCCCTGACCTGGCCGATCGTGCTCGGCATCGGCGCCGTCCTCGCCTCCGGCTCGATGGAAGCTCTCTCCGGTGAACAAGGCCTCTTTATCCAGGTCACCGGCATCATCCAGCGAGCCACCCTTGTGGTGGGAATCGTCGCCGGCGCTATGGCCGCGGTTCAGCGATATCGCCCCGCTCGCCACGCCTGACGACCACTGGATGGAACGGAACTCCAGCGAAATCGTCACAACCGAAGTCGAACGGCGACCTGCCCACGTACATTGGCGGATGTTCGCGCTGAGTCACCGAGGTGGGGGTCGGGTCGCCCATGAGTACGCATCCGCGCCGGAATTCATTCCGCCTGGACGACCAAGTTCCGTACCTGCTCCGGCTGGACGGCCCGGCTCGAGACGATGCCTTGCAGCTCGGACTCGAGGTGACATATCCAGGCAAGGCCGTGGTGATGCGGGCGGGTGAGCCCTCGACTCACGTGCTCCTGATCCGCAGCGGATGGCTGAAGGTCACCGGCACCACCCTGTCGGGGCACGAGGGACTGCTCGCCCGACGAGGACCAGGCGACGTCATCGGCGAAAGCGCCGGACTAGACGACACCATCCGTGCCGTGACCGTGACCACGCTCGAGCCGGTAGTGGCTCGCCATGTGCCCGGCGAGGAGTTCTCCCGTTTCCTCGACCGCCACCGGAGCGCGTGGCGGCAGCTCCTCGCTCTCACCAACGACCGTTGGCGGACCTCGGACCGGCAGCGGCTGGAGCAGGCCTCGAAGACGGTGCCCCAACGGCTCGCCCGCGTGCTCCTCGAGCTCGCAGGGGCCCATGGGGAGCGCCATGAGACCGGGATCGTCATCCGGATGTCGCTGACGCAGCACGAGCTCGCCGGCTCCGTCGGATGCGCTCGCGAGGGCGTAACCCGGGTCCTCAAAGAGTTTCGCGAGAAGGGCCTGATCGCGACGAGCAACCGCCGTTACGTCATCCTCCGACCGGGCATGCTGCGCCGCGTCAGCGAAGGTAAATCGATCACATTCGAACGGTGACAACGGTCCTATTGGAACCCCGCGGGTGACGCGATGCTGAGGTCTCAACCAAATCATCGGAGGTAGAGACCATGGCCGATCCGGTCCACAAGACCCTGCTGGTGTTCGACATCGAGAAGTTCGGTCCAAGACGGCACATCGAGCAGGCCGAGGCCCAGCGGGTCATGTACGGCTTTCTGGAGCAGGTCCTCACCGAGGCGGAGATCGAGCAGACATCGACGCGGCTCGAAGATCGTGGCGATGGCGTCTTCGTCGTTCTCGACGCGGAGGTGTCGAAGGCGAAGCTCATCCGTTCCGTACTCACCGAGCTGCCGACCGCTCTCTACGACTACAACCGCCTTGCCAGTGACACCGCGAAGATCCGGTTGCGTGCTGCCGTGCACGCCGGTGACGTCGAGATCACGTCCCGAGGAGTCGTCGGAACTCCCGCGATCGAGGTCTTCCGCCTGCTCAACTCCAAGAAGCTGTACGCCCAACTCGAGGAGTCCGGCGAGCTGCTGGTGTTCGCAGTCAGCGAGGCTGTTCACCACGACGTGATCCGCCACGACTTCAGCGGTGTGCGCGTCGACCACTTCCACCCGATCGATGCCGACGACAAGGAGCCGCGGGTCGCTGGGTGGGTCTACGCGGCAACTCCGCCGCGGCACACAACACCTGCGGATCAGACGGGACCGACGGAACCGGCGGCACCAGCGCCGCAAGCCACCCCCGCGCCGAAACCCCAGGCGCCATCAGCTCAGCTGCCTGCACCGATGTCAGGCAATTTCTTCAACGGCAGCGGCAACATCACGTTTCACGGTGACAACATCGCCGGCAACAAGACGGTGCATGACAAATGACCGCCGAGGCACCCCCGTCCGAGGCCGCCGAGTCACGGGCCGCGCAATCCGATACCGCGGAATCCGACCCCAAAGAGCCGGATACCGAGGCCAGGGGATCCGATCAGACCTCCGAAGATGAGGAGACCGCGGAGCAGACCAAGGACAAGGCAGCAGACGACGAAGCCGAGACCCAGGAAGCCGTCAATGACTTCCGACGGCAGGCCCGGCAATATCTCGCGAACAGCGCGAATGTCATCGACAAGGCCGAGTTCGGAGGTGATGCGGTCGGCGGCAACAAGACCATTACAAACAACTACTACGGCTCTTCGCACCGAAGGTCCATCAGCGGTCCGATGCCCGCGCCGTACGTGACCTCACTCGTTCAACGATTCGTCAGGACCTCTGATCACGACGAACTCGTGCAGCGTCTGCGTGACAACCGGGTCCTCGTGCTTTGTGGGCCGAAGGCATCGGGCCGCCGAACGGGGTCGATCGGCATCCTCACCGACGTTGACCAAGTCTCACGGCCCGTGCATGTTCTCAATCCGAAGATCCAGCCGGACTATCTGGCCGAACAGCTGATCAACGGGGCACACCATCTGATACCTGACCCCTCGATCAACAGTGACGACCCGCTCCGCCAACATCATCTGCACGCGATCCAAGACAAACTCCAGGAGAACGACGGCTACGCGATCATCACAATCGATCCGCGCGCAGCAGTGGAGGGGGCCCTGACCGAACAGCACGATTGGCGCCCACCAGCTGCTGGCGACATCCTGCGCGCACACCTGGACGTGGAGCGTCTCGATCAATCCCAGATACAGCCTGCGCTGGACCTCGAGGAAACCCGCACCTACCTCGAGACCCAGCCGTCCCCCAGGGAGATCGTTGAGTATGCACGTAGGCTCGCCGACTACTTCCACGGACAGGCGACCCGGCAAGACCTCGCCGACTACCGCATCACTGCGGCCGAAGACCACGCGCGGCGAGCGTTTGCGGACACCAACGGCTCCTTGCGCGAGAAGGCCTTCCTGATCGCACTCGCCGTGCTCGACCGGCTGCCCTACCCAACCATCGCCGAGGCAGGGGACGACCTCTACCGCACCTTCGAGAAACACCGGTCATTGTCGATCTTCGGCACCAGTCACAGCGCCAGGCTCGACTGGGCACGCGCTTACGAAGCCGACTCGGTTGATACCGACCACGACCTCGACCTGAACACGGTGACTGCCTTCCGCAATCCTGCGACCTGGCCCGCCGTGCTGCGCCACGTGTGGCTCGAGCATCCGACCGCACGCGACCCAATCCGCCGCTGGCTAGGCGACCTCGGCACAACGGCACCACGAGCCTCCCGGGTGCGAGCCGCGCTTGCGGCAGGTTTCTTGGCATCGATCGACTTTCCCTCCATCGCCAACTCGCTACTGGGACAGTGGGCAGGATCGAAGCAGCTCGGACAACGCCAGGTGGCTGCCTGGGCGCTCTACGCCGCCGCGGAACAGGGCGCCAAGGCCAAAGTCGAGGAGGTGCTGAAGCGCTGGGCTGAGGGAGGCGTGGCCAGGCGCTGGACCGTTGTCCATACCGCCGATGCGCTTGCTGACCTATCGGACGAGTCCGCCATCTCGTTGATCTCCGAGATCGCCGAGATGCCGACCACGGATCGTCAGCTCGAACGTGAGCTAGAAAGGGCCGCGGCGCGTCTGCTCATCAGTCCTCTCGCCGGCCAGGCGCGCAACACCTTGGTCGGCTGGTCACGAGAACACGGACCGCGCCGAGAGCTGGCGCATCGGGCGTTCATGATCGCTGCCGGCGAGCAAGCCGACGGACGACCGACGCTGCTCAACCACGGCGCCTCCGACCAGCAGGCATGGGCTGCGTTCATCACACTGTGGCGTGCCGCACTGAACGACCCGGGTGTACGCGACGACGCCCGCGACCGCCTCACCGACTGGGTCACCCTCGCGGTCGAGGAGGACTCCCTCGTGCCAGAGCTGCGGCGCCTCTTCGCCGACCTTGCCGTGAGTTCGAACGAACGCGCTCGGCTCGACTACCTGCTCCGCCACCTTCCCGCTGACGCACCCGCGGATGCGCGCCTTGTCGCAGATCGCATCCGAAACCACCTTCTCGAACAGTGAGGTATCCCCCGATGTCCGAAGCACCCAACCCCATCCAACCCATTGAGCCCTTCGGGCCCCCGGCCACCGTGACCGACCCGATCCGCAGCGTACGCACGCTTCGTCGCTTCGAATTCGTCCGAGCCCCGCTCGAGGTCTCCGCTGACGCGGCTCTGGTCCTCATCGGCGCCGACGGAAGCCTCACCACGTACGCGGCCACTCATCAACCCACCCGTGGCGAGCTCGCCTGGCGCAACTACGTCAAGCTCTACGAGGTCGACCTCGGCCACCATCACCAGTTCTTCGAATACGACCTGCCCAGCTCGGGCGACGCCTTCTTCTTCCACACCGAGGTCGACGTCACCTGGCACGTTGCCCACCCCGAGACGGTCGTACGTAGCGGGGTCCATGACGTCCGGACCACGATCGAACCGGAGCTCCGCAAGGTGCTGACCAGCCGAACCCGACGGTTCAAGATCGAGGCGAGTGCCGCCGCCGAGGTCGAGGTGAACCAGGCGCTCGAAGAGGCTCGCATCGGCGAGCACCTCGGCCTGCAGGTGAACTGCATCGTGCGACTCACACTCGACGCGCAGGCGTTGGAACACTTCACCGCGCTGCGCCAGCAGCGATATCAGACTGAACAGAACGCCGAGCAGCACATCACCAATCGGGCAGTGACCCAGCAGAAGCACGAGCTCACCCAGCAGAACACTGAGTTCTTCCAACGATTCCTCAACGATGAAGATGCCATGTGGGCGCTGTTGATCGCGGAGAACCCAGGCAACGTCGCGCACGCGCTGGAAGGACTGCGGAGCGATAAGCAACAGACCCTGGCCACCAAGGCACAGCTGGCCATGAAGCTCCTCGAGGAGGGTCACCTCGAGGACCACCAGCTCGAAGACCCGGCCAGGATGGCCACCGAGACGATCCGCGAGATTCTCGAGACAGTCGCCAACAGCAATGCGGCGCAGCGTCCCCCTCAGGTCAAGCAGCAGCTGCCCCAGCCCGGCGCAGACGATGAAGACTGACTCAATCGCTGACCTGGTCATCTGTTGGGTCATTGCGGCGACAGGTTTCTATCTCGCCTTCCGCTGGCTGTTGGGACCGCTGGCCGAGCGGCTTCCCCGCGCTGTCAGTTTGGTGGTCGATGCCGTCGGGGCCGTCCTACTCGTCCCTGAGTACGCATGCACGACCGTCCTCCGCAAAGCCGTCGGCCGGCCGCTTCCATTCCTCTTCGGCTATGGCGAGATCGTGTCCAGCCTCGCCTGCACGCTCCACACTGCCGGCCTGGTGATATCGGATGCCGTCGCCTTCGCATCGCACGAGACGGGGCGTACGCAAGCCCTGGCCGGAGCCGTTGTCGGCGCCCTGTGTCTGGTGCTGCTGACATGACCCGGGAACACGGCTCCGCGGCGACGATCGTGGCCGACCTTCGCGCCGAGGTGATCCACGCAGACACCAAGGCCGCCATGCTCATCGCCGCGATGAGCATGGGCCTGGCCGCGCCCATCGGCATGACAAACCTCGACGGAACCGGCCTGTCCGCGGTCCTTGCGCGGCTCGGGTGCATCCTGTGGTTCCTGGCGCTGGGATGCCTACTGAAGGTTCTGACCCCCCGTTATCGCCGCAGCGCATGGACCGCCGGAGCCGGGTTCTCGTCCTTCGCCGACATCGACCGTGCCGCTAGGACCGGTCAGCTCGCGTCGGCCTTGGACGGCGATGGGCCGGTAGAGCAGTCCGGCCTGGTCCAGGCGGCCGCAGAGCTGAGCCGAATCATCATCGTCAAGTATCGCTGGATACGTGCCGCTCTGGGACTGTTCGCCATGGGCATCACCATCGCAGCCGCCTCGATGCTGACGTCGTGACCGGCTGTCGCTGCATTCCGCCAGTCGGCCCCGATCGGCTGGTCGGCCTCCGCAGTGCTCGCAGCCTCAGGAACACCGGCTCCATGTCGCCCTTCGTGCGCGGAGCCGATAATGTCCTCGAGCTGCACGCTGCCCGCCGGCGGCCCTCTGTGCGGGTTCGCCCCGGCGTACCACGAGCGGTGCGACACGGCGCCTGCGCCGATAAGCATTGGCCCTCTATACACGCCGGTTCTCTACTTTCCGTAGCCAAGCCGGCCGCGCGTGGCGATGATGACGATGGCGGCGCCGATCCCCGCGGCGAGCAGCACCGCGAGCTGGAACCGGTCGGCGTCGACGCCCGGGAAGAGCTCGGTGGAGGCGACCGAGGCGTAGTTGTTGACGCTGGTGTGCAGCAGCATCGCCAGCGGCAGGCTCTGACCGGTGCGGTTGAAGACCCAGGTCATCACGATCCCGAAGGTGACGCAGAAGGCCGTGAAGACGAGCGGGGCGTACCAGCGCACGTCCGGCCAGCCGGCCCAGTCGGTCAGGAAGAGCGGCATGTGCCACAGCGCCCAGATCGGGCCCAGCACGAACGCGGACCCGAGCGGTCCGACCTTCCGCTGCAGCCGGGGCAGGGCGAAGTCGCGCCAGCCCGGCTCCTCGGCGAGGCCGGTGGTGATCATCTGCAGGATGAGACCGGGGACGTACGCCACCAGCACGATCAGCCACGCCTGCGACGGCGCCGCCATCTGCCCGCCGACGGCCTGGGTCGCGACGATGATCGTGGCCGGCACGCCGATCAGGATGCCGGCGTACCAGCGCCAGCTGGCCCGCCAGCGCCACATCCCGACGACCCAGGCCCGCAGCCCGGCCCGGCCGCCGACGATCCCAGTGACCAGCGCGGCGCTGCCGATCGGCCCGAGGTACGCGCCCGGGAGCATCCCGAGGAGCTGGCCGCCGATCATGCCGCCGGGGAAGGTGAGATCCCAGACGCCGAGGCCGCTGTTGGACAGGACGTACGGTGTCCAGGCCAGCCAGCTCGCCGCGAGGGCCAGCACGAAGAAGGTGGAGAGCTGGTGGCGGGTGACAAAGGCGCGTAGGCCCTGATCCCGTTCGGTGACGGGCCGGGTCACGGGCTGGGTTGTGGTCATGGTCGTTCCCTTTCGGCGTTGGGTCGCTTTCCTGACCTGAACCTAGGAACGGGGCCGGTCCGGTCGCGCCGGGCAAAAGAGCGAACCTTCGCACTTGCATCGAAAGATGCTGGCGACCGGGACCGGTTGCGGAAAGGATGATGGCGTGAGCGACGAGACGACCCGGACGGTGCCGCGACTGATCCCACCCGTGGTGGTCTGGCTGGTCACCACCGCACTGCTGGTGGCCGCGCCCGGCCTCGACTCGGCCGACGCCGAGATCGGCGGAAGCCCCGCGCTCGGCAGCGCGGGTTGGTGGGCGGCGCTGGTGGTGCTCACCGCCCAGGCGGTGGTGCTCCTCGAGCGGCGCTCCCGGCCGCTGGCGGTGCTGCTGGTCGTGGCCGCCGCCTCGGTCGTGCTCGCGGTCAGCGGCGCGGGCGACACCACCAGCCTCGCCTCGGCGGCCGTGCTGGTCGCGGTGTGGTCGGCGGTGACCTCGACTCCGCTCCCCCGTCGGATCCGGGCCCTGGCCGGGGCACTGGCCGGGGCCGGGCCGCTGGTCGCGCTCGGCACCTGCCTGAGCCAGACGAGCATCGGCCTTCCGGTCGGCACCGCGGTCCTGGCCGGTCTCGTCCAGGGTGCGGGCGTGATCGCCGCTCCGGCGCTGCTCGCCGCCACCGTACGCGCACGCCGCGACGCACGGTCGGCCCGGACCGATCTCGCGGACGCCGTCGACCGGGAGCAGTCCGCCCAGATCGCCGCGGCGATCGCGGAGGAGCGTACGGCGATGGCCCGCGAGCTCCACGACATCGCCGCCCACCACCTCACCGGCATCGCGGTGATGACGGGCGCGGTCGAGCGGCAGATCGACACCGACCCGGCCGGCGCGAAGGAGTCCGTACGCCAGGTCCGCACCCAGAGCACCGCGATGCTGCGCGAGCTGCGTGGCCTGGTCACGCTGCTGCGGAGCCCGGGACAGGCCGGGGAGGCGAGCGGGCACGAGCGCCTGTCCCAGCTGGGCTCGCTCGTCGACGACGCCCGTCGCGCCGGGCTCGAGGTGTCGTTCTCCCTCCTGGGGGCCGGTTCCGTCCCCGAGAGCGTCGGGCCGCTCGCCCAGCTCTCCGCCTATCGCACCGTGCAGGAGTGCCTCGCCAACGCCGCCCGGCACGCGCCGGGCGCCCGGTGCGAGGTGGTCCTGGACGCCCGGGATCCGGCCGAGGTGATGGTGACGGTGCGTAACGGGCCGCCACCGATCCCCGCGGAACCGCCGCGGCGGCGCGGCCTGGGCCTGGTGGGCATGCAGGAGCGCGCTGACCTGACCGACTCGACGCTCGAGGCCGGACCGACCGCTGAGGGCGGCTGGCAGACGCGGCTGCGGATCCCCGCCACCGCGACCGCGGAGGTCGCCGGATGATCCGGGTCGTGGTCGCCGACGACCAGCCGCTGGTGCGTGCCGGGCTGCGTACGCTGCTGGAGACCGAGCCCGACATCGAGGTCGTCGCCGTGGCCGAGGACGGTGCCGCCGCGGTCGAGCGGGCGCTGGCGCTACGGCCCGACGTGGTCTGCATGGACATCCGCATGCCCGGCCGCGACGGCATCAGCGCCACCCGCGAGCTGTGCGGCCCCGACGTCGCCGACCCGATCCCGGTGCTCGTCCTGACCACCTTCGACATCGACGACTACGTCTTCGGAGCCCTCGAGGCCGGCGCCTCCGGCTTCCTCCTCAAGGACGCCGACCCCGATGCCATCGTCGCCGCCGTACGCTCCGTCGCCGCCGGCCACGGCACCCTCGACACCTCGCTGACACGGCGGGTCCTCCGCGAGGTCGTCACCCGCAGGCGTACGCAGCCCGTGACCGCAGCGCGCGCCAGCGAGGTCCTCACCACCCGCGAGCTCGACATCCTCCTCCACCTGGCTGAGGGCATGTCCAACGAGGAGATCGCCCAGGCGCTCGTCCTCGAGGTCTCCACTGTCAAGTCCCACCTGGCCCGGATGATGCCCAAGCTCGGCGTCAAGTCACGCCTCCAGGCGGCCGTGTGGGCCTACCAGTCGGGGCTCGTCGAGCACTGAGACATTGCCGGTCAGATCAGGCCGGTCTCCTGCGCGACATGGATGGCGCGGGAGCGGCTGTCGACGTCGAGCTTGGTGAAGATGTGCGCGAGGTGGCTCTTCACGGTGGCCTCGGTGACGAAGAGCGTGCGCGCGATCTCCTTGTTGGTCGCGCCCCTGGCCAGGTGCCGCAGCACCTCGATCTCACGATCGGTGAGCCGCGGCAGCGGGCTGCGCATGCCCTTCAGCACGCGGGTGGCCAGGTCCGGAGCCAGGACCATGTCGCCGGCGGCGGCGCGGTGGATGCCCTGGACGATGACCTCGGGATCGACGTCCTTGAGCATGTAGCCGGCGGCCCCCGCCTCGATCGCACCGAGCACCTCGGCGTCGCGGTCGAAGGTGGTCAGGATCAGCACAGCCGGCGCCGGGTCGAGGGCGCGGAGCGCGATCGTGGTCCGGATGCCGTCGATCCCGCTTCCCAGGCGCAGGTCGCACAGCACGACGTCGGGATGGAGGTGACCGGCCAGGGTGATCGCCTCCTCGCCGGTGGCGGCCTCCCCGACGACCGTCAGGGCGTCGCCCGCCTCGATCACGGCGCGCAGGCCGCTGCGTACGACCGGGTGGTCGTCGACGAGGAGCACCGTGGTCATCGCGACCCCTCGATGTGGATCGGGAGATGCGCGGAGACCGCGGTGCCCTCACCGGGCGTGCTCTCCACGTCGAGGCCACCTCCGAGCTCGCGAAGACGGGCCCGCATGAAACGCAGGCCATAGCTGGACGAGCCGGCATCGGCGTCCTGCTCCCAGGCAGCGACATCGAACCCGTCGCCATCGTCGCTGATGTCCATACGCACCGAGTCACCGTCGTCGATCAGCGTGACCACGACCCGCGTCGCCGCGGCGTGGAGACGTACGTTCGAAAGGGCCGACTGAGCGGTGCGGAGCAGCGCGACCTCGACCTCGGTGCGCAGCAGCGGGAGGGTGTCGTCGACATGGAGCTCCGCGAGCAGCCCGGTCTCGTCCTTCGTGCGGTCGAGCATCCGCCGGAGCGCCGAGGCGAGGGCGGCGTCCTCGAGCTCGGCCGGTGCCAGGGCCTCGACGATCCGGCGTACGTCCGCGAGGCTGTCGCCCGCCAGCGCCTCGACCTGCGCGAAGGTGCGCGAGGACTCCGGGTCCGTGGTGCGGTTGCCTCCGGCGTGGGTGAGGAGCCGGATCGAGGAGAGCGCCTGCGCGACGGTGTCATGGATGTCTCGCGAGATCCGGGTGCGCTCGGCGATCGCTCCGGAGTGGCGCTGGGCGAGCAGGAGCTCGTCCTGCAGCTCGGCCATCTCCTGCTGCGCGCTCCGCAGGGACGTCACCAGCCGTTCTCGCTCGGCGGCGTCGCGCAGGAGCTGCAGGTATCCGCGAGAGATGCCGAACGCGAAGATGCCGCCGATGAGCGGGCCGAAGACGTCCGCATAGCTGGTCGTGCCACGGTGCAGGATCGGAGCCACGACCACCACCACGAGGATCACCGCCGAGAAGACCAGGCCCCAGCGCAGCGGCAGCAGGTGCCCGGCGAGCAGCCACAGCAGGAACGCGAGCCAGACGAACTCGTCCGAGACCGCGACCGCGGCGACCCAGATCACCGCGAAGCCGAGCAGCCACCACACCGGGAGCCGCGGCGAGCCCGTCCTGGCCGGCAGGATCGTGCCGGCGGTGTGCCACCCGAGGATCGCGAGCCCCGAGACGACCGCGGCGGGAGGCGCCACCCCCTCGCCGATCGCTCTGCTGACGCCGATCGCCGTCAGCACGACCGCGATCACGTGCTGCCCGATCTCCATCGCCCGCACCGTCGAGGCGGCGGGGGTCGGGTGCGAGGCGCCGGTCCGCCTCAGCGGCGCGTGTACGACACTCATGTGCTCGATTCTCCCCCGGCCCTCTGCAGTCGTCCCGGCCACCAGATGCGGTCGCCCACCAGGGCGAAGATCGCCGGCACGATCACCGTACGCACCACCAGCGTGTCCACGAGCACGCCCACACCGACGATCAGGCCCAGCTGTCCGAGGGTGACCAGCGGCAGCACCCCGAGAGCGGCGAAGACCCCGGCGAGGACGATGCCGGCGCTGGTGATCACACCGCCGGTGTGGGCGACCGCCTCGACCACCCCCGCCCGGGTGCCGAGCCGCGCCGCCTCGGCGCGCGCCCGGTGGACGAGGAAGATCGTGTAGTCGATCCCCAGCGCGACCAGGAACAGGAACGCCAGGATCGGCACCTGCAGGTCGAGCGCCTGCTGATCGAAGAGGACGCGGCTCAGCCAGGCCCCGGCGCCGATCGCGGCGACCGCGCTGGCGAGGTTCACCAGGAGCAGCAGACCGGGCGCCACCAGCGAACGCAGCAGGACCAGGAGCACGAGGAAGCTCACCGCGAGCACCAGCGGCGCGATCAGCAGCAGGTCGTCCTCGCTCCCCTCGGCGGCGTCCAGCTCGGTCGCTACCGCGCCGCCGACGAGTGCCTCCGCGCCCTCGATCGGGTGGACCGCCTCCCGCAGGGCGGTGATCTGGTCGAGACTCCGCTCGGTTCCGGGCGAGAACTCGCTGGTCACCATGATCTTCGTCAACGCCCCGTCGTCGGTGACCCCGGCCGGCTGGGCGCGCACCACGCCCTCCACGTCACCCGCGGCCGAAGCCACCTCAGCGGCGGCCTTGGTGTCGGCGAGGATGTAGATCGGCTGGGCCTCGCCGGGCGGGAAGTGCGCCGAGAGCGTCTCCAGACCGGCGGCCGACTCGGACTGCACCCGGAACTTCTCGATCTGATCGAGCCCGACCGACGTACCGGAGAGGCCGGAGGCCATCACCGCGAGCAGCACGAGCCCACCCAGCAGGCTCGCGACCGGGCGCTTCACCACCCGCGACGCGACCGCGCGCCAGACCCCGCCCTGGTCGCGCGACTCACCCGGGCGAGGTACGAACGGCCAGAACAGTCGTCGCCCACACACCGCCAGGGCCGGCGGAAGCACGAACAGCACCGCGACCAGGGCGATCAGCAGACCGATCGCCGCGGGCACCCCCAGCCCGCGGGTCATCGGGATCGCGGCCAGGACCAGGGTCAGCAGGGCGAGCACCACCGTCAGGTTGGAGGCGAGGATCGCGAGCGCCGTCTTCCGCCAGGCAGTGCTCAGCGCCAGCCGGTCGTCCTCGGTCCGCTGCAGCTCCTCCCGGTATCGCGAGATCAGCAGCAGCGCGTAGTTGGTCCCCGCTCCGAACACGAGGACGCTGACGACGCCGGCGTCGAACCCGAAGTCCCACAGCGCTCCCGCCGCCGCGGTGACCCGACCGGCGAGCGCGTCGGCGAGGGCGACCACGACCAGCGGAACCAGCCACAGCACCGGCGAGCGGTAGGTGATGATCAGCAGCACCGCCACGATCAGGACCGTCACCAGCAGCAGCGTGAGGTCGGCGCCGTCGAAGGCCGCGGCCGCATCAGCCCCGAACGCCGGCCCGCCGGTGACCTGCAGCACCAGCCCGTCGGGAGCCTGCGCCGCGACGTCGGCTCGCAGCGCCTTGATCACCTTCGCCGTCTCGGCGTTGTCGGCGCCGACCGTGATCGGTACGACGAGAGCCGCGGCCTCCCCGTCCTCGCTGAGCATCGGACCGGCGGAGCCCGGCGCGGCCTGCGCACCGACCTGGACGCCGAGGCGCTCGAGGCCGTCGAGATCACCGCTGGAGAGAGCGCCCTCGTCCTCCCGGGAGGCGACGACGAGCACGGACTCACGATCGGCACCGGGGAACTCCTCCAGCAGCGCGTTCACCCGCGTCGACTCCGACCCCACCGGCGCCTGCCCGGCCCGCGCCGGGGCCTCCGCACCGGCGAAGGCCCCGAAGAGCACCCCCATCACGACCACCGCGAGGCCGAGCGCCACCCAAGCCCCACGGCGGGAGGTCAACCTGTCTGCGAGATGCGGACGAGCACCCGACCGCGTACGAACCAGAGAATCTGCCATGCCGACAACTCCACCAGCGGCGTCGTCCCAGATCATCGCGAGCAGGACTGAACCAGGAATCATCCATTTGGCTGATGCCGGCGGGCCGGAGCGGTCAGGGGCCGGCTACGGAAGGCTTGACCGCGAGCACCGGGGAGGTGGCGTCGAGCAGGATCCGCTGGGCGGTGCTGCCGAAGACCAGCTTGCCGACCGGCGTCCGCGCGCGCAGACCCAGGACGATCAGCCGCGCGTCGAGCCGCTGGGAGACCTGGATGACGGTATCGCTGGGGTCACCCAGGTCTCCGCGCTCGACCTCGACCCGGCCGGCGAGCTCCGGCCACCGAGCTTCGAGCTCCTCGGCGTCGGGGACCCGCTCGCCGCGCACGGCTGGCACGATGACCACGGTCTCTCCCTCTCGGGACTCGGTGACCGCGGCCGTGACGGCGGCGCGTCCGGGAGGGGTGTCGGCGTAGGCGACGACGATGGTCATCGGCGTTCCTTTCGGTTCGTGGAAGGGCGGGAGGTCGGCGCGGTCACTGCAGCAGGCCCATCGGCAGGTCGACCGGCAGCAGCGACGGCAGGGCGAGCAGCACGGCGCCCAGGACGAGGGTGTAGATGATCGCCGTACGTGGCCGGGTGCGGGCTGCGTACAGGAGGAACACCGGGGTGAACACCAGGGTCGCCGCGAGGTAGCCGCCGAGCATGACGAGGACCAGGAACGCGGCCATCGCGACAAAGGTGCGCATGGCGATCACCAGGTCGTGACGCCGAGCCAGGGCCCGGGCGGCGACCGCCGGGTCCACTCGGGTGGCGACCATGGTGCCACCGGACCCACCCGTGGGCTCGAGGCTGTCTTCGAGCGTGTCGCGGCGGGTGTCCTGCCGCCTCGCGCGCAGCTCCTGCCAGGACAGGATGAGTGCCGCGGCGAGACCGCCGATCGCCACGAGCCGCGGCATCAGCGCGGCCTCTGCGGAGAAGGACCCACTCACCCACAGCGCGCCGGCGAAGACCAGCACCGCGACGATCGCGACGGCGAGGGACCAGGGCGTACGGGCCAGCGAACCCTCGAGCTCGTCGCCGTGCTCGTCATCGCTCTCGTGCTCGTCCCGGTGACCGTCGTCGGCAGCCCCCGAGGCTCGCCGAACCCTCTTGATCAGGGACCAGGCCAGCGGCACGATCAGCAGCGCGGCGAAGACGAGCACGCCGGGTCGCGCGACCCAGGAGGCGCCGTCGTACAGGCTGGCGGTCAGGTAGTAGTAGCGCTCCATCGGGATGGCCAGGACGAAGCCGATCAGGAACGGGGCCCGCGGCATCCCGGTGGCCTTGAGGAAGAAGCCGACCACGCCGAGGGCGACCATCACCCACAGGTCGCCGATCTGGCCACCCTCCTGGAACGCGCCCAGGAGCATCACCACGAGAAGACCGGGCCCGAGCACGGCGAAGGGCACCTTGGTGAGCTTGGCGAGCGAGCCGGTGGCCAGGAAGCAGAGGAAGGCTCCGGCGACCGAGGCGATCGCGAACGCCCACACGATCAGGTACATCAGGTCGAGATGGTCGGTGACGATCGCCGGCCCCGGCTGGATGCCGTACGTCAGCAGCATCCCGAGCAGCATCGCCGACGGCACGCCGCCGGGGATGCCGAAGAGGAAGGTCGGGATCAAGTCGCCGGCCTCGACGGAGTTGTTGGCGCTCTCCGGGCCGACGATGCCACGGGGGTCACCCTTGCCGAACTTCCGCTTGTCCTTCGCGGTGGCCACAGCCTGCCCGTAGGCGAGCCAGGTGCCGGCAGTGGCGCCGACGCCGGGCAGCACACCGGCCCAGATGCCGATCAGCGCGCCTCGGATGACATGTGTCCAGTGGGTCAGCCACTCGCGGATGCCGGATCCCCAACCGCCGGTGAGCTCCACCGGCTTCTCGGTGACTCGTCGCTGCCCGACCCGGCTGGCGATCTCGGCGAGCCCGAACACACCCAGCGCGACCGCGACCAGGGAGATGCCGTCGCTGAGGAACAGCGACCCGAAGGAGAACCGCTCCTCGGCGGTCGTGGGCGAGGTGCCGACGAGACCGAGCAGAAGCCCGAGCAGGCCGGCGGTCAGCCCCTTGACGACGTTGCCGCGCGAGAGCACGGCGGCGAGCGAGACCCCGAGGATGGTCAGCATGAAGAGCTCCGGGCTGCCGAAGGACAGCACCAGGGGCCGAGCCAGCGGAATCGCGAGGGTGAGCCCGACCGCTCCGATCAGGCCGCCGGCCATCGAGGACAGGAAGGCGAGCGACAGGGCGCGCTTGGCCTGTCCTTGTCGCGCCATCGAGTAGCCGTCGAGCATCGTCACGCTCGCCGAGGCGGAGCCGGGCGCGCCGAGCAGGACGGCGGCGACCGTGTCTGAGGTGTGTACCACCGCCAGTGCTCCGATGAGCATCGCGAGTGCGGGTTCGGGTTCCATGCCGAACGTGATCGGAAGGAGGATCGCCACCGCGCCGGTGCCGCCTAGCCCCGGGATCAGGCCGATGACCAGACCGGCGACCACACCGACGGCGAGCATGATGAGGAGAGAGGGATCGGCCAGGGAGGCCAGGGCAGAGAAGGCTGCGTCAGTCATGTGTCCGCCCTCAGTCGATCGTGATGTCGTAGTCGGTCTCGAGCAGCTCGAGGACGTCCTGGCGGACGCTCTCGTCCACCTGGTACGCCTCGCCGATCCGGTCGGCGAGGTCGGGTGAGGCATCGAGCGGATAGCCACCGAGCACCTCGGCGGCGGACTTCTGGAACGCGGGATCGGCACCCATCTCATCGGCCGTCGAGCGCAGCAGCTCGACCGCCTCGTCCGGTGTGTCCTCAGGCACCCAGAGCGCCTTCTGGTAGGTGTAGGTCAGCGCCAGGATGGCGCGGTAGGTCTCCAGCGCCTCGGGATCCGGCTGCTTGCCATGGAGCTTCTCGTACGCCTCGACGACGGTCGGCAGGTCCGGGAAGTTCGGATCGCGCACGATCTCGCCGTCCTCGTTGACCTGCCCGAGCGAGAAGAGCGGCACCGCGGTGCCGTCCTCGACCAGCGGCTCGACCGCGGGCTCGTACGACGAGGTCGTCTGGTAGTCGATGTCGACCTCGCCGCGCTGGAGCGCGAGGTTGACCGGTCCACGGCCCTCGAAGCCGAAGGTCGAGTCGATGTCGGCCGAGAGCAGGTCGAAGGCCAGCATCGTGGTGAGGTCGAGGCTGGTCGCCGCGATGCCACCGAAGATGAGCGGCTTGTCCCGGTCGACGAGGTCCTCGATGCCGTCCACCCCAGCGCCGGTCCGGGCGTAGACCACCGCGCCGGTGCCGTTGGCCAGGACCGGCCGCAGCTTGTTGAAGTCGTAGCGCACCGCCGGCATGTCGAGGAGGTAGGGCACCACCGTCGAGGCGGTGCTGACGAGCACCTCGGTGCCGTCGGTCTTCGCCGAGGTCATGAAGTGGTTGGTGCCCAGGATCCCCTCGCCGCCGTCGTCGTTGACCGGAGCCAGGCCCGGGGAGCCGGGCACCGCCTCGGTCAGCTCGGCTCCGACGAACCGGGCCCAGGTGTCAGTGCCACCACCCTCGGCCAGCGGGATCATCATCTCGACGGTCTCACCCGAGTAGTCGCCGTCGGCCGTGGAGGCGGCCGGGTTCAGGAAGTCCCCGCCCAGGACGGAGACGCCGACCGCCAACGCGGTGAATCCGGCGAGGACGGCTCCGGCGAGTCGTGGGGTCGGCGCAGGTCGCTCCGGCGGGTCCTGCGTCGGGCCGGCATCCTCGTCTGCGGTCGTGGCCACGTCCTCTTCTTCGACGTGCTGGGTCATGAGTTCCTCCAGGTGTAGCGAGCCTCACACGGGCATCCCGTGTCAAGGGGTCAGATGGTCAAGCCGACGCGGACGGCAGCAAGGGCGGGTCCGGCAGGACTACGGCTCCGTGGGCGAGACGGCGGTAGGTGCGTACGACGCCGACGACAGGGACCCCGTCGTGCTCCTCGGCGAAGGTGCTGACGTTGCCCGCGGGCGTACCGAGCCGCAGGCCGGTGGTGGGCCGCTCCGCCGGGACGAGGTCGTGCACCACCGTGCCGGGGGCGTCGGCGGCCAAGGTCAGCGCCACCGAGCCGGTCACCGGAACCGCCGGATGGAAGCGCCCCATCGACAGCATGCGCACGGTCAGGTCGGTGCGCTCCTCGCTCGCCGGGTCGGGGGCGGCGACGAGCGCGAGCTTGGGAACGGCCCGGGCAACGGCATCCGGCGTCGGGGCGAGCCCCATCAGGACACCGGCTTCCCGGCGTACGGCATCGAGGCGGGCCAGGAGGCCGGGCACCAGATCGAGGTCGGCGATGTCCTCCTCGCCGCGCACACCGAAGTCGGCAGCGTTGGCCGCGACGACCGGCGCGCCCGCGTCGATGAGCGTGACGGTCACCCCGCCCACGGTCTCCGGCAGGACATCGCGCTGATGACCCGTCGGGAAGAGCTGTCCGGTGCTCCGGCCCGCCGGATCGACGAAGCCCATCCGCACCGGCGCGCCGAGGAAGGGAACGCCGGGGATCGCCTCGGAGGCCTCCTCGTCGAGTACGCCTCCGGGGGTCGGCACGCGCTGCACGATGAGCTGGTCGGTGTTGGTGTTGAGGACCCGGACGGCCGTCTCCGGCGTGCCCGTGCTCACCCATCCTTCGCGGATCGCGAACGACGCGACCACCGCGGAGCAGTTGCCGCAGTTGCTCCCCCAGTCGACCTTGGCCTCCTCGATGCCGACCTGGGCGAACGTGTACTCCACATCCACCCCGGGCGTCGCCGAGGGCGCGAGGATGACCGCCTTGCTCGTGGTGGACGTACCGCCGCCGACGCCATCGACCTGGCGATGGTCAGGGCTGCCGTAGATCCTCAGCAGCACCTCGTCGACGGACAGGTCCGGGACGTTCAGGTCGTCGCGACGGAAGACCCAGCACTTGCTGGTGCCACCCCGCATCCATGTCGCGGCGATCTCGCGCATATTGCCTCCTCAGCCGAGTCGTCCGGGCTGTCCGGACCCACACAGACTGGAGCGAGGTGACTTGTAGCACAATCACGACTTCGAACATGAGCATGAAGCAGAACTGCACGCTCAACGGGCGGCTCCTGGACGCCTTCGCGTCCCGCCGCGCTTCGTCGCGGCTGAAGCAGCACTGCACGGCCCTACATGGCCATGTAGCACGACTTCATGCAGACTGGGGCCGTGCTCGACATCAAACGGCTGCAGATCCTGTTGGCGATCGTGGAGGAAGGGTCCGTGACCAGCGCGGCCGCGGCGCTGGGCTACACGCCTTCGGCGATCTCGCAGCAGCTGCTCAGGCTCGAGCGCGAGGCCGGGCAGCCCCTCCTCGACCGCCACGCCCGGGGCATGACCCCGACCGACGCGGGCCTGGTGCTCGCCACCCACGCGCGCAAGGTCCTGCGCCAGCTGGCGGCCGCCGAGTCGGACCTCGCCGACATCGCCGGCGTACGTCGCGGCAGCGTCACCCTGGGCACCTTCCCCACCATCGGCAGCTCGTTCCTACCCCTGGCGGTCCGGCGCTACAAGGAGCTCTACCCCAACATCGCGCTGACCATCCACAGCGGCCGCGAGGACGATCTCGTACGCATGCTGGAGGAGGGCAAGGTCGCCATGTCCCTGCTCTGGGACTATGCCTGGGAGCGGGTCGACAACGACGAGCTGGTGCTGACCGAGCTCTTCACCGACCCCACGGTGCTCCTTGTCGGCGCCACCCACCGCCTGGCCCGGCGGCGTACGGTCCGGATGGCCGACCTCGCCGAGGAGCCGTGGATCATCCGCGCGGGAGGCCACCCGGTCGTCGAGGTGCTGCAGCGCAGCGCCGTCGCCGCGGGCTTCAACCCGACCATCGCGTTCCAGGCCAACGACTACCAGGAGGCCCAGGCCATGGTCAGCGTCGGGCTGGGCATCGCGCTCGCTCCCCGAACGGCCACCGTCAACCAGCACCCCGACGTACGCGTCATCTCCCTGGGCGACTCCGCGCCGCCCCGGCGCGTGCTCGTCGCGCACCGGACGGGCCGGGTCCGCAGCGCTGCCGAGCTCGCCCTGCACGACGTGCTCGTGGAGACCTCGTCGACCTACTCCTGATCAGCCACCCAGAGGGCGCAGGCCGATCTCGGTCAGTCGCCGGCCCCGCCGCCGGAGCAGGTCCTGGAAGGCGGCGGCGAGCGTCGACGGACGGCGGTCGAGCCAGCAGGCACCGATGTGACGTACGGCCTCCGGGTTCGTCAACGGGACCTCGACGCAGCCCGTGGCCCCGTGCGGATCGCGGGGCGCCAGGCTCACCCCGAGGCCGGCCGAGACGAGCCCCCGGAGCGTGGCGAGGTCGTCGCCCTCGAACCCGATCGCGGGTGTGACGCCACTTGCCTGAGCGAGACCCTCGAGCAGCGTACGCATCCCATAGCCGCGCTTCATGCAGATGAACGTCTCCGCGCCGGCCTCCTCGAAGCTCACCCGGGCCCGTGTCGCCAGGCGATGGCCGGGCGGTACGACCAGGACCAGCGGCTCGGTGTGCAGCCGCCACCGGCGCAGGTCGGGGCGATCGTCGAGCGGCGAGATCAGCGCGACCTCGGCGGTGCCGTCGGTGACCGCCTCCAGGCACCGCGGTCGCGAGGTCTGGATCAGGTCGACCGATGTTCCCGGATGCTCCTGCAGGAACGCCTTGACCAGCGCCGGCACGACCCTCTCGCCGAGCGTGCTCTGGAACGCGAGGGCGATCCGTCCGCGGGCGCCTGACTCCTGGGCCTGCACCGCCTCGATGCCCGCCGTGGCCGCCGCGACCGCGGCGGCGGCGTGCGGGGCCAGCGCCTCCCCCGCCCTGGTGAGCCGCAGACCTCGCCCGTGTCTCTCGACCACATCCACGCCGAGCTCACGACCGAGGCGCGCGAGCATGCGGCTCACCGTGGGCTGCGGCATCTGCAGCAGATCGGCGGCGGCGTGCGTCTGCCCCGTCTCAGCCAGGGCCGCGAGGGCCGGGAGCATCGGCAGGACGTTTCGCGCGGTGGCATCCACACCCGACATCGTATGCGAATCCGCATTATTCATGCATCACCGATGCATTGGACGCACGGTTCCGGGCTCTTTAGCGTGACGGGGGTGAGCGATCAGGCTGCGACCGACCCAGGACATCGACGCGTGCTGGTCGCGCTGGTCGCGATCGGGATGACGACGTTCGTGCAGCTCTACTATCCCCAGGCGCTGATCCCGGCGATCAGCCGCGACTTCGCGGTCGATGCCTCCCAGGCCGCCCTGACCGTCTCCGGGGCGACGATCGGTCTCGCCGTCGCCGCGCTCGGCTGGTCGTGGATCGCCGACCGGATCGGCCGGGCCAGGGCGATGACGATCGCCATCGTCGCCGCGGCGGCCATCGGCCTGGCTCTCCCGCTCGTGACCTCGTTCCCCCTCCTCGTCCTCCTCCGCGTCGCCCAGGGCATCGCACTGGGCGGCACCCCCGCGCTGGCGCTCGCCTACCTCAGCGAGCAGGTCAGCCGACGCGACGCGATGGCCGCGGGCGCGACGTACATCTCCGGCACCGTCCTCGGCGGCGTGGCCGGACGGCTGATCGCCGCGCCGGTCGCCGACGTGAGCGACTGGCGTGTGGCGGCGTTCGTCGCAGGATGCGTCAGCGCGCTCGGCGCCGCCGTCGCAGTCACCGCACTCCCGCCCGAGCGCCCCCGCCCAGCGACGACTTCGCGCCCGGCCGGTGTGTGGCCCGGGATGGTCGCCAACCTCACCAACCCCGGCCAGCTCGCCCTCTACGCGCAGGCGTTCTTCCTGATGGGAGCCCAGGTGGCGGTCTTCAACTACCTCGGCTACCGGCTCGAGCTGGAGCCGTTCTCGCTGCCGCCGGCACTGACCGCGGTGATCTTCCTGGCCGGGCTCTCCGGCGCGGTGTCAGCCCGGCTGGCGGCGACGTTCGCGGCTCGCTTCGGCCGCCGACGCGTACTCCTGGTCTCGTCCCTGACCATGGCCGCCGGGGCCGCGCTGACGATCCCCGACCGGCTGCCGACCATCCTGATCGGGCTGCTGCTGTTCGCGACGGCGTACTTCGCTGCGCACTCGATCGCGTCGGGCTGGGTGGGCCCGATGGCGACCAGCGGGATCGCCCAGGCCACCTCGCTCTACACGCTGTTCTACTACGCCGGCTCCAGCCTCTTCGGCTGGCTCGGCGGCCTCGCCTTCGCGGCCGGCTGGACCGGCACCGCGAGCATGGTCATCGCGATCACCCTGATCGCGTACGCCGCCGCGCGCACACTCCTGCCCCGCTCCTCCAGCGAGACCATGACGCAGGCACCACCGAAGACGTACGCGGCTCCGCACTGACCCACCGAGACGGCCGCCGCCGTATCGTGGACCAGCGCGGTCGGCCTGTCATCCGCTTCAGGCCGACACCGTCGGACCACGAACCGAGGAGAAGCCGATGGCCAGGACCTATCGCGTCAACGCCGCCACACGCCTGGTCAACCGCGCGTTCACGGTGATGACCCGGCTGGGGCTGGGCAACTCGTACCGCCACATCCTCACCGTCCCAGGGCGCCGGACGGGCACACCCCACTCCACGCCCGTCGATGTCATGGCCCGGGACGGCGAGCGCTGGCTGGTCGCCGCCTACGGCGTCACCAACTGGGTGCGCAACGCCCGCGCGGCCGGTCGGGTCACGCTCAGCCGGGGCGGCCGCTCTGAAACGGCGTACGTCACCGAGTTGGACCCCTCGGCCAGCGTCCCCGTGCTGCGCCAGTACCTGCGGGAGGTACCGGTGACCCGGCCCTACTTCGCCGTGACCGCGGACTCCTCTGACGAGGACATCATCGCGGACTCACACCGCCATCCCGTCTTCCGCCTCACCACCACCGACATCGCCGACATCGCCGCGGAGGACTGATCTTGTGGTGGACGCAGAGGGACTCGAACCCCCGACATCCTCCTTGTAAGGGAGGCGCTCTACCAACTGAGCTATGCGTCCGAAGCGCCCCAAGAGTACGCGATCAGGGGCGGGCCCGAGAAACCGGGCCGTAAATGGAAGTTGAGCCGCTGACGTCTCGGGTCATCAGCGGCTCAACACCTCAAGAGTAGATCCCACCCAGGGCATAGGAAAAGCCATGTAACCAGGCTGTTAACGGACCTTTGATGACCCGTAAACTACTTCCTCACGCCGCCGCGTGGAGCTGCCGGAGATGCTCGTCGAGGTCGCGGCCGTCGGCGTTGTCGTTGTGCACGGCCCACCGCACGACGCCCGACTTGTCGATGATGTAAGAGGATCGTCGCGGGGCACCGGTGCGGTCGTTGAAGACGTCGTAGGCCTGGGCGACCTCGCCGTGTGGCCAGAAGTCGGAGAGCACCGAGAAGTTGAGGCGGTCGGTGTCGGCGAACTGTCGCAGGGCGTAGACCGGGTCGCACGAGATCGCCAGGATCTCGGTGTCGAAGGTGACGAACTCGTCGAGCCGGTCCCGCAGCCCGCTCATCTCGCCCGTGCACACGCCGGAGAAGGCGAACGGGAAGAAGAAGATCGCCACCGCCTTCTTGCCGTGGAAGTCCGAGAGGGTGACGTCGGCGCCGAACTGGTCGCGGAGCGTGAAGTCCGGAGCCGGACCACCGATCTCGAGTCCACTCACTGCTCTGCCACCCTCTCGCCGTTCGATCGTGCCGCCTCGATGCCCCAGGTGGCCAACTCGCGACGGAGCACCTTGCCGGTCGCGTTGCGCGGCAGAGCGTCGGTCACGACGATCTCGCGCGGCACCTTGAAGCGAGCCAGATTCTCCTTGACCCAGTCCTTCAACACCGCATCGACGTCTCCCTCGGCGCCGGGAGCCAGGACCACGAACCCACGCAGCCGCTTGCCGAAGTCGGCGTCGTCGACCCCGACACAGGCAGCGTCGGCGACGAGCGGATGGCGGATGAGGCAGTCCTCGACCTCCTGCGGGAAGACGTTTTCGCCGCCGGAGACGATCATGTCGTCGTCGCGGCCCTCGACGTAGAGCCGGCCGTCGGGCCCGAAGCGCCCGACGTCGCCGGTCGCCATCAGGCCGTCGACGACCTCCTTGCCGCCGCCGCTGGTGTAGCCCTCGAAGAGGAGACCGTTGCCGACGAAGATCCGGCCGGCCTCACCGTCGGGCACCGGGACGCCGTCGCCGTCGAGGATCTTCATTCGGGTCCCCCACGGCACCTTGCCGGCCGAGGTCGGCGCCTCGCGCAGGTCGACGGGGTCGGCGATCGAGGCGTAGGAGACCTCGGTCGAGCCGTAGACGTTGTAGAGGCTGTCGCCGAACCGGTCCATCCACTCCAGCGCGAGGTCGCCGGGCAGCGCCGAGCCGGAGGACGCGACGGCCTTGAGCCGGGAGGCGATCCCCTCGAGGTCGTACGCAGCCAGCGTCTCCTCCGGCAGCGACAGGATCCGCTGCATCATGACCGGGATGACCGCGAACGAGTCGGCCTTGGTCTCCGCGAGGGTCGCCAGCGCATCCTCCGGGTCGAACCGGCGGCGCAGGATCATGGTGGTGCCGAGCAGCTCGGCGAAGAGCAGGTGGGCGATCCCCCAGGTGTGGAAGAGCGGCGCGGCGATGAAGCAGCGCCAGCCGTCCTTCATCGGCATCCGCGACATCAGCGCGATCGCCGCGTCGACGCCGGCCTCCTGACGCGGCGCCGACTTGGGCGCTCCCGTCGTGCCGGAGGTGAGGATCACGATCCGCCCGTGCCGCTTCGGCGGCGCTACCGGCCGCGCGTCGCCGGAGACCAGCGACTCGAGCGTCTCACCGGGATCCGAGGAGTCGACCCACGCGACCAGCCTCGTGGCCGCGGTCGCCGAGGACAGCAGCCCGGTGAACTCCTCGTCGTGGATGATCAGGGCGGGCTTGTCCCGCTCCAGCACCCCGACGAGCTGCGGGCCGGCGAAGGCGGTGTTGAGGTAGAGCGCGTCGGCGCCCAGCTTCGCCACCGCCAGGGTCGCGTCGACGAACCCGCGATGGTTGCGGCACATGATCGCGACCCCATCGCCCTCACCGACCCCCCGGGCCGCCAGGGCCCGGGCGATCGCGTTGGAGCGGCGGTCGAGTTCGGCGTACGTCAACGAGCCGAGCTCGTCGATGAGCGCGGTGCGTCGCGGGTAGCGGTGGGCGAGGCCGATGAACCCTCCGGCCGGCCCGGTGCCCCAGCGCGCCAGCGCCAGGCCGGTCCGTGCGAGCCCGAGGGGGTTGACCGGCCGGACGATGCCGGAGCCGGCCAGGATCTTCGCCGCGGATCCGGCGGTGCGCGCCTTGGCAGCCGTAGTCGAGAACACCGTTGGGAGTGTAGCCACGCTCACGCTAGGTCTCCTGTGGGTGTCCAGCGATCCCGAGAATCGCCGCCATCAGACCGGAGTCTTCGGCGCCAGCAGACGCGTCGCGGCCCAGTCCTTGCTCACAGATGCGGTGGTGGTCTGGGACAGTCCGGCGATCGGCGCGGCCTCGGCGATGTCGGCCGGGTCGACCGCGCCAGGGCGGCCCACCTTCGGCGTCAGCAACCAGATGACGCCGCCACCGACGAGGTCGGTCAGCGCGTCGACGAGACCATCGACGAGGTCGCCGTCGTCATCGCGCCACCACAGCAGCACGGCGTCGACCACGTTGCCGTAGTCGCCGTCGACCAAGTCCGCGTCGACGGAATCTTCGATGGCGACCCGCAGCTCGTCATCAGTATCGTTGTCCCAGCCCAGTTCCTGGATGACCATGCCGGACTTGAGGCCCAGCCGGTCCGCAGGCCCTGTGGCTGCGGTCGAGCTCACGTGTCGTTCCTCCAAAAGCTTGATGTCCACGCCGCTTGCATGAACTTGGTTGGTGGTAGTCCAGCGGAGAACGCTGGTCCACGCAACCCCACCCGCCTGTCATTCGCTAGATAACGGCGTGTCGGAGGCCTTTCAGGCCCTCGGATCGAGCAGATGGAGCAGTACGTTGCGATCCTGCGCCGTCCCTGCCGACGGGTGCTCGGCGAGGCGTACCTTCGGTCCCTGCCAGTCGTTGGCGGAAAGCTCACGGGAGAGAGAGGCGAGGTGGCTCACCTCCTCGATCGAGCCGCTCCAGCGCGCGGGACCGGCGTGGTCGAGCATCGTGGTGGCGATGGTGAGCACGTCTCCGTCGGAGATCAGCTCGACGATCCGGCCCTGCTGCGGCCAGTCGATCAGGGACGGAGCGGTGACCTCCCACCAGGAGCCGCGAGGCTTCACCGACGTACGGTGCGTGTGCCCGTTGAGCCAGAGCACGGCGCTCTCATGGCGTGAGACGGTCTGCTCGATCTCGTCGCTGAGCACCCGGCGACCGCCGCCGGCGCCGCTCATGTCGTTGACCAGCGAGGCCACGTCGTGGTGGCTGGCGATCACCGCGAGCCGCTCGTCGTAGTCGGTGGAAGCGAGCACGGCGTCGAGCCACTCCAGCTGCTCGGCGTCGATCGATCCCTGAAAACCGCCGGCCGGGTTGACCGTGTCGAGGACGACGAAGGTGACCTCGTCGTTGACGTCGTAGCGGTAGTAGGGCTTGCCGCCGGCCTTGAAGCCGTGGCCCGGCGGCTTCGCCTCGTCGTGCACGTGGGAGTCGACGAACTCCTGCAGCGTCGTCTGCCGGCGACGCCGGTCGGGGGTCACCTCGTACGGCTCGAGCTCGGCCAGCATCCCGAGCGCCACCGGGTCACCGGAGATCAGCCCGGCGATGAGCTTCGCCTTGGCCTCGTCGGTCCAGTGCTCGGGCATGGCGATCGCCTTCAGATCACCGACCGCGATCTCACCGATGGCGGAGCTGCCCGGCACGGTGCCCTGCAGCAGCCCATCGTGGTTGCCGTTGACCGCCAGCCACGGCACCTCCAGACCGGGCGAGTCGATCGCCTTGCGCACCGCCTTCAGCAGCCCGGGGACAAGCGGGAAGCCGTGGTCCCCTCGGCGCATGTCGTACGTCTCGCCCTGGGGGTGCCAGAAGCGCTTGTCCGGCAGCGTGGCGACGCCTTCGTAGTGCAGCATGTCGCCGGAGTCGGGGGTCAGCCGGCCGCCGTCGAGCAGGGTCAGATACCAGTCGAGCTCGTTGTACTGCCCGTTGTCGGTGTTGTCACCGGTCGCGATCGCCAGATCGAGCGGGCCACCGCCGACGGGACCCTCGGTGATCTCGTTGACCGCCTCGACCATCGCCGCGCCGACCTGGGCGGTCAGCAGCTCCTGGGCCCGGTACGTCCCGATCTCGTCGATCAGCTCACGGGTCGCGGTGTCGGGGTCCATGAGCCGGTCCAGGACCTCGACCCGAGCCGGCGACTGGTGGTCGCAGATGTGCATGTCGGACAGGTGCGCGACGGTCAGCACCGGGTCGCCCAGATCCTCGGGCTTCCGCGCCAGATCGGTGCGCGAGATGTGGCGCTCCTGCGGCCCTTCGGCCAGACGTAGGTAGGTGCCCTTTCGGCCACCCGCGACGATCCGCCCGCTCTCGCTCGTGACACCCATCTAAGCCGCCTCTTCTCCCTCACGACCGGCCGCCGCGGTTCGTGCGCGAACGATACTCCCCCTGGCCTGATCGGCGCGGCTCCGGTGGACCCGCTCGAACCTCACGACCTGACTGTCTGCGCGGCAAGATCCAGGCTGAGCGAAGCCAGACCTTCGACAGGCTTGAATCCGAGCCTCCGGTAGAGACCGAGCGCAGTGTGGTTGTCCGGCTCTGTCACGAGGGACAGTCGTGTAGCGCCCGCCGTCAATGCGGCCGCGCAGACTGCATCGACCAGCGCAGCGGCCACTCCTTGGCGACGAGAACCGGGGAGCACGAATAGGTCGCGCAGTTGCCAGAACTGTCCCATGACCAGCGATGCGGGGATCGCGTGGCTGGTCGCCAGGCCGATTGGAGGTGCGTCCGCCGTCGAGTCGCCCGGCACCGCCGTGTAGAGCGTGAGCATGTTCGACCGAACCATGTCGGTGAGCCAGCCGAGGGTGCGATCGTCCCCGTCTGGCTGACCGTAATGGCGCCGGTACTGGTTGAACAGGACGCTGGCCGCCGCGAGGGTCTCCGCGGTGTCGCAGGTCAAGACCCGCAGCGTGCCTCGAGGGGTCGTCACACGTCGATGATCGCAGGGATCCGCACGCCCCGAACAGGATCAGCCGAGCACGGTGCTCGAGACGTTCGTTATGCGGCGAGGGTGAGGGGTGGGGCGAGGTCGTTGCTGATGTCGATGGTGCCGGTCGGGGTGACGAGGTATTCGTAGCCGTGGGGGCTGTGCCATCGATAGACGCCCGCTCGGAGGCGGTGGTAGCGCCAGCCGTGGTGGGTCTTCATCCGGTGGTGGTGTCGGCACAGCGGGGTCAGATTGCGGCTGCTGGTCCGGCCGCCCTGGGCGTAGGGCCGGCGGTGGTCGAGGTCACAGTGCTCGGCGCGGGCTTGGCAGTAGGGGAAGGAGCACTTCTGGTGAAGCAGCTCGGCCTGGCGCCGCTGCCGCGCGGTCGGGACGTAGCCCGCCGTTTCGATGTCCTCGGCGAGGTCGACCACGATGATCGGCTTGATCACGGTGCCGGGGGTGGTGGCCCACTGCTCGAGGCGTTCGATGCTGGCCAGGCCGCGGGTGTTGGCGAGGCGGACCAGGCCGGTGCCGGCCAGGTCGCGGGTGTCGGTGTGGATGACCAGCTCGACGACCCGAGCGACACCGGGGACCCCGTCGAGGGAGCCGGAGTTGTAGGCCCTCCCGAGGACTCCGAGTGCGGCCGCGCGTCGTACATCGAGGCTCGCGGTCGCGTAGTCGTCCTGGTCGAGGAGCCCGTGGGCGATCGCTGCGACAGCCTGCTCCAGATCCAGGGCGTCGGCGGCGTCGAGTACCCCGTCGAGATACCCCAGCGCGAGCACGGCTTGGCCTTGTTCGGCACCGGTGGCAACGAACGGGGTCGTCTCGGTGGTGGTGATGGTGACCGAACGGTGCTCGACCGCATCGTGCTCGGCGATCGCGGCAGCCGCATCGGGTTCGAACAGGGCGGCGGCCTGGGTGATCATCCGTTCCAGCTGGCGGGTGCCGACCTGGTGGGCATGGGCCCCGATCTGCTGGTCGACCCAGGCGGCGGCATCGGCATCCAGGTTCCGGGTCAGGTCCGCGATCCGACGGGCCCGCCACGCCAGCAGGGACCCGTCCAGGATCCGCGCCCACACGTGCTTGAGACGGTAACGCAGCTCGACCGCGTCCCCGAGAAACTTCTTCCCCGCTTGGGTGGAACGCCCCCACACTGCCGCGAACTCGACGGCGGCGGCCTCGGAGATCAGTGGTGCCCCCGATCCGGCCAGGGGCAGCATCCGATCGCCGAAGGTGTCGCCATCCAACCGCGCAGACTCCTCGCGGTCCTGGACCGAATGCAGCGCCGCGAACCGTGCGGCGGCGATCAGCACGTCCCGGTCAGCCTGCTCCGCGACCGCACGCGACGTACGCACCGCGGCCAGCAGGTCGCTGGTGGTGTCGTCGGGGTCGAGGAGTGCTTCCATACCCAATATTTTACCAAACCCAGACGCCATGGCGCATCTTGTTTTCGCAGGTCAGATGGCGTATTCACGCCATTTTCAAGGGCCTTATTTGGCACATTGCGCCAGCCCTTCCAAACGCGACCAGGCCGCACTGTCGACGGCCGGCACCCAACCCAGACCAAAGCCCGCCAGGGCTGGCCGCCGACCCGATAGCCAGCCAAGTTTTTCTCGATCGTCCTCGGTGTCAAGGACCCGACGAGACTCACGAAAAATGCCCGCGAAACGCCCTCGGTGCCTCATCTAGGAGTGCCCGTGAACCGGTGATTCTCGGCGGGTATGAGGAGTGGG
>NZ_JBEPDH010000033.1:0-40381 GCF_040300245.1 Nocardioides sp. NPDC000445 | reverse complement strand
AATACCCGGTCCCATCCCGAACCCGGAAGTCAAGCCCTTCAGCGCCGATGGTACTGCAACCGAGAGGCTGTGGGAGAGTAGGACGCCGCCGGACAAAATTTCAGGTAGAGGCCGCCCTTTGGGGCGGCCTCTACTGCTTTTACTGGCACTGAGTTTGTCAACGCGATGGTCCTCGGATCGTTCGAAGTCGGCTGCGGGAAGCAGCAGTGAGGAAGGCAGCTATGGCTGACGAGCGCCGTAGCAACAGAGGCGGTAAGCCCGCCGGACGCCCCGGGCGTCCGAAGAGCTCGAATTCATCGACCGGTGGCCGTGGCGGCCGATCGGGTGACGGCAAGCCGGGCGCTGGTCGACCGAGCGGTGGTCGGCCCGGCGCTGGACGGAGCAGCGATCGCCGTGATGGCGCCGCTGGCGGTCGCGGAGGCGATCAGCGCCGTGACGGTGGCCGCGGAGGCGACGAGCGTCGCGACGGCAAGCCGTCGACCGGACGCAGCGGCCCCCGCAGCGGCGGCCGCTCGGACGGCCCGAAGCGTGGCGGCAGCAGCGACCGCAAGGGTGGCTACTCCAAGGATCGTGGCGGTAAGCCCGCTGGCAAGCCGCAGCGCCGGTTCGACGAGCCGCGTGAGGAGCGCACGGCGGATCAGCGGATCTACGACGGTCCGGAGCTGCCGGAGGAGGTCACCGGCAAGGAGCTGGACCGTGCGATCTCGGCTCAGCTGCGAGGCCTGCCCGAGAAGCTGGCGGCGCGGATCGCCCGCCACCTGGTTGCTGCCGACATGTTCATCGACTCCGACCCCGAGCTCGCCTACCAGCACGCCAAGGCGGCGAAGTCGCGTACGCAGCGGATCGCTGTGATTCGCGAGGCGTTGGGCGAGGCTGCGTACGCTGCCGGCCACTACTCCGAGGCGCTCGCCGAGCTGCGTGCGGCGAAGCGGATGAACGGCGCGACGGCGTACCTGCCGATCATGGCGGACTGCCACCGCGCGCTCGGCCAGCCCGAACAGGCGATCAAGCTCGCGCACAGCCCGTCTGTGGCGAACTTCGAGGCGCCGGCGAAGGCCGAGATGACGATCGTCGAGGCCGGCGCTCGCCGGGACATGGGCCAGTTCGACGCGGCCCTGCGGATCCTCGAGCAGTCGCCGCTCAACAACAAGAGCCGTGAGGCCTGGGTCGTGCGGCTGCGCTATGCGTACGCAGACACGCTCCAGGACGCGGGCCGGGACAAGGACGCGCTGACCTGGTTCCACCGCACCTACGCGATCGACTCCGACGAGATCACCGACGCCGCGGCGCGCGCCGAGGCCCTCGAGAAGACGGTCGAGAGGGACTGAGGTCCGTCTCAAACGCGCAACCAGTGGCGATCGGCAGCTATGCCGGTCGCCACTGGCCGTTTTGCTCCGATACTGGAGATCCTGGGCGCGGTAGGTAAGAATAGATGTACAACTACATCAGTGTGATCACCGAAAAGTTCCTTCACGCATGATCGAGCCCGCTGGGGAAGGCGTAGCTCGCGCCGCAACGAAGGAGATAATCGGTGACCACTCAGATCAAGGACCCGAGCGCCTCGCGTGGCATCGCACGAGGCGTTGTGTTCGTGCATTCGGCTCCCTCCGCGCTCTGCCCTCACATCGAATGGGCCGTCGCGGGGGTGCTAGGCGCGCCGGTGAACTTCGACTGGACGGCGCAGCCCGCCCAGGCCGGCACTTACCGAGCCGAGCTCTTCTGGTCCGGTGCGGTCGGTTCCGCGGCGGCGATCGCGTCGGCGCTGAAGGGGTGGACCCACCTGCGCTTCGAGGTCACCGAGGACGGGACGTCGACCTCCGAGGGTGCGCGCTACTCCTTCACGCCCGACCTCGGCGTCTTCCACGCCGTCACCGGGATGCACGGTGACATCATGATCCCCGAGGACCGGCTCAAGGCCGCAGTGGTCAAGGCCGCCCTCGGTGACACCACGCTCGAGCTCGAGGTCGACAAGCTCCTCGGCAAGCCGTGGGACGACGAGCTGGAGACGTTCCGTCACGCGGGGGAGGGCGCGCCCGTACGCTGGCTGCACCAGGTCGTCTGAGCGACCGTCGTCGGCCGCAGAGCACGGCCACGAAAACGCCGAGTCGGCGCGTCCTGACGCGCCGACTCGGCGTTGTTTTCGGTCAGGACGCGCCGACTCGGCGTGAATCGGGTCAGAGCGGGATGTTGCCGTGAGCACCGCGGCGTACGCCGACGGTCTGGATCGCTTCCTCGAAGGCGGCCGCGATCGCGCTGCGGGTCGCAGACGGCTCGATGACCTCGTCCACGACACCGATCTCGACAGCCTTGTCGACACCACCGGCGAGACGCTCGTGCTCGGCCGCGAGCTCCGCCTCGACCTGGGCACGGAGGTCGGGCGCGACCTCGGCGAGCTTACGGCGGTGCAGGATGCGGATCGCGGCGACCGGGCCCATGACCGCGACCTCCGCGCCCGGCCAGGCGAAGACCTTGGTCGCACCGAGGGATCGGGCGTTCATGGCGATGTAGGCGCCGCCGTAGGTCTTGCGGGTCACCAGGGTGACCCGAGGGACCACGCACTCGCCGAAGGCGTGCAGGAGCTTGGCGCCACGGCGGACGACGCCGTCCCACTCCTGGCCGACGCCCGGCAGGTAGCCGGGGACGTCGACGACGACGATCAGGGGGACGCCGAGGGCGTCACAGAGGCGTACGAACCGGGATGCCTTCTCCGCGGAGAGGGAGTCGAGGCAGCCGCCTAGCCGCAGCGGGTTGTTGGCGACGACGCCGACGGTGCGGCCGCCGAAGCGACCGAGCGCGGTGACGATGTTGGGGGCCCAGCGAGCGTGCAGCTCCTGTGCGGTGCCCTCGTCGAGGATGTTCTCGACCAGGGGGTGCACGTCGTAGGCGCGCTTCTTCGACTCGGGCAGCTGCTCGGCGAGGTCCTTGTCCTCGACCGCGGCGACGTCGAGGCCACCCTGGGAGCCGAGGAGAGCGGTGACCGTGCGGGCCTTGTCGAGCGCCTCGCGCTCGGACTCGGTGAGGATGTGCACGACGCCGGATCGGCGGCCGTGCGGCTCGGGACCACCGAGGCGGAGCATGTCGACGTCCTCACCGGTGACGGAGCGTACGACGTCCGGACCGGTCACGAAGATGCGGCCCTCGGGGCCGAGGATGACGACGTCGGTGAGGGCGGGACCGTAGGCAGCGCCACCGGCGGCCGGGCCGAGGACGACCGAGATCTGCGGGATCTTGCCGCTGGCCTGCGTCATCGCGTGGAAGATGCGGCCGACCGCGTGCAGGGAGAGTACGCCCTCGGCCAGCCGGGCGCCGCCGGAGTGCCACAGGCCGATGATCGGGATGCCGTCGGTCATCGCGCGGTGGTACGCGTCGACGACCACGCGGCAGCCGAGGTCGCCCATCGCGCCACCCATGACGGTGGCGTCCGAGCAGAAGGCGACCGCCCGGGTGCCGTCCACCTCGCCGACGGCGGCCAGCATGCCGGAGTCGTCGTCGGGGGAGATGAGCTGGACGGTGCCCTCGTCGAAGAGCGCCCGGAGCCGGGTCAGCGGGTTTCGGGGGTCCTGGTCGCGAGGAAGCTTCTGCTGCTTCCTCGCGGCAACAGCCGCGGGGGCTGTGATGGTCATCAGATGCTTCCGTAGACGACCGCTACGTTCGCGCCACCGAAACCGAAGGAGTTGTTGAGGGCCGCGATGTCGCCGACCGGCAGGTCGCGTGCCTTGGTGGCGATGTCGAGCTCGACCGCGGGGTCGAGGTTGTCGAGGTTGATCGTCGGCGGCGACTGGCGGTGGTGGATCGCCAGGACGGTCGCGACTGTCTCGAGGGCGCCGGCGCCACCGAGCAGGTGGCCGGTCATCGACTTGGTCGAGGTGACCACGACGTTCTCGACCTGCTTGCCGAGGGTGGCGTGGAGCATCAGGCCCTCGGCGATGTCGCCCTGAGGGGTCGAGGTCGCGTGGGCGTTGACGTGGACGATGGTGTTCGGGTCGATGTCGCCGTCCTCGAGCGCGCGCTTGATGGCTCGGCTACCGCCGCGACCCTCGGGGTCGGGCTGGGCGATGTCGTGGGCGTCGGCGGTCACGCCGGCGCCGAGGACCTCGGCGTAGATCCGGGCGCCACGGGCCTGGGCGTGCTCGAGCGTCTCGAGCACGACGATGCCGGCGCCCTCACCGAGCACGAAGCCGTCGCGGGCGGTGTCCCAGGGGCGGCTGACCGCGGTCGGGTCGCCACCATCGGGGCCGGAGGCGGTCTTGGACAGTGCCATCATGTTGGCGAACGCGGCCATCGGCAGCGGGTGGATCGCTGCCTCGGTGCCACCGGCGAGGACGACGTCGGCGCGGCCCAGACGGATCTGGTCGGCGGCCAGGGCGATCGCCTCGGAGCCGGAGGCACAGGCAGAGATCGGGGTCTGAGCCGCGGCGCGGGCGCCGTAGATCAACGAGATGTTGGCTGCCGAGGCGTTGGCCATCAGCATCGGGACGGCCAGCGGGCTGACCCGACGCGGCCCCTTGGCCAGAAGCGTGTCGTAGTTGTCGAGCAGGGTGGTGACGCCGCCGATGCCGGTGGCGACAGCGACACCCAGGCGCTCGCCGTCGAGGCCGGCCTCGGTGGCCGTACCCTCGAAGCCGGCGTCCTTCCAGGCCTCGGCCGCGGCGACCACGGCGAACTGCGCGGAGCGGTCCAGGCGTCGCGCCTTGACCCTCTCCAGGACCTCGGACGGCTCGACGGCGACACGGCCGGCGATGCGTACGGGAAGGTCCTGGGCCCACTCCTCGGTGAGCTCGCGGATGCCGGAGCGGCCGGCGATCAAGGCATCCCAGGTGGTGGCTACATCTCCGCCTACCGGGTTGGTGGTGCCCAATCCAGTGACGACGACTCGGGTGCGGCTGCTCATGTGGTCTCCGTGTGAGGTGTTGGCGCGTTGGGTCAGGTGAAGCAGGTCCGGCGGCTCGGCCTGGGAGGGTTGGCCGAGCCGCCGGGGCGCGTCAGGCGTTCGCGGAAGCCTTCTCGATGAAGCTCACCGCGTCGCCAACGGTCTTGAGGTTCTTGACCTGCTCGTCGGGGATGGATACGCCGAACTTCTCCTCGGCAGCGACGACGACCTCGACCATGGACAGCGAGTCGACGTCGAGGTCATCGACGAAGGACTTGTCGAGCTGAACGTCGGCGACATCGATGCCGGCGACCTCGTTGACGATCTCGGCGAGGTCGGAGCGGATCTCTTCGGTGGTGGCCATATGTGGTGCTTCCTCTCGGATTTTGTGTGGTGAAACTCTGGGTGGTGCGAGACTACGGAACGACGACGACCTGGGCTGCGTAGACCAGTCCGGCACCGAACGCGATGAGCAGGGCGGTGTCGCCCGACTCAGCCTGACCCTCCTCGATCATCCGCTCAAGAGCAAGCGGGACCGAGGCGGCCGACGTGTTGCCCATGGTGGCGATGTCGCGGGCGATCTTGACCGACTCCGGAAGCTTCATGGAGCGGGCCAGGGCGTCGACGATGCGCATGTTGGCCTGGTGCGGGACGAAGCAGTCGAGCTCGTCGGCGGTGATGCCGGCCTTCTCGAGCGCCTCCTGACCGACCTTGGCCATGGCGTAGGAGGCCCAGCGGAAGACGGGGTTGCCCTCCATCGTCAGCCAGGGAGTCTCCTTCGCCTCGACCGCGTCGAACCAGTCGGGAGTCTGGATGTGGTCGGCCTTGTCGCCCGAGGAACCCCAGACGACCGGGCCGATCCCGGGCTCGTCGCTCGGGCCGACGACCGCGGCGCCGGCGCCGTCGGCGAAGATGAACGCGGTGCCACGATCGTGCGGGTTGGTGATGTCGGAGAGGCGCTCGACACCGATGACGAGTACGTTGCGGGCGCTGCCGCCGCGGATGAAGTCGCTCGCCATCGCGATGCCGTGACAGAAGCCGGCACAGGCCGCCGAGATGTCGAAGGCGGCCGGGTGGTCGGCACCGAGCTCGTCGGCGATCAGCGCGGCTACTGCGGGCGTCTGGCGCATGTGGCTGACGGTGGCGACGATGACGCAGTCGATCTGGTCGATGCCGATCTTGGCGTGCTCGAGCGCCTTGCGGGAGGCGGTGACCGACATCATCTGTACGGTCTCCTCCTCACCCGCCCAGCGACGCTCGGTGATGCCGGAGCGGGTGCGGATCCACTCGTCGGAGGAGTCGATCAGATCGACGATCTCGCTGTTGGGGACCACCCGGGTGGGGCGATAGCCGCCTACGCCGAGGATGCGGGCGTGCGGGGAACCTGTCGGGGCAGAGATCACGAGTGCTGGACTCCTGTCGGGTGCAGCCGGAGCAGCGGCTGACCGGGGGATACGAGGTCGCCGTCCTCGACGAGCCATTCGATGACCTCGCCGCCGTGGGCGGACGTGATCGCGATCGTGTCGCGGAGGCTGGCGATGGCGCCGATCTCGGCGCCGGCCGGAATCACATCGACCCCGGACACGGTCTCGGAGAGCTTGAAGGTGCCCTTGGACGGGGAGACGACCATGCGCCAGGTCGGCGTGGTCTCGATCGGGTTGGCCTCTCCGTGCTTCTCGACGAACGCGCGGGCGTCGTCGAGCTGGTCGGGAGTCTTCAGGGCGAAGGTCTCGACGCCCTTGAGGGCGCGCTTGGCGATCCCCGTCAGGGTGCCGGCCGGCGGCATCTCCAGGATGCCGGTCACGCCGATGTCGGACATGGTGTCGAGGCAGAGGTCCCAGCGCACCGGGTTGGCGATCTGGCCGACGATCCGGTCCAGCGCCTTGGCGCCGTCGTGGACGATCTGGCCGTCCTTGTTGCTGATCAGGCGCGTACGCGGGTCGTGGGTCGAGACGCTCTGGGCCAGCCGGCGGAGGTGGCCGACGGCGGGCTCCATGTGCTTGGTGTGGAAGGCGCCGGCGACGCTGAGCGGCATCAGCCGGGCCTTGGCGGGAGGATCGGCGGCGAAGGCCTCGAGCTGCTCGAGGGTGCCCGCGGCGACGATCTGGCCGGGGCCGTTGTCGTTGGCGGGGGTGAGGCCGTGCTTCTCGATCGCGGCCAGCACCTCCTCGCGTACGCCGCCGAGGACCGCGGTCATGCCGGTCGGCGTCTTCGCGGCGGCCTCGGCCATGGCCTTGCCCCGCTCGCGGACGAGCACCATCGCCTGCTCGGCGCTAATCGCGCGTGCGCCCGCGGCGGCGGTGATCTCACCGACGCTGTGGCCGGCGACCGCTCCGATCTTGCCGAAGGCGTCCGCGGGCTGCGGGAAGAGCTCGAGCGCCGCGACCAGGCCGGTGGCGACCAGCAGCGGCTGGGCGATCTCGGTGGCGCGGATGGTCTCGGCGTCGGCATTGGTGCCGTAGTCGATCAGGTCGATGCCTGCGACGGTTGAGAGCCACTCCATACGAGCGGCGAAAGCGGGGTCCTCCAGCCACGGGGTGAGGAATCCTGGTGTCTGAGCACCTTGTCCTGGGGCGACAATGACGAGCACGCAAGAATAGTCCCGTCTGGAGGGGTGTCAGTTCACCTTCAGCGGCAACGAATATCCCTCCCGCAATCTTGTAGGGGTTCTACAACTTGCGTCCCTGCCAGCGCTAATGGTCCTGTTGCCGGCCGAGAATCAGGGCGACCTGCAGGGCGAGAGCGTCGCGCGAGTCGGTCGGGAGGAACCCGGTGAGCTCCGCGACCTGCTTGAGCCGGTAGCGCACCGTGTTGGGGTGCACGAACAGTGTGCGCCCGGTGGCCTCGAGGCCGCCTCCGGCGGCGAAGTACGCCGCCAGCGTCTCGATCAGCGTGCTGCGGGCCTCCACCAGCGGCCGGTAGAGATTCTCGATCAGGTAGCGGTGGGCCCACGCGTCGCCGGCCAGGGCACGCTCGGGCAGGAACGACTGGCTGCGTGCGGGGCGAGGCGCATCGGGCCAGCCGGGCGCGGCCCGGTAGGCGGAGAGCGCGGCCCGGGCGGACTCGGCGGCGGTGGCGAGCCCGGCCGCCATCGGTCCGACGACGACGGGCCCGTCGGCGAAGAGGTCGGCGATGCGCTCGGCGGCCTCCAGCGGGTCCTCGATGCCGCCGAGCAGGGCGACGAGGCGGTCACCCTGGACCGCGCACAGGGTGTGCAGGTCGTGGGCGCGGGCGCGGCGGCGTACCTCCTCCATGGCGGCGTCGAGGCGGACGCCGTCGGGGGCGTGGCCCAGCACCGCGCACAGCGGCAGGTCGGCGTCCCAGCCGAGCGCGCTGGCCCGGGAGAGGACGACCTCGTCGGTCTCGGCACGCAGGACCGCGTCGACCACGAGGGCCTCGAGCCGGGCGTCCCAGGCGCCGCGCTGCTCGGCGGCGCGGGCGTAGACCTCGGCGGTGGCGAAGGCGACCTCGCGGGCGTAGCGGCCGATCGCCTCGTGGACGTCGGCGGCGTCCTCGGGCCCGAGCAGGTGGTCGATGTTGGCCTCGACCACCTCGATGGAGAGGCGTACGAGATCCACGGTCTGCTGGAGCGTGATGATGCCGGTCAGCGCACGGGGCGCGACGCCGAACATCGACGCGGCCAGGTCGGGCTTGGCGGTGTCGGCGGAGGCGCCGCCGCCGTACCAGCCGACGAACTCCTTGATTCCGGCCTGCACGATCAGGCCGACGAGGGAGCGGTTCTTCGCGGAGAGGTCCTTGAACCACGGCATCGCGTCGTCCATGCGTGAGGTGGCGGCCGTCGCCAGCCGGCCGGTCGCGCGCCGCAGCGCCTGCGCGGTGCGCCGGCGGGTAGGAGGAATCACTGCGGTCACGTTGTCCATTCTTGCGCTTAGTACATCTGATGACATGCCGAGTCGGCGCATCCGACCCCTCTGGCTCTCTTCGCTTCGCCAGACACGGGGTCAGATGCGCCGACTCGGCGCCACGAGCTCAGGCGTCTCCGCCCTCCTGCATGATGCCCTTCGTCGCCGTCGGGTCGTCGATGCGGTAGGTGTCGAAGGCCTTCTTCACCAACGCGGCGTCGATCTCGCCGGCCTCGGCCAAGGCCTGGAGGGCCTGGACGACGACGGACTGGGCGTCGATCTGGAAGAAGCGACGCGCGGCCGGGCGGGTGTCGGCGAAGCCGAACCCGTCGGCACCGAGGACGCGGTAGTCGTCGGGCACCCAGCGGGCGATCTGCAGCGGGACGGCCCGCATGTAGTCGGAGACCGCGACGACGGGGCCGTTGGACGCCGAGAGCTTCTCGGTGACGTACGGCGTGCGCGGGGTCTCGCCGGGGTGGTTGAGGCTCCACTGCTCGGCCTCGATGGCGTCGCGGGCGAGCTCGTTCCACGAGGTGACCGACCACGTGTCGGCCTTGACGCCCCAGTCCTCCTCGAGGATGCGGGCAGCCTCCTCGATCCACGGGAACCCGACGCCGGAGGCGAGCAGACGGACCTTGGGGCCGTCTCCCTCGGCGGTCGAGACCTGGTGGATGCCTTTCAGGATCCCCTCGAGGTCGACGTTGTCGGGCTCCTTGGGCTGGCTGACCGGCTCGTTGTAGACGGTCAGGTAGAAGATGACGTCCTCGCCGTTCGGGTGCTCCTCGGTCGAGCCGTACATCCGCTCGAGGCCGCTCTGCATGATGTGCGAGACCTCGTAGGCGAACGCGGGGTCGTAGTGCACGACCGCCGGGTTCGTCGCCGCCAGCAGCGGCGAGTGACCGTCGGCGTGCTGGAGACCCTCACCGGTCAGCGTGGTGCGACCGGCGGTGGCGCCGACCAGGAAGCCGCGGCCCATCATGTCGGCCATCGCCCAGATCGAGTCGCCGGTGCGCTGGAACCCGAACATCGAGTAGAAGATGTAGAACGGGATCATCGGCTCGCCGTGAGTGGCGTACGCCGTGCCGGCAGCGGTCGCCGAAGCCAGCGCCCCTGCCTCGGAGATACCCTCGTGCAGGAGCTGGCCCTGCGCGGACTCCTTGTAGGAGAGCAACAACTTCCGGTCGACGCTCTCGTACTGCTGGCCGCCGGGGTTGTAGACCTTCGCGCTCGGGAACATCGCGTCCATGCCGAAGGTGCGGTACTCGTCGGGCGCGATCGGCACGATGCGCTTGCCGATCTCCGGGTCACGCATCCAGTCCTTGAGGAGCCGGACGGTGGCCATCGTGGAGGCGATCTTGTTCTTGCCGGAACCCTGCTTGAGCTCGGCGTAGACCTTCTCGCCCGGCAGGGTGAGCGGCTTGAACTCGACCCGGCGCTGGGGGAGCGGACCACCGAGCTGCTTGCGGCGCTCCATCATGTATTCGATCTCGGCCGACTCGGGACCCGGGTTGAAGAACGGCGCCGCGCCGGTCTGCTCGTAGGTCGCCTCGAGCTCCTTGTCGGAGATCGGCAGGAGCAGACGGTCGCGGAACTTCTTCAGGTCCGCCATGGTCAGCTTCTTCATCTGGTGGGTGGCGTTCTTGCCCTCCAGAGCGTCGATCGTCCAGCCCTTGATGGTGTGGGCCAGGATGACGGTCGGCTGCCCGACGGTCTTGGTGGCCGCGTCGAAGGCCGCGTAGACCTTGCGGTAGTCGTGACCACCGCGCGGAAGCTTGCGGATCTGCTCGTCGCTCATCTGCTCGACCATCTTGCGCAGGCGCGGGTCGGAGCCGAAGAAGTTCTCCCGGACGTAGGCACCGGTCTCGACCGAGTAGGTCTGGAACTGGCCGTCGGGGGTCGAGTTCATCTTGTTGACCAGGGCGCCGTCGACGTCCTTGGCGAGCAGCTGGTCCCACTCGCGGCCCCAGATGACCTTGATGACGTTCCAGCCGGCGCCGCGGAAGTTGGACTCCAGCTCCTGGATGACCTTGCCGTTGCCGGTCACCGGGCCGTCGAGCTGCTGCAGGTTGCAGTTGATCACCCAGACCAGGTTGTCGAGCTCCTCGCGGGCGGCGACCCGGATGGCGCCGAGCGACTCGGGCTCACCCATCTCGCCGTCGCCGAGGAAGGCCCACACGCGCTGGTCGGAGGTGTCCTTGATGCCGCGGTTCTGCAGGTAGCGGTTGAACCGCGCCTGGTAGATCGAGTTGATCCCGGTCAGGCCCATCGAGACCGTCGGGAACTCCCAGAAGTCGGGCATCAGGCGCGGGTGCGGGTAGGAGGAGATGCCCTGGCCGACCCCGTGCTGCACCTCCTGGCGGAAGCGGAAGAGCTGCTCTTCCTTGAGTCGGCCCTCGAGGAAGGCACGCGCGTAGATGCCGGGGGAGGCGTGGCCCTGGATGAAGACCTGGTCGCCGCCGCCGGGGTGGTCCTTGCCGCGGAAGAAGTGGTTGAAGCCGACCTCGTAGAGGCTCGCGGAGGACTGGTAGGTGGCGATGTGGCCGCCCACCTCCAGGCCCTTGCGGTTGGCGGAGGAGACCATGACGGCGGCGTTCCACCGGATGAAGGCCCGGATGCGTCGCTCGATGTCCTCATCGCCCGGGAACCACGGCTCGCGGTCGGAGGGGATGGTGTTGATGTAGTCGGTGCTGCGCAGTGCGGGGACGCCGACGGACTTCTCTCGGGCTCGCTCCAGCAGACGCAGCATCATGTAGCGGGCTCGCTCGCGTCCGCTCGACTCGAGCATCGCGTCGAACGAGCCGAGCCACTCACTGGTCTCTTCGGGATCGATGTCCGGAAGCTGGGTCGGTAGACCCTCGTGGATTACGGTCGGCTGGGCGGGGGTCGGGCCCTGCGGACCACCAGTCGTCTCGGTGGATTGTTCGGTCACATCCTCAATGGTCGCACGCGGTCGAGAGCGGACGCCCACCCGCGGTGGGTTACTGGACAGTAGGCGGTTTCTGCTGGTCAACCCCGGAAAAATCGTTCGTACGCCGAGTTGCTAATCTGCCGCCGTGACTAGCCTGGATCGTGACAATGCCGTTGCCGACGTCTTGGTGGTAGGTGAGGCGCTGGTCGACGTGGTCACGACCGCTGATGGCGTGACCCGGGACCACCCCGGCGGGAGCGGCGCCAACGTCGCCGTGGCGCTCGGCCGGCTCGGCCGACCGGTGCGGTATGCGGCCTCGTTCGCCGATGATGCTCGGGGGCGCTCCTTGGCTGCTCATCTGGCTGATTCGGGTGTGGTGATGGCATGCGACCCGCACGTGCTGGCCCGCACCTCGACCGCGCAGGCCACCATCACGGCCGACGGCTCGGCGACGTACGTCTTCGACCTGGAGTGGAAGCTCGGCGAGATCGCGGTGGGGACGCCGCGGTTCGTCCACGTCGGATCGCTCGCGCCGGTGCTCTCGCCGGGTGCCGAGACGGTCTTCGAGCTGCTCGACGGGCTCCCCGACTCCGTCCGGGTCCTCTACGACATCAACATGCGGCCCACGCTGACCGGAACCGGGCAGGACGTCGTCGCGCGGATCGAGCGGGCGGCGGCGTACGCCGATGTGGTCAAGGCGAGCGACGAGGACCTGGAGACCCTCTACCCCGGGATCGGGCTCGACAAGGCGGCCGCGCGGCTGCTCGAGCTGGGTGCCGGTGCGGTCGCGGTGACCCGCGGCGGCGACGGCGCCAGCTGGATCACCGCGTCCGAGCGGATCGACGTCGAGGCCGAGAAGGTGACGGTCGTGGACACCATCGGCGCCGGTGACACCTTCTCCGCGGGCCTCGTCGACGCGCTCTGGCACGACTTCGAGCGCGACCGTCGCGAGGTGCTCGCCCATGGCGTACGGGCGGCGGCGGTCACCGTCTCGCGTGCCGGTGCCAACCCGCCGACCCGTGCCGAGTTGAACGGCTAGGCCACCTCTTCGAGGCCGGCCCGGAGCGCTGCTCGGGCTCGATGCAGGCGTGACTTCATCGCCGGCAGGCTCAGCCCCAGGTGCCGCGCGACCGATCTGCCGCTGTAGCCGTGCACGTCGCGCAGCAGCAGCACCTGCCGTTGGTCGGCCGGAAGCCTCGCGATGGCCGCGGAGACCTGACGAGCCTCGATCTCCGCCAAGGCGGCTTCCTCCGCCGACGAGCTCGCTCGAAGGGGCAGATCGGTCACCTCGGCGAGGACGTGCCTCCTGCTGATGGTCCAGCGACGAACGCATTCGTTGCGCACGATGGTGAACATCCATGACGCCAACGCTCCGGTCGCTCGCAGCGTCCCGATCTTGCGATAGAGGATGACCAGCGCCTCCTGCGTGGCATCCTCTGCGTCCTGCTCGCTCATGCACAGCGACGTGGCGAACCGCCGCACGTGTGGATGGGCCCCTTCGATGAGCACCGAGATCGAGGCCACGTCGCCGGCCTGCGCCGACCGGATGACGTCCGTGTCTGGCCACGGACGGCGCGTCTGCTGGTTCGGCACGATCACCCCGCGCGTTGAGGCAGGGCGTCGAGCGCGGCGAGTACGTCGCGGTGACGGTAGCCGCCGGTGGGTATCGTGACGATGTCCGCGTACGTGACCCGGCCGGCAGCGTCCATGACGATGGTTCCGGACTGCATCATCGAGCCGAGCAGGCGGCGGGCGAGGCCGAGGTCACCGTGGAGGCCCGGGACGACGGGGAACGGGATCTGCCGCCGGTCCGCCCACGCCTGGGCGGTGGTGGCTTCCTCGGGGACGGCGATCAGGACCCGTACGCCCCGGTCGCGGAAGTCCGTGGCGTTGGACGTGAGGGTGCGTACGTGGGCGTTGCACATCATGCAGGTCGTGGCTCGCATGAAGTAGACGAGCGTGCCCCTGTGGCTCTCCCCGAGGAGATCGGCCGCCGTGCCGTCGCTCAGCCGCACGGAGGTGTCCTCGATCGTGCTTCCTGCCTCGATCACGTGTGTTCCTCTCTGTTCTGCCCGCGGCGCGGGCTATCGCAGACAGGAGTGGTCGAGCGGGCAAAAGGATTCACCTCGGCCGTGGCCGATGATCAGGTGGTCTCGAGCGCGAGCCGCTCGGCGAGCGTACGTCCCAGCCAGGCCGCGGAGCGGATGGCGCTGCCGCAGTTGGCGACGAGAACGCCTGGGCTGGGCTCGTCGACCACCAGCGTCTTCTGTGCGGTGTCGACACCCCAGAGGATGTCGTCGACGCGGGCGTCGCGGAGCCAGGGGAGCGTCGTGGCGAGCCCGCTGTCGAGGATCTCCTTCCAGTGGTCGACGGGGCCCGAGGTGTCCTCGTCCTCGACGATGTCCTCCTGCCCGACGACGACGCGCAGCCGGCCGTCGATGAGCTTCACGAAGACGTAGCCGAAGCCGTCGCCGATCGGCACGATCGTGTGGGGCAGTTGCTCCCGTTCGGGCGGAACCGGGAGGTCGAGCACGAACAGCTGGCGCTTCTCGGCCTCCGCGCTGACCTGCGGGAACACCGAGACGTTCGCCGCGCCCATGGCGCCCAGGACCCGGCGGGCACGGATCGCGCCGCGCGAGGTCTCGACCACATGACCGCTGCCGTCAGGGCGTACGCCGGTGACGAGCGCGTCGACCGACGTCGCCCCCGCTTCCTGCGCCTGGTCGCGGAGCATGCCGACGAGCCCGGTCGCGGAGACGTTGAGCGCCGGGATGTGCTCTCCGGTGTGCAGCAGGTGGTAGGTGTTCTCGATCATGTCCAGCTCCGCGCCGTCCGCGGCGCCGCGGATGAACTGCTCGGTCTGGGTCGTCATCTCCCGCTTGACCGGGTCGGGCCACGTCCACCGGATGCTGCCGCCCGCATAACGGTAGGTCGCGACATGGGCGGGGTCGTCGGCGGGGTCGTGGTCGATGAGGACCACCCGCAGGCCGGGCCGGGCCAGGAAGATGGCCGTCGCGGCGCCGATCGGGCCTGCTCCGCAGATCGCCACGTCGGCCTCTGCGAGATGTCCAGCGGTCAGGTCGGCGGGCAGGTCAGTCAACGAAGTCCTTCCGGGTGGTACATCAGGCCGGTGCGCGAATATGCGTCCAGAAGGCTATCGGCTGGCGTCCGTTCCTGGCTGAGCAACTGGTCCAGACAGGCGAGGTGGCCGACTTCGTGCCGCATGCCAGCACGTTCGGTGAGTGCCCGGCGGGCCGCGGTGAGCACCTCACGGGCACCGGCGGCGATCTCCGGGTCGGTGAACCCCGCGGTCGCGGCCCGCTGGTGGAGGTCGCGACTGGGCTTGTCGGCCAGCCCGGGAAGGTCGTCGGCGAGGCATACGCCGAGCGTCAGTGCCGCGCCGGCGAGCAGCAGGTCGCGGGAGAGGAAGGCGTCGTAGGCCTTGAACTCGATGCGTCCCTCCTCCCGCGGGATCCGCGGCGGCTGGACCATGGTGGGCTCAGCGCCGGCGGGCGGCTCGACGAAGCAGCGCGCCGCCACGCGTCGCCAGGTGCGCTCGTAGGTGCGCTTGCTGGGGCCGCGCCACGCCCGGCCGGCGTGGAAGGGCGAGCTGAAGCTGAACGGCACCATGAAGGGGCTGTAGTGGGTCAGCCGGTGGGTGACCTCGACGACCTGCTCCGCGGAGAACCCGGGAAAGGAGAGGTTGATGTCGGGGCCGTAGCTCAGGTTGGAGACCTCGGCGTGGTCGTACTCACGATGCTCGGCCCGCATCGTCCGCTCCCACTCGTTGAGCGGCGGGTCGAGGACGTACGCCTCCCGGACCGGGTTGAAGCCGACGATGCCCAGCTGCATGCCGATGGGAGCGAGGCGCTTGGAGATGTCGTCCTGGAGATCGATCAGCCGGTCGGCGGCCTCGGTGGTGCTCGAGCAGACCGGAGTGCGGATCTCCACCCCCTTGACCAGCATCGTCGTGAAGGTGCCGTCGGCGTCGAACCGCTCGTCGCCCTCGAGGTACCAGTAGCCGCTCTTGATCCCCAGGTCACCGCGGACGAGGTCCTCGTCGGTGGTCCCGGAGCCGTCGGCAAGGGCGCGTTGGAGGGTGTCGAAGTCGAGATCCACGAAGTCGTGGAAGGTGCCCATGTCGCGAAACGTGTCCGCGCCTACGTCGGGTGACTCCGTCACCAGGGCATACTCGAACTCGAACCCGGCGGAGTAGAGCACGGCGCAAACTCTAGGGCAGTGCGTGGGCCATCATCCGCATTTCTCGGAAATTAGGTTAGGCTCCCCTCATGTTTCGCGCGGTGAAGCCGGAGACAAAGCCGGAGACGAGGGTCGTGGTCACCTCGACCCGGCGTCTCAGTGCTGGGATGACCCGCGTCCATCTCCGCGCCGAGGACCTCTCCGCGTTCGAGGGCAGCGTCTGCACCGACCGGTTCGTGCGTCTCGAGATTCCGGTCGGCGACGGCTCGACCGTCTGCCGCACCTACACGGCGCTGGACCCCTCGGTCGCCGAGGGCACCCTGGCCATCGACTTCGTGCACCACGGCGACGAGGGCGTCGCCGGGCGGTGGGCCGCCACCGCCGGCCCCGGTGACGTGCTCACCGTGCGAGGGCCGGGCGGGACGTACGCTCCGGACCCGGCCGCCGATTGGCACCTGCTCGTCGGCGACGAGTCCGGTCTGCCTGCGATCCGCGCGGCGCTGGCGGCGCTGCCGGCCGACGCCGTCGGCTATGCCGTGATCGAGGTGCCCTCCGCGGAGCATCTCCAGCAGGTCGAGGCACCGGCCGGGGTCGAGGTGCGCTGGCTGGACGCCACCGTCGACCCGCCTCTGGAGGTCGTCGTCCGCGAGCTGCCCTGGCTGCTCGGCCGGGTGCACGCCTTCGTGCACGGCGAGGCCGAGGTCACGATGCAGCAGATCCGCCCCTACCTGCTGCGCGATCGCGGAGTGCCGCGCGGCGACCTGTCGATCTCCGGCTACTGGCGCCGAGGGAACAACGAGGACAGCTTCCGTACGTGGAAGCGCAGCCAGGCTGTTGACCGCGAGGTCGCACACTCAGCGCACTGAGACGGAGCCGCGGCCGCCCGGAGGGGCGGCCGCGGCGTACTCATTCCGCGGCCAGCGGTGTCACCGTGATCCGGTCGAGGTTCGGGGCCCACGGTGACCGAAGACCCAGCTCCGGATAGCGGTCGGAGATGTAGGTCTCACCGTTCCAGTCCGGCAGCTCCTCGGAGCGGAAGGACAGCGTGTTCTCGCCCGCCTTCAGCTCTGCGTAGAACGTCAACGTCCAGAAGCCGTTGTCGTGGAAGCTGTGCGGGAACCAGACCCGGCGGGCCTTGTCGCCGTTGACGCTGACGTCGGCGTGCCGGGCCAGCGGGTCCGGGTTGTAGTGCGAGGCGGGTGACTGCTCGCCGTTGGAGTAGCGCACCGTGATCGCGTACGTCCCGGCCCGAGGTGCCGTGGTGGCCAGCGTCAGCGTGTTGCCGTTGCCCGGGTCGCCACCGACACCGGTGACCGCCTTGCCGCCGTCGGCGAGCGAGTAGGACGCGACCTTCGCCGAGCCGTTCAGCGCCCCGTCCTCGGCCTGGGTGGTCACCGATCTCAGCGCGCCCGCCGACGGACCGACACGGAACCGGTCGACCAGCAGCCGGCCCTGCTCCGCGGTCAGGGTGATCTTGTTGATGCCGCCGGAGAGGAACACGTCTCGCGACACCGGCCGGGTGACGACGCCGAGGTTCTGTCCGTTCAGGGCCAGCCGGATGCGCCCGGACCCGAGGGTGTCGAACCGTAGGCGGTGCTCGCCGTCGTCGGGCGAGTAGACCCAGAACGTCGCGGTGCCGCGGGCGAGGTCGGCGGCGCCGGAACCGGACACCCCGGCCTTCGAGTAGTCGGCCCGTGCTCCGTCGGTGAGCGTCGCGTCCTCGCCCTCGTAGGTGCGTTGCGTGGCGGCAGGGTTCGACAAGGAGAGGTCGATCTTGTCGATGAGCGCGTCTCCTCGGGTGCGTCCGGTCCCGTCGAGGCTCCGGGCCGCGATCGAGATCGTGTGCTTCCCGGCGGTCAGGTCGACCGTCGTGTCGGCGTGGTCCCACACCACCCACTTGTAGCCGAGCGGCAGACGGATCTCCTGCTCCTGCTTGCCGTCGACCGTGATGAAGGCGTTGGTCGGACCCTCGTCCTTGACCAGGCCGTAGGTGTTCAGAGAGTTCGCGAACACGCTCAGGTCGTAGGTCCCGTCCTTCGGCACGTCTACGGCGAAGTCGAGCTTCACGTTCGAGTCGGTGCGGATGCCGCCGACGTTGTACGAGTTGGACGTGTAGAAGCCGCTCAGGTTGGAGGGGCTGCCCTCGGGCCCGTTGCGGGTGTAGCCCGAGCCCGAGTGCGCGGCGTCCTCGGCCTCGTACGTCGCTCGCCACAGCTGCGGCGGCGTGGCCTCGGCCGTCGCGTTGGCGCCGGGCGTGACGATGATCTGGTAGGCGGACTCGGCCGAGAGGGCGGGGACGCCGTCCTTGCCGAACCAGAACCCGACACCGCCGTCACTGACCGGGAGGTTCATCTCCGCGACCTCGGCAGGGCCGCTGTTGTCGCCGAGCTGACCCGACCAGCCGATCTCCTTGACGGCGACGTGCACGCTGGACCCGAACGTCGTCGGGTCGACCCCGTCGAAGTCGACGTAGGACGCACCGTCGGCGCCCCCGATGATCGCCTCTGCCCGTCGTCGATCGCGATCGAGGGCCGCGACGCCCTGCAGCGTGTAGCTCTCGTTCGGGCGGGGCGGAGTGAGCTTGACCGTCTGGCCTGTCATCTGGCTGTAGGCGTTCAGCAGCCACCACTGCCCGTTGGCCTTGTTGGCCTCGACGGCGGAGTCGGAAAGGTTCCCGTCGATGTTCCAGTAGGCGATGTCGCCGTCGACCTTGCTGTCCTCGAGCGCCGAGACCCACTGGATCATCTGACCCGGGACCGACGTGTGGTAGTTGAACGCGTACTCGTTGATGTTGATCGGCAGATGCTTCCCCGCGTACGGGGTGCCCTGGTAGATCGTGTCCTCCCACCCGCGGAACCTCGCCACGTTGGTCCGGATCGAGGCCGGGTTGCTCAGCTCGTGCCAGGTGATCACGTCCGGCATCGTGTCGTTGGCCAGCGCGTGCTTCATGAAGCCCTGCACCTGGTCGTAGAGGATGCTCGTGTTCGGACCGGCGATCCGGGCGTCGGGGAGCTCGCTCCTGATGAGGGCGTGGACCTCGTCCCAGGCCTTGAAGTAGTGCTGTGGGTCGTTGAGCCAGCTGACCCTGTTGTAGCTCCACTCGCCGGTGCCGAACATGTTGCCCTCGGGCTCGTTGAACGGCACGAAGACGACGTGGCTGCGGTACTTCTCCGGCAGCGCCTTGACCTGCTCGACCTGGGTCCTGATCTTGGCCTTGAAGTCGTCCAGCTTGGCCTGCGGGGTGTTGCCCGGCCACTGGTAGGGGAACCCGCGGTAGATGTCGGTCATGTAGATGTAGACGTCGCCGCCGGAGCCGTCCACAAGCGGCTCGAGCACCTCGAGGGCGTCCGCGCCCGGGTGCTGCGGACCGTCCTGGGCCTTGGTCGACACCGTACGCAGGTTGATCCCGTCGATCAGGTTGCTCGAGGGAAGATCCTTGCCGTAGACCCCGTAGAGCGTCCCGGACGCGCCACCCATGACGTCGCCGGTGGGCTCGGCCAGGTCGATGTCGACCTGGTTCTCGTAGCGGACGGTCACCTCGGCCGAGACCGGCCTCCCGGCGGCGGTCCCGGCCACCGTGAACGTGCCGCGGTCCGCGTACTTCGCCGGATCCACCTCCTCCCAGGTGATCGGTACGTCGCGGTCGTAGCCGTCACTGAACGAGGCCCGTACCGAGGCCGGCAGCTCCGGCTCCTTTCCGACGTCGGTGTAGACGTCGAAGGACGTCTTGGTCGGCTCGACGATCGTCGGAGGGGTGACTCCGGTGGCCTGGCCGAGCTGCTCCGGGGTGAGTGCCGCCCCGTAGACGGTCACGTCGTCGATCGAGCCGCCGAACAGGTCGTCGGCGGGGAACATCGATCTGCCGAGGAACCCGCTCGTCGACGCGCCTACGACGAGATCGGAGGCGGTGATCTTCGTGGTGGTGGCTGCCACGGCCGCGCCGTCGAGGTAGGTGGTGAGCCGGTCCGACTCGGTGTCCAGGGTGACGGCGACGGTGTGCCAGGACTTCTCCGGGAGCGGGGCGTAACCCGAGTTGGTCGCCTCGGCGCCGGTTCCCGCCACGGCCGCCGTACGCAGCACCGACCCGTTCGACGGGGTGAGGAACAGGTAGCGACTGGTGTCCTTGCCCAGGTCGAGGATCCGCTGCCAGGAGCCGCCGCCTCCGTCCCAGCTCACCCGTGCGGTGACCGTGAGGTCGGTGCGTCCTTCGAGGACGCCCTTGGGGAGAGTGACGTAGGCGCCGTCCGACGAGGACGGCCCGCCAGGCAGGTGCAGCGCCTGGCCGCCGCCGTCTCCGGGGACGGTGTCGGCGGTGCCGCCGTTCACCAAGGTGCCGTCGAGCCCGTTGCCGGAGTCATCGGCGACCGTCCCGCTGGCCGGGTCGTCGCCGAAGGCGTAGTGGACGACCGGGTCGGGCACGGCGACCTCGGCGGCACCGGCGCGTGGGACCACTCCGGGTGCGGCCAGCGCGACGGCGGCGACCGCGGCGGCCGCGGCCGCGGTGGCCGTCCTGGGTGGTGTGGACGTGAAGGGTGATCTCATCGGTAGCTCCTTCTGTTGTGGGGTCACGACCGCCGAACGTGATCGGCGGCGAAGAGGAGGTAGACCGCGGCGGTCCAGGTGTAGGCACGGTCACGCAGCCCCGCGCCGGTGCGAGCGTCGAAGTTCTCGGCGAAGCCGGACTTCTCGCACAGTGCCCGGAACCGCTCGCTGACGACGTCGGCGACGGCCGGGAACCCGCTTCGGCGCAGACCGTCCTCGATGAGCGCGGTCGACGGCGCCCAGATCGGGCCTCGCCAGTAGCCGTCGTCCTGGTAGCTGGGCGAGGAGACCGGCTCGGTGGCAGGTCCGTAGTCGGTCAGGTGATCGCCGAGCCGGTCCGCCATCGTCGTACGGACGTCGGACGGGAGCCGGTCGCCGAGCACCAGCGGCAGCAGGTTCAGCAGGCTGGACCCCGTGCTCCGGCGGCCCGAGAGCGCGCCCACGGCGACGAACTCGGCACCCGTCCAGAGCTGGTCGACCAGCGTACGGACGAGCTCGTCGCCGACCTTGCGCCAGCTGGCCGAGGGATGCCCGAGCTCGTCGGCGAGGTCGGCGAGGACCTCGAGCTGGACCGCGAGGAACGCGGCGAGGTCGGGTGACTCGACGACCCGGTCGAGGTCGAACGTCGTGGAGTTGTCCCACCCGCTGTCGTTGCCGTGCTGGTAGTAGGGGAGGTCGTGGCCCGGCCGTCGCCGGGAGTCGAGCCAGAACCTGCTCCAGCGGACCAACCCGTCGTGGATGCGCTCGAGCTCGTCGGTGTCGAGGGCCCGTGCCGAGGTCGCGCGCAGCCGGCTCAGCGCCCAGCCGTGGATCGGGGGCTTCACGTAGTTGTAGAGGACCTCGGTGTGCGTCACCGAGTCGGGCAGCGCACCGTGGTCGTCCTGGTGGTCGAACGGGGCGAGGAACTGGTCGAGCGCGGCGTCCGGACGGCCTGGGGCGAGCGCCATCGCGTTGAAGCAGTGGTCCCAGCTCCACAGCTTGTCCATCCAGTGCTTGGACATCAGCACCGACTCCCGACCCAGCAGACCGCTGGGGGCGACCGTCGCCGACCACAGGACGTACGCCGCCAGTGCGGCCGCCGGAGTGCGCGCGTCACGCCACGGGGCGAGGTCGTCGAGGTAGCAGCCGAAGTCGGCGGCCGCGTCCGCGACGACGTCCTCGAAGGTGGCTGCCTCCGCCGGCGCCGTCTGCTGGGAGGTCGCCTCGCGCACCTCGGCCTCCCAGTCGTCGCCGTCGCTTCCGAGCAGGATCGACCTCGTCGCCTCGCCCAGTGCCTCGGAGCCCTCGACCGAGTGCTCCCCGCGCAGCACGGTGACGCGGTAGCGGTGGCCGGTCTCGTAGCTGGTGAAGACCGCAGCGCCGTCGCTCGGGTCGGTGAACAGGTAGGTCCCGGTGAACGGGGTGAGCCCGGCGGCCGCGTCGCCGAGCCGCAGCGCGAGGCCGGAGCCGCGGAGGCGTACGGCGTCGATGTCGGTGAAGGCGGCCTCGACCCTGCCGTCGTCGCCGTCCCAGGCGAGGACGGCAGGGGTTGCCGACCAGGTCGTCTCGACCGGCAGGCCGTCGCGCTCCGGGCGCAGCGCGAGCACGCCGTGGAACCCGTTGCGGTGGGAGACGAGGTGGATCGTGTCGGTGCGGGTGTGCAGGGCGACCACGGGGGAGAGGTCGAGCCAGGAACCGCGCCGGGAGAACGGGATCTCCCGGACGTCGAAGGCGGCCTCGGTCGAGGTGTCGTGCAGCGGCATGCGTGGGGTGTCCTTCAGTCCTTGACGGCGCCCGCCGTCACGCCGGCGGCGACGTACCGCTGGGCGACGACGAGCAGGATGGCGGTGGGGATCGAGGCGACGACGGCGGTCGCCATCAGCGGGCCCCACTCCTGGTTCTGGGAGCCGATGTAGTCGTAGAGCCCCATCGTGATCGGGCGCAGCGAGCCGCCCTCGCGGTTGAGGGTGGAGGCGAAGATGAAGTCCGACCACGCCCACAGGAAGGCGAACAGCGAGACGGTCACCGCCGAGTTGCGCGAGATCGGCAGGACGACCTGGGTGAAGGTCTTCCACGGGCTCGCGCCGTCGATGGCCGCGGCGTGGAGGAGGTCCCGTGGGATGCCGGCCATGAACGCGGAGAACAGCATGACGCCGAACGGGATCGCGATCGTGGAGTCGGCGACGATCAGGCCGGGGACGGTGTCGAGGATCCCGAGGTCGGTGTAGACGGTGTAGAAGCCCAGCGCCATCACGACGCCGGGGACCATCTGCGCCACGATGAGGCAGAAGTTGAGCACCCGCGGGCCCGGGACGAACAGCGACGACATCGCGTAGCCCGCCGGGGCTGAGACGAGCAGCGTGAGCGCGACCGTCCCGATGCCGATGATCAGGCTCGTCCCGAGATACGGCAGCTGATCCTGCAGCACCACCCGGTAGTGGTCGAGGGTGAACGACTTCGGGAACAGGCCGCCGCTGCGGATGGCGTCGCGCTGGGTCAGCGAGACGTTGACCATCCAGTAGAGCGGGAACAGCATCAGCGCGGTGAGGACGAGGCCGATGCCGGTCTTCACCCAGGCCGAAGCGGTCCGTGCTGTCGGTGTGGTCGGTGTGGTCGGTGTCGAGGTGTGCATCTCAGGCCTCCTCCTTGCGCTGCACGGCGAGATAGACGAGACCCATGAGCAGGGCGACGAGCAGCAGGATCGTGCCGACGACGGACGCCTGGGAGTACTCGATGACTGCCGAGGTGCCCTTCCCGAACGCCATCCCGTACGCCCAGGTCGCCAGCGTCTGGGACGACCCGGCGCCGGCGGTCATGATCCAGATGATGTCGACGACCTTGAGCGTGTAGACGAAGCCGAGAAGCAGCGTGATCGCGCTGACCGGCCGCAGCAGCGGGAACGTGATCGACCAGAACCGGCGCCACGGGCCGGCGCCGTCGAGAGCCGCCGCCTCGTAGAGCTCGGCCGAGATGTTCTGCAGCCCGGAGTAGAGGATGACCAGGTTGAACGGGATCCCGAGCCAGATGTTCGCGATCATCACGGCCCACAGCGAGTTGTCGGCGCTCAGCCACCAGACCGAGTCGACGCCGAAAGCACCGAGGAACCGGTTGACGATGCCCGAGTCCGCGTCCATCATCCACTGCCACGTCGTCGCCGAGACGATGATCGGGAGCAGCCACGGGACCAGGAAGAGCCCACGCAGGAGCACCGAGAGTGGGAAGTGGCGGTGGAAGTACGTCGCGAGCGCCAGCCCGATGACGTACTGGAAGACCAGGGAGCCGACCACGAAGATCGCGGTCTGCTGCATGATCGGCCAGAACTGCGGCGCGGTGAGCACCTCGCGGTAGATGTCGGTCCCGGCGAAGGGCGCTTCGCCGGTGACGTACGTCGCCCGGGTGAAGCGGTGCAGGCTCATCGACACGTTCTCGACCAGCGGGTAGGCGTAGAAGACCACGAGGTAGGTCACCAGCGGCGCGACGAACGCCACGCCGGCCCAGCGGCTGCGGTGATGTCGGCGCCGGGGCGGGGGCGCCGCGGCCGGCACCGTCTCCGGTGCCGTCCGCCGCTCCAACGTCGAGACTGCGGGAATCCTGGTCACTGTTCTCTGTCCGTTCTCCGGGATCCGGGCGCGGGTCAGTTGCCCTGGGCTTCCTGTGCCGCGGTCTCGAACGCGGCCTCGACCTCACCGGCGTCGCCGGCGGCGTTGAGCGCGGCCTGCTCGGCCTTCGACAACGCGGCCGAGGTCGCGAGATAGCCGGTGCCGAGGTCGGTGGTCCGGCCCTGGGCGCTGGAGATGGCATCCGCCCACGGCTGGTAGTGCTCCGTGGAGGCGATCTGCTGCGTGCGAGTGGATTCGGCGGCGGTGAAGTAGCCGAGCATGTCGTCGGTCTCGACCTGTGTCTCCGAGCTGAGCAGGCAGTCGAGCACCTCCTTCGCGGCGGCGTAGTGCGCGTCGCTGTTCTCCTTGTGCAGCGGCACCACGCCGAACTCGCCGCCGGTCGGCACCGGCGCTGCGCCGCCGTCCTGGCTCGGGATGGGCATCATCTTGACGGGGAACTTCTGCTCGGTCGCGGCCTGGGCGAACCAGGAGCCGTTCTCGGCGAACGCGTAGTCGCCGGTGAGGAACAGGTCCCAGGACGCGGACTGGTTGTCGGTGATGGCCGACTTGGGGGCGTACCCCTGGCCGATCCAGTCCGAGACGAGCTGGCCCGCCTCGATGGCGTCGGCAGAGCCGAGGTCGGACAGGTCGGCGCCGGATCCCCAGAACCAGGGCAGGAACTGGAAGGTGCCCTCCTCGCCGGGGACGCCCGCGAACGTGATGCCCTGGTGACCGGCCCCGGTCACCTTCTTCAGCGCGGCGTTCAGGCTCGCCCAGTCGGTGATGCTCGCCGGGTCGACGCCGGCGTCGGCGAGGACCTTCTCGTTGTAGTAGAGGCCGAGGGTGTTGGCGCCGACGGGGACGCCGTACGTCTCGCCGTCGACGGTGCCGGGGCCGGCGAGGTTGGCATCGGCGTCGGTCGCCTCGAGGCCGACCTCGTCGATGGGGACCAGCAGGCCGGAGGCCGAGGCCTCGGGCATCGCCGGGTTGTCGAGGAACACCACGTTGGGTGCGTTGTCCTCGCGGACAGCCGTCGTGAGGTTGTTGATCAGGTCGGTGTTCGGCGCGGCAGTGCGCTTGATGGTGGTGCCCTCCGGCGCGCACGACTGGACGTACTTGGCCCAGTCCGAGCTGTCGTCGTACTGCGGGTAGGGGTCCCAGAACCCGATCTCGGTGACCTCGCCCGACTCGTCCGAGGAGCCGCACGCCGCCAGAGACATGGTCAGGGCAGCCGCGGTGAGGAGGGCGGCCGTACGACCGTGGGGGCGGCCTTGGTGGGGGGTGCTGTTCATCTCGTGTCCTTTCGCATCATTGCGTGGAGTTGTTGAACCGGTTCGACAGTGGGCGTGACGAGGCGCTCCGTACGATCCCGGCGGTGGTGTCAGCTGGTGCTGCCGCGGTCGCGGAGCACCGGGGTGACGAACCGGACGATCGGCGGTCCGGCCGTGGCCGGGTCGGTGACCCGGCCGATCAGCCGGGAGACCGCCTGGCGTCCGAGCTCGTCCGCGGCCGAGTCCACGGCTGTATAGGGGAGCGAGAACTCCTCGCCGAAGTCCCGCGAGTAGAGGCTGACCACGCTGAGGTCCTCGGGGACCCGGACCCCGCGGTCGCTCAGGATCGAGGGCAGCGCGGCGACCGTCGCGTCGTTGTGGACGATCAGGCCGGTTGCGGTTGGGTGTGCGTCGAGGATGCGGTTGACCGATTCGCCGATCGCGGGCTGACGCGACTCGCCGTGGTAGCAGTGGATCTGGATGCCGTGTCGCGCCGCGCGCTCGACGGCCGCGTCGCGGAACCGCCAGGCGTACGTCCCACCGCGTTCGACCACGTGGTGTGGCGGCGCGATCAGGATCAGCTCGCGGTGATCGCGCTCGTGCAGATGGTCGACGAGCATCCTGGCCGCCTCGCCGAAGTCGAGGTCGACGAAGTCCAGGCCGGCGGTGTCGCGGGCGAGGCCGAGCAGCACGCCGGGCTTGCGGACCGCTCTCAGCGCCTCGAGGCGGGGGTCCTCGGCGGTCACGTCGAGGAGCACGATGCCGTCGACCATGCGGGAGTCCGCGATCCGGTGGATCGCGGCGGGGCCGTCGGGGTCGGTCACCATCAGGATGTCGTAGCCGAGCTCGCGGGCTCGCATGGAGATCGGCAGGACGTACTGCAGCATGGCCGGCGCGAACTCGTCCTCGTGGAACTGGAGCAGCAGCCCGAGCACCATCGTCTGCGAGGTGGCCAGCGCGCGGGCGCCGGCGTTCGGCGTGAAGCCGAGCTCGCGGATGGCCTGCTCGATCCGCTCTCGCGTCTCGGTCGAGATCGTGCGCTTGCCGGAGAGGGCGTAGGAGACGGTGCTCCGCGAGACGCCCGCGTGCCGCGCTACGTCTTGGATGGTGGCCAACTCGCTACCTGACTTTCGAACCGGTTCGACACTGGAGTGACTAGAGTGTGATCAATGTCACGCGCCGTGTCAAGAGGTCTCGACGAAGACCGCCGACGAAGGTCAGAAGGAGGGGGTCGGTGGGACGATCTCGACCGGGCCGTCGACCCGGGCGGCGACCCAGGCGCGGTGGAAGTCGCTGCCGGGAGCGACCTCGGCGCGGCGCTCGGGTTCGCGGATCAGGTCGACTGGGCACTCGATCCGCTGACGGGTGACCGGCTCGGCGCGGGGGCCGCTGTGCGCCGCGATCGCCTCCGCCAGCGCCTCGGCGACAGGCTTGCGGCGGTGGTCGACGGTGAAGAGCCCGAGGTCGTACTCACGATCGGGAAAGTCGACCAGCGATCGGTCCAGGTCGTGGGAGCACCACCAGGTGATGCCGTACAGGGCCGGGTTCTGGACGACGTGGTCGACGGTGCCGGTGACGAACTCGCGCACGCTGTCAGGACCGATCTCCGGCAGGGGAGCGCCGATCTCCTGGAGCCAGACCGGGCGCCCGGGCTCGGCGTACGCCGCGGCGAGCTCGACCAGGTAGTCGGCATGCGTGAGCGTGGCCGGACCCAGGGGCGCGTCGATCGCGCCGACGCCGTTGAAGACCCAGGAGTGCACGGTGCTGAGGTCGCCGAGCGTGGTGACGTCCGCGGGTCCGAACGGGTGGTCGGACGCGTAGAAGGCGTCGTCGAAGAGCGAGTGGAGGCAGAGCAGGCCGGGGGCGGCCGTGCGTGCGGTCTCGAGGAGCTCCTGGGCCCAGGAGCGGGACTCGGCGATGGTGGTCGGGTTGGACGGCCACAGGTTGTTGACCTCGTTGCCGAGGGTCAGTGCGAAGACGTTGTCCCGGGTGGCGACCGCGCCGGCGAGGGCGTCGACGTAGGTGCGCAGGCCAGCGCGCACCTCGGGGTGGCCGAAGAGCGAGCGCTGGTGGTGGGTGAGCACCCACGAGGGCAGGAAGTCGAAGCTGGACAGATGGCCCTGGATCAGGTCGACGCAGACGTCGAGCCCGCGGGCGGCGGCCAGGTCGATGGTGGTGAGCACGTCGTCGACCGCCGCGGACCGGATCAGCGAGCGGTTGGGCTGGATCCACGGCCAGACCGGGAAGATGCGTACGTGGTCGAGGCCGAGACCTGCGAGGTCGTCGAAGTCGCGGGCGATCTGGTCGGCGTCGAAGTCGAGCCAGGAGTAGAACCAGCCGGATGAGGGCACGTGGTTGGCGCCGAAGCGCAACGGGGCAGGGGCGGAAGGCGTCGGGAGAGCTGGCACCCGCGCAATATAAACCGATTAAGTAAACCGGAGCAATCAGTGTCCGGCGGGCGGAGCCGTGCTCTCCCGCGGGACGAGCACCGGGGTGCTCGACTGGTGCCGGACGGCGAGGGTCGGGTCGGCGATCAGCCGGAGCAGCCCGCGGGCGGCCTCGGCGGCCCATCCCTGGGTGTCGCGCGTCAGCGCGGTCAGCGAGGGGTGGGTGAGCCGGGCCAGCAGCGAGTCGTCGAAGGAGAGGATGGAGAGGTCCTGCGGCACCCGTACGCCCATCTCCAGGGCGACGCCCAGGCCGGCCACGGCCATCACGTCGCTGTCGTAGACGATCGCGGTCGGCCGATCCCGCCGGGACAGCACGCGGCGGGTGATGACCGCCCCCTCGGAGTCGCTGTAGTCGGTCGGGATCGAGACCACCTCGGCCAGCTCGTGACGTTCCTTGGCCTCGGTGAGCACGTCCATCCGGCGCTTGGTGTGCAGGAACTGCGGCATGCCGGCGACGTGGACGACGTGGCGGTGGCCGAGCGCGGCGAGGTAGTCGACCGCCTCGTGCATGGCCTCGGTGTCGTCGGCCCAGGTGAAGCTCAGCGACGTGTCTTCGAGCGGCCCGCCGAGCACCATCACCGGGACCTCGAGCGCCTCCAGCGCCGCGAACCGGGGATCGTCGATGAGCGGGTCGAGGAGCACGAAGCCGTCGACGCGCCTCTCGGCGGTCCAGTTCCGGTAGGCGGCCATCTCGGCCTCCGGGTCCTCGACCACGAGCAGCTGCAGCGCGGTGCCGTCCTCGGCCAGGCCGGCCTGCAGACCGGAGACGATCTGGCCGAAGAACGGCTCGAGGCCGAGCGTACGTGCGGGGCGGGACAGGATCAGGCCGACCGCCCCGGCGCGCGCGTTGCCGAGGGACCTGGCCGCGCGATGGGGGCGCCAGTTCATCTCGTCGGCGACGGCGAGGATGCGTCGCCGGGTCTCCTCGCTGACCCCCGGCCGCCCGTTGAGTGCGAACGAGACCGCGCCTTTGGAGACGCCGGCGCGCTCGGCGATGTCCGCGATCGTGGGTCGTGCCATCGACAAGTCCTTCCTGGGACGAGGCCGGAGGCGATTGTGGCGCCCCTCACACGGATGCCTTGACGGCACACCTCGTTCGGTGAATAGTACGGCCCGAACTTAACCGCTTTATCTAAAGCTTTCAGCAAGGAGCCAGAAATGAGCGTACGCCGGTTGGTGGGGGTCGCCGCTGGGTTGGCCATGGGCATCACTGCGATGACGGGTTGCGGGGCCGGTGACGAGCCGTCCGCCGGTGACCTCGATGGCAAGATCGAGGGCAAGGTCTCGATCCAGACCTGGGCGCTGAAGCCCAAGTTCACCGACTACGTCGAAGGCGTGATCGCCGACTTCGAGAAGGAGAACCCCGGTGTCGAGGTCACCTGGCTCGATCAGCCCGGCGACGGCTACGACCAGAAGGTCCTGACCCAGGCGTCCTCCGGCGACCTTCCCGATGTCACCAACCTGCCACCGGACTTCGCTCTTCCGCTCGCCCAGCAGGACCAGCTCTTCGACCTGGAGAAGACCGACGTCGACCTGGAGGGGACCTTCGTCGAAGGTGGCCTCCAGGGTTATCGGTACGACGGCCTCGACGGCACCTATGGCTACCCGTGGTACCTCGGCACCGACGTGAACTACTGGAACAAGGACATGCTGGCCGAGAACGGGCTCGACCCGGCCGACCTGCCCACCGACCTCGACTCGCTGATCGAGCAGGCCAGGACGCTCAAGGAGAAGTCCGGCGGCAAGGTCTACCTGATGACCCGCAAGCCCGGCCTCAACGACCTGCAGCAGGCCGACGTACCGATCTTCAACGAGGACGGCACCGAGCTCACCTTCAACACCCCCGAGGCCGTCGAGCTCGTCCAGAAGTACGCCGATGCCTATGCGGACGGGCTGCTGCCGAAGGACATCCTCACCGACACCTTCCAGGGCAACGCGGAGCTCTACAACCAGGAGAAGGCCGCCTGGACCACGGGCAGCTCCAACATCTCCGGCCTCGAGGAGGCCAACCCGACCCTCGCGAAGGGCACCGAGATCTCGCCGGCCTTCGGCGACGGCCCGCTCTACGTCCAGGGCCTCTCCGTGAACGCCAACAGCAAGAACCTCGCCGCCGCGAACGCGCTGGCCCAGTTCGTGACCAACCCGGACAACCAGCGCGAGTTCGCCAAGCTGGCCCCGGGTGTCTACCCGAGCACGGTCGCCTCGCAGGAGGACCCCTACTTCAGCGAGGACGACGGCACCGTCGCCGCCAAGGCGAAGGTCACCGGCCTGAAGACCCTGACCACCGCCATCCCGAACAACCCGAAGGTCTCGCCGGCGATGGCGACCATCATCGACCAGCAGATCGGCCTCGCCATCAGCGGTGACGCGACGCCACAGGAAGCCCTCGACAACGCCGTCGAGGAGTGCAACAAGCTGCTGGCGCAGTGACGGTCTCCACCGTGCCCGGCTCCACCGGGATGAGCCGCCGGGTGCGTGAACACAAGTGGTTCACGCCCTGGTTGCTCGTCGCGCCCGCGACCCTGTGGCTGTGCGTGTTCAACCTCTATCCGGCGCTGAACACGGTCTACATGGCCTTCACCGACAAGAAGCCGCTCGGCGGAGGAGACTTCGTCGGGCTCGCCAACTTCGAGCGGATGCTTGACGACGACCAGCTCGTCTACGCCCTGACCAACTCGGTCCTCTACATGCTGGTCTGCGTACCTCTGCTCACCATGCTGCCGCTGCTGCTGGCGGTGCTGGTGGAGAAGAAGCTGCCCGGCCTGACCTTCTTCCGGGTGGCGTTCTACACGCCGGTCGTCGCCTCGGCGGTGGTCGTCGCGCTGATCTGGAACTGGATGCTCGACGACCGCGGCGCCATCAACGCGATCCTGCAGGCGCTGAAGGTGGTCCAGGAGCCGCTGCCGTTCCTCACCGACCGCTGGCTGCTGCTGTTCAGCGCGATCAGCCTGACGGTCTGGAAGGGCCTGGGCTACTACATGATCATCTACCTCTCCGCGCTCGGGAACGTGGGCCGTGAGCTGCACGAGGCGGCAGCGGTGGACGGCGCGGGACCGGTGCGCCGGTTCTGGAGCATCACGGTGCCCGGCGTACGCGGCACGATGCTGCTGATCACCATCCTGATCACGGTCTCCTCGCTGCGGGTCTTCTCCGAGCTCTACGTGATGACCGGCGGCACCGGCGGACCGGGAGGCCGGGTCAGCTCCGTGGTGATGCTGATCCAGATGTACTCCACCGGTTTCACCGGCCACCTCGGCTACGCCTCCGCGCTGAGCCTGCTGCTCTTCGTCCTCACCCTGGTCCCGATGGTGCTGCTGGTCCGTCTCAACAGGAAGGACGGCTGATGACGAAGAACAGGAAGCAGAGGTCGTACGCCTTCCACCGGATGTCCGCGGGCGAGGTCGTGCTGCGCTACGCGCTGCTGGCGGTCGTGCTCGTCATCACGATCCTGCCGTTCCTCTGGCAGCTGTCGACGTCGCTGAAGGGGATCGAGGAGAACATCTACACCGCGACCCCGCGGTTCATCCCGGAGGACCCGACGTTCGCCAACTACACCAAGGTCGCCGAGGTCGTCCCTGTCGTCGACTACGCGATGAACTCGATCATCGTCGCGATCCTGGTCGTGGGTGGCAACGTCGTCGGGGCCACGATGGCGGGCTATGCGCTGGCGAAGCTGCGCTTCCGCGGGAGCCGGCTGGTGCTCGGTGCGCTGCTGGCCACCCTGATCCTGCCGGGCGAGGCGACGATCATCGCCCAGTACGTCACGGTCCGCTCGCTCGGGCTCACCGACACCCTGCTGGGCGTCGCGCTGCCGGGCATGATCGGGATGATCAACGTCCTGCTGATGCGGGCGGCGTTCACCGCGATCCCCGACGAGCTCGAGATGGCCGCCAAGGTGGACGGTGCCAACGCCTGGCAGCGGCTGATCCACGTCAACCTCCCCGGCGTACGCGGCATGCTCAGCGTCATCTCGATCTTCGCGTTCATCGGGGCCTGGGACGACTTCCTGTGGCCGCTGATCGTGCTGACCGACCCGGAGAACCTCACGCTGACCGTCGGCCTGCAGTATCTGTCGGGCACATTCACCAACAACCCCCGCCTGATCGCGGCAGGCACGATGATCTCGTTCGTCCCGATCGTGATCGTCTTCGCGGTGCTGCAGCGCTACTTCTTCCGCGGGGTCGAGGAAGGGGCCATCAAGGGATGACCGACCTGCAACTGACCACCGCCGAGATCGCCCGCTTCGAGGAGGAGGCCTCGCGCCTGCTGACCTTCGCGCGGGGGTCCCGCCACGAGGGCGGCGGCTTCGGGTGGCTCGACGAGCACGGCCGGCTCTCTCCCGACCGGCCCGTCGAGACCTGGATCACCTGCCGGATGACGCACGTCTTCGGGCTCGCGCAGCTGCGCGGTGAGGGGTGGGCCTCGGCGTACGTTTCCCACGGGGTCGCCGCCCTGACCGGGCTTCTCCATGACGACGACAACGGCGGCTGGCACTCCGCGGTCTGCCCGGAGACCGGCGAGGTGATGAGCACCGTGAAGGAGGGTTACGCCCACGCCTTCGTCGTGCTCGCCGCCACCACCGCGTACGCCGCCGGGCACCCCGACGCGGAGGCGCTGCTCGACGACGCGCTGAGCGTGATGGAGGAGCGGTTCTGGCGCGAGGACGACGGCATGATCCTCGACGTGTGGAGCGCCGACTGGTCCACCTTGGACGGCTATCGCGGCGTGAACGCCAACATGCACGCGGTCGAGGCGTTCCTCGCGGTCGCCGAGGTCACCGGGCGCCGGGTCTGGCTCGAGCGTGCGCTGCGGATCCTGGAGCGGGTCGTGCACGGCTTCGCGCGCGAGCACGACTGGCGGCTGCCGGAGCACTTCTCCCCGGCATGGACCGTGGAGCTGGACTACAACGTCGATGAGCCGGGGCATCCGTTCCGGCCGTACGGGGTCACCATCGGGCACCTCTTCGAGTGGGCGCGGCTGGCGCTGCACGCGCGCACCCTGCTCGGGGCAGAGGCTCCGTCGTGGCTGCTCGGGGACGCGCAGTCGCTCCTCGCCGCGGCGGCCTCGCGCGGGTGGTCGGTCGATGGGGAGCCCGGCTTCGTCTACACGACCGACTTCGCCGACCAGCCCGTGGTGCGCGAGCGGATGCACTGGGTCGCCGCCGAGGCGGTCGCGGCGGCCTGGACGCTCTTCCGTGACACCGGTTCTGCTGATGCCTTGGCGGACGTACGTCGCTGGTGGGCCTACTGCGAGGAGCATCTGGTCGACAGGGAGGGTGGTTCGTGGCATCACGAGCTGGATCCGTCCAACCGGCCCTCCGCGACAGTCTGGCCGGGCAAGCCGGACGTCTACCACGCCTACCAGACCGTGATCCTGCCCCTCCTCTCCGCGAGCGGCAGCTTCGCCGGCGCCGTCGGCTCGACCAGCGGGAGGAGTGCGTGAGCCTGACTCTCGGGAACGGGCCGGTCGACCCTGTCAACGCGCGAGCGGGCGTCGGTCACTCGTCGCCTGACGCCTGGTGTCTCGAGGTGTCGCCTGGCGGAGGCGAGGTAGAGGCCGAGCTTCCGCTGGAGGCGCCGATCGAGGTGGCCGACGGGGACGAGCTGCGGTTCGTCGTGTTCCCGGAGTCGGCGTCGACGGATGAGCGGCGATGGGACTCGACGTATGTCTGTCTGGACGGGCTGCTCGACGACGGGCGGCGGCTCAGCGAGGTCGGGCTGGTCGACCAGTACAGGCAGGCGCTGACGCCTGCTGCGCAGGGGGAGGGGAAGCGGGCGTGGGTCGACCAGTGGAACCTGCGGCGAGTGGCGCTGACCGGGCTGGCCGGGCGGCGCATCGAAAGGCTCCTGGTCGTGGTCCGTGCCGCGGAGGTGCCGTTGCGGGTGTGGGTCGATGACGTCGGCGTACGTCCCGCCCGCCCCTTCTCTGCGGCGCCGCTCGACCAGGTCGACATCCGCCGGGGGACCCACTCCAGCGACCGCTTCTCGCGCGGCAACAACGCGCCGCTGGTCGGGCTGCCCCACGGAGGCGTCTTCGGGCTGCCGATGACGAACGCCGACATGGGCAACTGGCCCTACGCCTGGCACGCGCACAACCGCGACACCGCCGGCGGACCGAACCGGCCCGCGATCGAGGCGTTCGCGACCTCGCACATCCCGAGCCCGTGGATGGGCGACCACGGGGTCTTCCAGCTGATGCCGAGCCCGCTCACCGAGCCCGACGACGACCGGCGCGCGCGAGCGCTGGGGTTCGACCACGCCGACGAGGAGGCAGGGCCGCACCGCTACGCGGTGACGCTCGACGGCGGTGTCACCGCCGAGCTCGTCCCCGGTGACTTCGCGCTCGGGATGCGGTTCACCGGTGCCCGCTCGCTGGTGCTCGACCACCACGGCGAGATCCGGTCGCTGACCTGCGAGAACAATCGGGGAGAGGCGATCGTGCGCGCCCTCCTCACCGACCGCGAGGGCAAGCCTCCCCAGCACATCCACCTCCGCGTCGCCGGGACCTCCCAGCTGCGTCTGGGCACCGGTCGGCTCCGTGGCCACATCGCGCTGAACGGTGCCGGGGCGGTCGACGTACGTCTGGGGATCTCGACCGTCAGCGACGAGCAGGCGGCAGCCAACCTCGAGGCTGCCGGGAGCTTCGACGAGATGGCGGCGCGGGCGCGCGCGGCCTGGGAGCAGGCGCTGGCGACCGTCGAGGTCGAGGGGGCGAGCGAGGACCAGCTGGTCTCGATCCGTTCCGGCCTCTACCGGCTCTTCCTCTACCCGAACCGCTATGGCGAGGGGCCCACGCACGCGCACACCTCGCCCTACGACCTGACCACCGTCAGGCACGCACCGATGACGGTCACCCACGGCTTCTGGGACACCTACCGCACCGCCTGGCCGCTGCTCGCGCTGCTCGACCCGGCCGGCGCTGGCTCCCTCGCCGAAGGTTTCGTCGAGCACTTCCGCGACCGTGGCTGGACCCCGCGCTGGAGCGCTCCGGCCGCCGAGGACTGCATGACCGGCACCACCTTCGACACGGTCCTCGCCGACCTGGCGCTGCGGGGCGTCCCCGGGATCGACCTGGAGACCGCGTACGCCTCGGCGCTGAAGAACGCGACCGTGCCCGCCGATGACGCACGAGTCGGGCGCAAGGGTCTGCGGCGCGGGATCTTCACGGGTTACATCGACACCGACACCCACGAGGGAATGTCGTGGACCCTGGACAACGCGATCAACGACTGGTCGATCTCTCGGCTAGCCCGGACGTTGCGTGAGGTTGGGGTAGTCCAGGGAGATTCCGTCGATCTACCGGCCAGTAACGGTCGGAAACTCCCTGGACTACCCCGGACCTGGGAGGACCTTGCGGCGGAGGAGGAGTATTTCGCGCGGCGGGCGCTCGGATACCGCACGGTGTTCGACCGCGAGCGGGGGTTCTTCATCGGTCGCGGACCCGCGGGCGAGTGGCGCGAAGCCAGCAACGGGCACTGGGACCCCGACGAGTGGGGTCACGACTACACCGAGACCAACGCCTGGGGGACCGCGTTCACCGCGCCCCACGACGGCGCCGGGCTGGCCGAGCTGTACGGCGGCGAGGCGGCTCTCGGTGCGAAGCTGGAGGCCTTCTTCGCGCGTCCCGAGACCGGCGCGGCATCGCTCTCGGGTCACTACGGGTTCGCGATCCACGAGATGACGGAGGCCCGGGACGTACGGATGGGGATGCTCGGCCTCTCCAACCAGCCGGCCCACCACATCCCGTTCATGTACATGTTCGCCGGGCGCCACGACGACGCCCACCGGATCGTCCGCGAGTGCCTCGCCCGCCTCTTCGTCGGCTCCGACCTCGGCCAGGGCTATCCCGGTGACGAGGACAACGGCGAGATGTCGGCCTGGTACGTCTTCGCCACCATCGGCCTCTACCCGCTGGTGCCCGGCTCCGCGTCCTACGTCATCGTGCCGCCGTCGGTGCAGCGGACCGTGCTGCGGCCGGTCGGCGGCAAGGAGATCGTGATCGAGGCGGTCGGGACCGGTGGATACATCCGCTCGGTGATGCTCGACGGTGCGCCCTGGGACGAGATCTCCATTCCGCACGCCCGCCTGGTCACCGGCGCCCACCTGGTCACCGAGCTTTCCGAGGTGCCGTGCGGATGGGCGAAGGACTCCCGCCCACCCTCAGCCTCGCGGATCGCGCCCGGGCTGCCGGTGTCCGACACGACCGTCGTGGTTCCCGGCTCGCTGACCGATGACACGGGCGAGACCACGATCGCGCTGAGGGCGGGGGAGCAGGTGGAGGTCCCGCTCGTCGGCGAGCGGCGGCTCTCCCTCTATACCGTGACCTCCGCGGAGCCGGGCGACCTGGCCTGGGGACTGGAATTCCTCGATGCCGGCCGCGCGATTGTGGCCCGCGAAGAGCGGGTTACCGAGACGTACGTCTGGGCTGGTCAGACCAGGGTTTTCCGGATCAGGCGCGGCGACCCGGTCGTGGCGGGCGCCGTACGGTTCACCGCGTTGTCCGACTGCGTGCTCACGCAGCTGGAGCTCATCGAAGACGACCTCGAGAACAGACAGGACGAGCACTGATGCACGACGACGTACACCTCACCGAAGGCCGCGTGAGCCGGGTCCTCAAGGAGCGGCTGTGGCCGGCGGTCCACACCACGGCGGCGCCGGTGAGCGTCGAGTGGCACGAGCTTCCGGGCGAGCCGATCCCTCCCGCGGGCGGGTTGGCCCTGACCTACGAGCCCTTCGAGGTCGGTGGCGACTGGGGCCCGGCCTGGGGGACGACCTGGTTCCGGATCACCGGGACCGTGCCCGCGGAGTGGGCCGGCAGGCGGGTGGAGCTGGTCTGCGATCTCGGCTTCGACGTCAACATGCCCGGCTTCCAGTGCGAGGGGCTGGTCTACACACCCGACGCCCTCACCGGCGAACCCAGCCCGATCAAGAGCCTCAACCCGCGCAACCAGTGGGTGCTGGTGGCGTCGGAGGCCGTCGGCGGTGAGGAGGTCGAGCTCTTCCTGGAGGCCGCGGCCAACCCGGTGTTGCTCGACTACCACCCCTTCCTGCCCACCCAGGAAGGGGACATCCAGACCTCCTCGCCCAAGAAGCTCTACACGACCCGGCGGATCGAGCTGGCCGTCTTCGAGCAGGACGTATTCGAGCTCTGTCTCGACCTGGAGACGCTCCACGAGCTGCAGGTCGAGCTGCCCGAGGGGCCGCGTAAGTTCCGCATCCTGCAGGCCATCGACGACGCCCTCGACCGGGTCGACCTGCAGCGGATCGCGGCGACGGCGGCCTCGGCCCGCTCGGTGCTGACCGGGGTGCTCGAGGCGACCTCGCACGACTCCGCCCACCAGATCGCCGCGATCGGCCACGCCCACATCGACTCGGCCTGGTTGTGGCCGGTGCGCGAGACGATCCGCAAGGTCGCCCGGACCACCTCTTCGATGACCGAGCTGCTCGGCGAGGACCCCGACTTCCGTTACGGGATGTCGAGCGCCCAGCAGTATGCGTGGCTCAAGGAGCACCGCCCCGAGGTCTACGCCAAGGTCAAGGCCGCGGTCGCGGAGGGGCGCTTCATCCCGCTGGGTGGCATGTGGGTCGAGTCGGACACCACGATGCCGTCGGGGGAGTCGCTGGTGCGGCAGTTTCTCTACGGCCAGCGGTTCTTCGAGTCCGAGTTCGGGATCCGCTGCAAGGGCGTCTGGCTGCCGGACTCCTTCGGCTACTCGCCGGCCCTGCCGCAGCTGATGAAGCGGGCCGGGTTCGAATGGTTCTTCACCCAGAAGATCTCCTGGAACCAGGTGAACAAGTTCCCCCACCACACCTTCGAGTGGGAGGGCATCGACGGATCCCGCATCCTGAGCCACTTCCCGCCGATGGACACCTACAACTCCCGGCTCTCCGGCGAGGAGGTCGCCAAGGCGTCGCGCCAGTTCCGCGAGAACCGGCTCGCCACCGGGTCGATCGCCCCGGTCGGGTGGGGCGACGGCGGTGGCGGCACCACCCGCGAGATGGCCGGCAAGGCCCGCCGGCTCCGTGATCTGGAGGGCTCCGCCCAGGTGTCCTGGAGACACCCCGACGACTTCTTCGCGTCAGCCCGGGAGGAGCTGACCGACCCGCCGGTGTGGGTCGGCGAGCTCTACCTCGAGCTCCACCGCGCCACCCTCACCTCCCAGCACCTCACCAAGCAGGGCAACCGGCGCTGCGAGCACCTGCTTGTCGAGGCCGAGCTGTGGTCGGCCACCGCCGCTCTGCGTGGCCTGGCCGACTACCCCTACGACGAGCTGGACGCGCTGTGGCAGCAGATCCTGCTGCAGCAGTTCCACGACATCCTGCCGGGCACCTCGATCGCCTGGGTCCACCGCGAGGCAGCTGCCCACTATGCCCGGGTCGCGGAGGCCGCCACCGCCCTCATCGACCGGGCGGTCACCGCGCTCGCCGGCGAGGGTACGGTCGCGCTGCGTGCCGACGGGCGCTCGGGTGCGGTCACGGCGGCCGAGCCCGTGGCGGCGGTCTCCGTGGTCGAGCAGGACGGGACGTACGTCTTGGACAACGGCATCGTCCGGGTCACCGTCTCCGCCGAGGGTCTGATCACCTCGGCGCTCGATCTGGCGACCGGGCGCGACGCGATCCCGGCCGGGGCCGAGGCCAACCTGCTCCAGCTCCACCAGGACTTCCCGAACATGTGGGACGCCTGGGACGTGGACCGGTTCTACCGCAACCGGGTCACCGACCTGCGCGAGGTCACCTCGATCTCGGTGATGCCCGACGGGCTGGTCGTCGATCGGCCCATCTCGGCCGACTCCTCGACCACGCAGGTGCTGTCGCTGGCGCCGGCGTCGCGCGTGCTGGAGATCTCGCAGAGCACCGAGTGGCACGAGACCGAGAAGTTCCTCAAGGTCGCCTTCCCGCTCGACGTCAAGGCCGAGCAGACCCTCGCCGAGACGCAGTTCGGCTACCACCGCCGCCCGACCCACACCAACACCTCCTGGGAGGCGGCGAAGTTCGAGACCTCGATGCACCGCTGGGTGCTCGCCGAGGAGCCCGGCTTCGGGGTCGCGTTGGTCAACGACTCGACGTACGGCTTCGACGTCACCCGTCCTTCGGCCCTGACCACGGAGGTGCGGCTCTCGCTGCTGCGCGCGCCCCGCTTCCCCGACCCGGAGACCGACCAGGGCGTGCAGACCCACCGCTATGGCCTGGTCATCGGCGCCTCGGTCGAGACCGCGACCGAGGCGGGGGCGGCGCTCAACACGCCTGCCCGTCCGGTGTCGGGAGCCCGTGCGGTCGAGCCGCTGGTGACCGTCTCCGGGGAGGGCCTGGTGGTCTCAAGCGTCAAGCTCGCCGCCGACCGCTCCGGCGACCTGGTCGTGCGTGTCTACGAGTCGACTGGCGCGCGTACGCAGGGGGAGCTGCGCGTCGGAGAGAGCTTCGGGCGGGTCGAAGAGATCTCGCTCGTGGAGGACCCGATCGCGGAGGTGAGCGCCGACGGCGGTGTCGTCGCGCTCAGTCTCGGTGCCTTGGAGGTCCGCACCCTGAGGTTCCACCGCAACTAAAGGAGATCAGCCATGTCATTTCCCCACATCTCACGCAGACGCATGCTCCTCGGTGCCGGAGCGGCCGCCATCGGTGCCACCGGTGTGGTCACCGGTCTGGCCACGGCGGCGAACGCGGCGCGCCCGCTCGCGTCGCCGACGCTGATGACCGGCTATGTCGAGGTCAACAACTACAGCGTCGGCAACGTCGCCAAGTACGAGCTCGCCGGAGGCGGCAACGTCTTCGACATCGGCCTGATCTTCGCCGCGAACATCAACTACGACGGCCAGCGGGCCTACCTCTACAACAACCCGCAGGTGCAGGCGCAGCTCGACGCCGCCGACGTACACATCCGCCCGGCCCAGGCCAAGGGCATCAAGATCCTGCTCTCGGTGCTCGGCAACCACCAGGGCGCCGGGTTCGCCAACTTCCCCGACCGCGCCGCCGCCGAGGCGTTCGCCGACCAGCTCGCCGCGGTGGTGACCCGGTACGGCCTGGACGGGATCGACTTCGACGACGAGTGGTCCAACTACGGTGCCAACGGGACCGGCCAGCCCAACGACTTCTCCTTCGTCTACCTCCTCGAAGCACTGCGCTCGCGGATTCCGGACAAGCTGATCACGCTCTACTTCATCGGGCCGTCCGCTTCGCGGCTCTCGTACGGCGGGGTCAACGCCGGTGACCTGCTCGACTACGCCTGGAACCCCTACTACGGGACCTGGGGTGTGCCTGACGTTCCTGGTCTCGGCAAGGCGTCGCTGGCTCCGGCTGCCATCAACATTCAGGGCACGTCCGCCTCGACCGCCGCTTCGCTCGCCTCTCGTACGGTCTCTCAGGGTTACGGAGTCTTCAACACCTACAACCTCGGGTCTGCTGATGCGAGTGGGTATCTGTCTTCTGTGACTCGGGCGTTGTACGGCAAGGGGACTGTCTACACGGGGTGAGACTCGGATTTGGGCTTTCTCAAAGGGTTGGTGTTCCGCCGCTGCCGCAAGCTTGGCCGCCGACCCTTTCGGGAGGGTCTTCTCGATCGTCCCCGGAGTCAAGGACGGCCTTCGGCCGCCGGCTTCGCCGGCCGCTTCGCGGTCCCGTAGTGCCTCATGTCAAGATGCCCGCGAAAGGTGGTCGGTGCCTCAGTTAGGAATGCCCGCGAGGATCTAGCCGACGGCATCGACGCCCT